>JBQGDG010000257.1:0-2627 GCA_052038935.1 Neorhizobium sp. | reverse complement strand
GAGGTATGAGCATGCTGTCGATCGGCGATCTTTCGCGGCGCACCGGCGTCAAGATCCCCACCATCCGTTATTACGAGCAGATGGGGCTGATCGAGGCGGCGGAACGATCGGAAGGCAACCAGCGCCGCTACGAGCGGCAGGATCTCGAGCGGCTCGCCTTCATCCGCCATGCGCGCGACCTCGGCCTCGACATATCGGCCATTCGCGAACTGATCGCGCTCAGCGCCCATCCGCATAGTCCCTGCGGCGACGCCGACCGGATCGCTGCCGATCATCTCGCCAGCGTCCGCGACAAGATCGCCAAGCTGAAGAAGCTCGAACAGGAACTGGATCGCATCGTCTCCCATTGCGACGGCGGCCATTCGATCGAGGAATGCTACGTGATCCGCTCACTCTCCGACCACGGCCTGTGCGACGGGGAACACTGACGGACAAGCCGAGGCGCGGTGCGAAGAACCCCGCCGGCAGCGCATCCGGCATGGGCCCGAACCCTGCCCTGCCGCGGTTGATCACAGGCGCTTGACATTGCGAGCCCCGGAGCGCATGAAGCTTTCATGATGAAGACGCGCACGCCAATCGCCGCAACGTATTTTTGGGCCTACCTGTAAAGGGCGGCTCGACAGATCATCATGTCAACAAGCCGCCGTCAGGCGGCTTTGTTGTATCAAACGGCACCTGACGGCACGACGAGACCGAAAAAGGATGCCGACAATGACCGAAGATACCGAGATCTCCCTTCCCCGCCCCTCCGTCGTGACGATCCGCGCCGCCAAGCGCCACGACCTGCCCGAACTCAACGAGATGATCGCCGCGCTAGCCGCCCATCACAACGACGCGGCAGCGATCACGCCGGAAAAGCTCGAGCGCGACCTGTTCGGCGACATGCCCTGGATTACCGCCATCGTCGCCGATACCGGCGAAGGGCTGATCGGATACGCCATTCTCGTGCCGCTCTACCGTGCCCAGGAAGGCGACCGCGGCATGGACGTGCACCATCTTTTCGTCCGCGACGGCCATCGCGGCCACGGCATCGGCCAGCATCTCGTCGCCCGCGCCCGTGAACTTGCCCGCAATGCCGGCTGCGGTTATCTTTCGGTCAGCGCCGCAACCGGCAATTTCGCCGCGCACCGTTTCTACGAGCAGATGGATTTCAAGCCGCGGCCGGTGACCGGCATGCGCTACATGCAGGCACTGGCCTGACGGCGCCGGCCAAGCGACGAGGAGAAGCAAGCGATGACAGCGATCGCCGTGGCGCTCACGCCGGATTTCGCCGATTGGGAATGCGCGCTGCTGATGGCGGTGGCGCGCAGCTATCTCGACGTCGCCGTCACCACGGCGACCGCCGATGGCGCACCGGTGACATCGATGGGCGGGCTCAACGTGACGCCCGACCTCGCCTATGCCGACCTGAAACCGCAGGATTTCGACGCGATCGTCGTGCCCGGCGGGCTCGCCTGGGAAAAGGAGATCGTGCCGGAAGGGCTCGACGACCTGATCCGGGCGTTCCGCGAACACGGCAAGATGACGGCCGGCATCTGCGCCGCCGCCAGCATGCTGGCCGGCACGGGCGTGCTGAACGGCGTGGAGCACACCGGCAACTCGCTCGCCTCGCACCAGAAGTATCCCGCCTATTCCGGGGCGGAGCTCTATGCGGAGGGGCCGCGCGCGGTGCTCGCCGGGGGCGTCGTGACGGCCGCCGGCACCGCACCCTTTACGTTCACCGTGGAAGTGCTGAAAGGGCTCGGCCTGTGGAACGCGACGGCGGAAGAGGAACTCACCCCGTTCGCCGCCGAGCATCGGTGAGCCCGCTTCTCATCGAGCAAGATGTCGGGCAACTACTCTGCCGCCGGATCTATGGCGCTTACGACCCGCGCAACGATTTCATCGATCGTATCGCGATCGAGCGTCTCTATAAATCTTGCAGTCTTGTTCTGGATGCGGGCCGGGATATCGAAGCTGCGGACCTGATTGCATACCGCGACGCCGCTCGTTTCATGTCCGGAAATCGGTACCGTCAGACCGGTGCTGCGAGCAAAGGCGCCGCCGCTCGTAACCGGCACCGTGATACTGACTCCCAGAGCGTTGATCTCGCGCGGGGTTATCACGACGAACCGGTGCCGGTCCTTCATCTCACGACCCGACACGGGATTCGGGTCGATCCAGAATACGTCTCCGCGATTGGGTATGTTACTACGGACCATCAGGAGATCTCGTGGCCGACAGGGTCGCCCTCCATTGCCCAGGCCAGATCCGTATTCAGCGTGGAGACAGCCTCCTTGCCTTCCAGCAATTCGCTGAGCTTGTAGCGTCTTTTCGCGGTCCTGAGCGGCTTTACGACCAGCTCTCCATCGGTGAGTTCAAGCGAAAGCTGATCGCCGATCTCGAGCTCCATCAGCTTGAGCAGCGCGGGGGGTATGGTTACAACGGCTGCCCCGCCTTGCCGTCTGATCTTTGTGGTGACAGTCATGTCGATGTCCTCGATGTGCTACAAATATAGCACATCGAGGAGGAGCTGCAAGTTTCATCCCTCAGCGAGACGGTACCGCCTTGAGGTAGGCGGCGATGGCTTCGAGATCGCTCTTGGGCAGATGCGCCATGTTCTTCTGGACCTCCACCATGGAACCGCC
>JBQGDG010000256.1:0-9650 GCA_052038935.1 Neorhizobium sp. | reverse complement strand
CGGCGTCGAGACCTATGCCAACTCCCGCCGCATGGAAAAATCGCTGCGCCTGCAGAACGGCGATCTCCTGACCCAGTATAACCTGATCGAGGCCGATCTCGCCCGTCCGAAGGTCAAGGAAGCCGATTTCCGCGGCAAGGCGAAGCATCTGGAATACAAGGCGCGCGCCAATCAGCCGGCCATGCTCTGCACGCTCGTCATGACGGAAAACACCGACAGCAAAGGGGTCAAGCGCTATCCGGTCGGCTCCATGCCGGTCCTCGACCCCGACACCGGCAAGACGCTGGTCGACGAGCTGGGCCGCATCTCCTACACGACCTCGGTCGCCTATGGGCCGACGATCGGCAGGAACATCGCTCTCGCCTATCTGCCCTGGGATTATTGCCAGGTCGGCCGCAAGCTGACCGTGAACTACTTCAACGAGGATTTCCCGGTCGAGGTCGCCGCCGTCGGCTACAAGCCGCTCTACGACCCGGAAAACCTCAAGCCCCGGACCTGACCGCGACCGAACGGACATCGGCCGCCGAAAGCATCAGAAAACGAAACCCCGCCATTCGAGCCATGGCGGGGTTTCGCCTGTTCAGGGACTGCGACGACGATTACTGGGCCGAAACCGAATAACGTCCCGTTTTCGTCGCAACGATCCTGTCCTGACGAAGGACGGCGACCGTCGCCTCGTAATCGCCCGCCGGCAGGGATCGCTTCTTGCCGGCAAAGGCCGAATAGGTCGCCTTGTTGCGATCGACGGGCTCGGCGGTCACTTCGGCGACTGTCGCGCCATCCGCGGCCTTCAAAGCGATGCGGATGCGGTCCCCCTGTTCGAGATTGGCGAACCAGCCCCAGGCGACGAAGATCGGATCCTTGGCCGTTACCGTCGGTGGCGGACCATCCTCGACGAGGCTGGCATGCTTGACCGGCTCACCGGCGATACCCATGGCGAGGATTTCCGGTGCGGCCGGATTTATCCGGTCGACGATGCCGGGTTCGAACAGCGAGGCGTCCTTGGCGAAATCGGCACTGCAGCCGGCCGCCATCGTCCGGCCAGTCAGCGGATCGACGACGTCCTCACCCTTGCGGACGGTAATGTGGACATGGGGAAACTGCGCCATGCCGGACGACCCGACATCGCCGAGCTGCTGGCCCTTGGTGACGGTCTCGCCGGCCTTCACGACCAGGCTGCCCTCGCGCATATGGCAATACTGGACCTCGTAACCGGATGTCAGGCTCATCACCAGGCCGTTGCCACATTCCTTGCCGGCGACGGCCGCGCGGTCGCTCTGGGTTTCCATCAGCTTGTCAGGTTCGCCATCACGAACGCGCAGGACGCGGCCCTCGCCTACCGCGACGACCGGCACGCGACGTTCGACGTCGCGCATCGAAAGAATACGAAGATCCGTTCCCTTGTGGTCGTTATAGGTCTTGGCGCCGCAGAGGGGATCCTTCGCCTCCTTTCCGGCATCCATGTCGACATATTGCTGGAAGAAGCAATCCGTACCGAGATCGCATTTGGCCGGAAGGCCGAAATCGCCGGCTGCCGCGCTGCCGCCGACGGCGAGTACCACGGGGATGGCTCCGAGTGCCGCCGCGAGCACCTTTGCCGCCGCGATGCCTTGTCCTTTCAAGTCCATGTGACGCCTCTTTCTTCCTGGCTACGCCGGAGCGCAGGGTCATCTGTTGACTGCCATACGGGGCCTGACATACCAAGCATAAGGAGATAAACCGAATATGGCGAAATTAGCATTCATCCTCCTGGCGCATGAGGCAGCAGACGTCGTCGCCGACGCCGCCGATGCGCTTCTCGAAGGAGATGATACATGCATTCTCGCCATCCACTATGACCGGAAATCGCCTATCCGGGCCTTCGACAGGCTGAAGGAGCGCTACAGGGGATCCGACAGGGTTTTTCTCGTCGAGGAGCGCATCGCATGCGGATGGGGCGAATTCGGGCTGGTCGAGGCGACCGTCAATGCGATGCGGGTCCTGCAGCGCCACGGGGGAGACTATTCCCACGCGTATCTCGTGAGTTCCTCGTGCTTTCCGCTCAAGCCGCTCGACATGCTCCGCGCATTCCTCGATGAGCATGCGGATCTCGATTTCATCGAGAGCCAGGACGAGAGCTGGATCAAGGGTGGGCTGCGCGACGAGCGATACAGCTATTATTTCCCGTTCAGTTTTTCCCGCCGGCGCGAACTGTTCGAGTTCGCCACGGCGCTGCAGCGAAGGCTGGGCATAAGGCGCAGGCGTCCAGACCTGACACCGCGTTACGGATCGCAATGGTGGTGCCTGCGGCGCCGGACGATGGACGGGGTCCTCGGGTGGATCGACGCCAATCCTGCCGCCTTCCGCTTTTTCCGCCAGGTGTGGATACCGGACGAGACCTTCTTCCAGACCATCGTTCCGATGGTCCGCGGCGCCAATCCAACGGGGGACTGGATTCCGACGCTGGTGAACTTCAACGCCTTCGGCAAGCCGGTGGTCCTCTACGACGACCATTACGACTGGCTTGCGCAGCAGCCGTTCTTTTTCGCCCGCAAGATCGCCCCGAGCGCCAAGCTGCTGCGGCGGAATCTGTCCCGATCGCGGACCGGTGAGCCGCATTTGGGCATGCCGCCTTCTCCATCGGTCGCCAGAGAGCCCGTTCCGCGGCTGCCTGTCGGCAAGGGTTACGGCCGCATCTTCGATCCGGCCAGCGGCACGCGGAACTGGAAGAGGAACCTGGCGGCGATCCGCCGGCCTTTCGTCGTTCTCTATGGCGCACCGCAACTGACGGCTCTCGCCCGGGAAATGCTGCAATCGACGCCCGGGCTGCAAGTGCTTGGCCGGGTTTTTGCGCCGGCCAAGGCGAAACTTCCGGGCATCCGGCGCGAAACCATCCCGCTGCGTGACCATGACAGGGCGCTCTACCTGACCGACCTGCTCTCGCGAAGCGCCGGCCTGCCGGTCATCGAACTGTGCCCGGGCGACGATCCGAAACTCGACAGGGCGCTGCTGGACGGGACGTCCGCCCTCGTCATCCCGCTTGTCGCCGGCGGGCAGGACGATGCCTGGCGAGAGCTGTTTTCCTATCTGCTGCTCGAAGCCGATGCACTGCCGCTGAAGGAACAGGATGCCGACAGCGGAGCCGGCCTCCTGCAGCTGGAGATCGCCGCGTCCCGTCGCTTCGGCTCCGGATATTTCGAGGTGCTGAAGCGCAGCTTCCTCGATCGCGACCATCGGCCGGCGCTCGTTCTCTCCGGGGGGTCCGCAGGTCTGGACGAACGCTGGCGTGCGGAAAAACGCGGCCTGCACGGCACCGCGATGGATCCGTTCTTCGACGTTCTGGACGACCTGATCGCGGCATTCGCGGATTACGACTGGCGCAGGATCGCACCGCACCTTGCCGCGACCGGGGAGCCGCGCATCTGATGGCAGAGCATGGATTGCGCAACCGGATCAAAAGCAGCGCCGCCTGTCGCCGGCTGCTCGACACATGGCGCGACCTGCGTTTCGGCAGGCAGCTGAAAGGCCGGCAGCGACGCATCCGGCTGGAAGATCGCTGCATCGTCTTCTGCCGCGTCCGTAACGCGATGCCGCGGATGGACTTCTTCCACGCCCACTACAAGGCGCTCGGCGTCGATCATTTCGTCTTCATCGACAACGGTTCGACCGACGGGTTCGCGGACTGGGCTGCGGACAGGCAGGACGTCTCCGTCTGGCATACCGACAAGTCCCACAAGGCGGCCGGCTTCGGCGCCTACTGGTATAACTACCTGCTCGGGCGGATCGGCCGTGGCCGGCTCTGCGTCACCGTCGGTCCCGACGAGATGCTGGTCTATCCCTTCATGGAAACGCGCTCGCTGAAGGATCTCGGCCAGTTCATGCGCGAGACCGGCCAGGCCGGCATGGGTGCCCTGACGCTCGACGCTTATGGCGACCGCCCCGCCGCGGAGACGGTGCTCGAGCCCGGCCAAAACCCCTTCGACCTTTGCCCGTTCTTCGACGCCGGCGGTTATGTGCAGAAGACGAATGCCGAATCCGGCACGCTCATACAGGGCGGCCCTCGCCTGCGGGCGTTCTACGCGTCGAAACCGAAGGACGCGCCGGCGCTGAACAGGATCCCGGTCGTCTGGTGGAGGAAAGGGTACCGCTACGAGAGCGGCGGCCGGTCGATGCGGCCCCATGCGCTCAACCGCATGACCGGCAAGGGCGGCATCCTGCTCTCGGCCTGCCTCTTCCGCTTCGCCTTCGTCGTGCCAGCCGCGGACGCCGCTGCATCCCGTCGGCCGGAGAGCGACAGGCCGAGGCGGAAGCGCGACCGCGAAGCTCTGGAAAAAACCGTCTTCGCCGACGGCCTGAGCATGCGTTACGAAGGCACGGCGCAACTCGTCGCACTCGGCCTGATGAACCAGGGCGAGTGGCTCTGAGCGCGCCTGCCGGAGCCGATCAGTACGAGTGCCGCGTCGACATCACGCCGTCATAGGCCTCGGGATCGAAAGGCACGCCGAGGAAGGCCGCAAGATCGCGGGCGTGATCGGGACCCTTGATCAGTTCCTCGTATTCGACGTGGAAGACGTTTGCCGCATCGGTGAAGCGGCTGGTGCGCAGCCGCTGGTCCATCGCCTTGATGGTGGCATAGGCGTGTGCGGTATCCTTCCACCAGGCGCTCTGCGATGTCGCCGTGACGTCCCGGTGGTTGAAGATGATCTTCACGTCGTCGCCGAACACTTCCTGGAGCGTTTCGAGGAAGCCGTCGAAATCGACCATGTCGTTGCGGTTGATGCGGATTTCCTTGCAGCCGACGACCCTGGTTCCGGCCGGCGGATTGACGAAGGTGCCGACGAAGGTTTCGCGGATGGATTTTCGCATCTTCTCCAGGTCGACGAGATCGGCGCCGTACCACGGATGGACGACCTGCATCGACTTCTTGGCGATCTGGCCGCGCGTGTCCCTGGCGCTCCGGTAGGCGGCGCAGAGATGGGCGAGCGCATTGTAGTTCTCGCCGCGGATGCAGAAGCCCGGCAGGCTGTTGAGATAACCCATCAGCAGCGTCGAGCCGGAACGGCCATAGGTGAAGATGAAGACGTAGCTGTAGGTTTTCGGCTTGGCCTTTGCCTTGCCCTTAGGGCTTGGCGAATTCGAAGCGCCAGCGCTTTCTGCCTTCCATAAACTGCTGATTGCGCGACGAAATGATTTCATGGAGCTCAAACATCCTTTCGACACCGGCGATGTCGCTTATGACCGCGTTCTCGTAATCGCGGTCTTCCTTTATGAAGGCGTCCCGAACCGAGATGAAGCTCGAATCGAGACGGGTGGCCGGGAAGCCGGCGAGGCTCATGACCCGCCCGGTCGCGTAATCCTCGAGCATGTGCTGGTAATCGGCGAGCGGCGTGGAGGCAAGCGTCCGCGCCGCGCGGCGGCTCAGGATATAGCCGCCCTGCCCGTCATACCAGGTCTGCTCGGCATCCAGTTCGAAGATCAGTTCGCCGAGCTGCCGGTTCGAAACCGCCGAATGATGCCAGTCGAGCGCCGTGCGGCTGCCGGCATTGATGTCGCTGCCCATGTAGTCGAAATCCTCGTAGCGGAATTCGAGCAGCTTCTGCGGGTTGAGCAGGCAGTCGTCGTCGATCTTCATGATGAAGTCGGCGTCGTAGAAGGCAAGCACCGCCTTGAAGGCGTGCCAGACCTTGTGGGACAGGTATTCGTAGGTATCCGGGCAGGGCAGGATCAGCCGGTCGTCGACCAGCACCGGCTCGCGCTGCGCCGCATGGCCCTCGACGAAGCAGACCTCGATATTGGCGTTGCGGGCATCCTTCGCCCAGCTGTCGCGGATGGCCTGCTGGCGATGCCGGTTCTTACGGCAGCTGACGACGAAGACGACCAGCTTGGCGCGCGACTTAGCCTTGATCTTCTTCTGCCGGTCGTGGACGGTCAGACGCACGTCCGCCGGCGCCAAGTCGCCGATATCCCATTCCAGCGAAGCGCCGGGCGCAACGGACGGACCATGGAGCGCCAGCCGCAGCGCCAGGTCGCCCGGCTCCAGCTGCGCCTTGCCGTCGGCATCGACGAACTGGGTCGTCTCGCCGAGCGAGAAGGCCTGGACGCGGCCGCGGGCCTTCTCGTCCAGGAGCACGAAATCGTCCTGCCGGCTGCGCAGGCGCCGCGACGCGACGAGGTCCTGCAGCCCGGCGACCTCGGCGGATGAATTGACGAACATCACGGTGCGGAAACGCACCTGCGACAGGACCCGGTTGAGGAACAGCGCGCCCTTCATCTTGCGCACCTTGCCGTCGCTCTTGACCATCGTCTCCGCGAGGCAGGTCCGAAGGTTGAAATGGCGGCTCTGCAGTTCGGCGAAGAAACGCGGGCGGTAGAGCCCGCTGTCGTGGACGACGACCATCAGCTCGTCGAACGAGGACGCCATCGCCTCCAGCCGGGCCGACAGCGCCGCCTCGTCTCCGTCCCAGAGATAGAGGCCGGTCAGGCCGGCGGGCAGATCGGCGAGCGAGCCGAGCGCCCGAAGCGTCGAGATATTGCCCTCGCGCCGCTTGTGGACGGGAAAGAAGCGCCAGCGCGCCGCATAGGCGATATGGACGGGCTCGTCCTTGCCGAGATTGAAATGGCCGAAATCGCCGTAGATGTTCCAGATCCTCGGCCCTTCCGGCACGCGGGCCGGATGCTCCAGTTCGAAATCCTTCAGGCGGATGCGGAACGTGCTGTCGGCGCAGGTGATCTCGCCGCGCACGAAGCTGCCCTTGAGCTCCGCGGCATGGGCGACCGGCTTCGACCAGACGCCGTCATAGCGGTCCTTGACGAGGATCTGGCCGTTCGGCTTGTCGAATTCGAGATGCAGGAACGTGTTGCTCGACAGGGTGTCGAAGACGTTGATGTAGAGGCGCGTGCCGGGGTCGCCGAACGTCACGGAGAAAGGAAGCGGCTCGCTGAGGCCGCCGATGACTTTGATCCGATCCATAGGAAATTCCCCCGCCCGTGCCGCATGACGCCTGCGGCCGGGCCGCAGGCGTTTTCCGCTTACTCCGTATATGCCTTGAGTGCAAACCGGGTGATCGGGTCGGCGAGATATTGCACGAGCGTCTTCGCTTCGGTCTGGAAATAGACCTCGGCGACATTGCCCGGCAGGACGGTGCGGCCGTGATGGTCCTTGTTCAGCTCCATGTGCACCACATAGTAGCTCTGCTGGTCCTCGCGCCTCTGCAGCGTATCGGCCGAGATGTAGCGGACCTTCCCGTGCAGCGGCGGAACCACGCTCATCTGGTCGCTCGGGAAGATGATCTGCACGTCCTGATCGATGAACACCTTGGTGATGTCCTTCGGCGCGATCAACGCTTCCATCATCAGCGGCGCGGTGCTCGGCAGAACCTCGGCGATCTGGTCGCCGGGCTTGACGACGGCGCCGAGCGACTTGAAGGCGAGGTTGAGGATCGTGCCGTCCACCGGCGAGGTGATGTTGGCGCGGCGCAGCATGTCCGTCAGGCGGATCTCGACGTCCTCGCTCTGGTTCAGCCGCTTCTGCGCATCGGTGATGCTCTTGCTGACTTCCTGGGCGTGTTCGTAGAGGATGCCGCGCTTCTGGTCCTCGGAGGACTTGATGTTGGCGCGCGACTTCTCCGCGTTGGAGACAGCGTTCTTCATCTGCGCGTCGAGCGAGGAGACCTGCCGGCGCAGCTGGAAGATCTGGCTCTGGCGTATCACGCCCATCTCGAAGAGGTCGGTATAGGCCTTCTCTTCCTTCTCCTGCATCTCTTTCTGGAACCGGTAGGCATCCTCCTGGTCCTTGTAGGCGCCGATGCTGACCTTCTCGCTGGCGATGCGGCTGTCGAGGACGAGCAGCTGCTGCTCGCGCGCCTGGCGGGAGCTGGTGAATTCCGCCTGCTGGTTTTCCAGCGCCTTCTTCACCCTCGGATCGTCGGCGAAGGGCGCGAGCGTGGCCGGATCGACCGTGAAGGTCTCAGTGCCCTCGACCTGCTCGGCATTCCAGCGGGCGAGTTCGATCGTGGTGATCGCCTTTTCCAGCTGCACGCGGTTGAGCTGCGAGCGGTTGGCGGTCTCCTCGAGCTGCAGCAGCGTCTGGCCGGCGGTGACGTGATCGCCTTCCTTGATGGCGATCTTCTCGATGATGCCGCCTTCCAGATGCTGCACGACGCGGTTGTTGCCCTGGGCGAAGACGCGGCCGCTGGCGACGAGCGCACCGCCGAGCTTGGCAGTCGCAGCCCAGGTGCCGCCGATGCCGAAGACGGTGATCAGCACGACGCCGGCGATCATGGTCAGGCGGCGGCGGCTGGTCGGCACCTTGTCGCACCAGCTCTGCAGCGAGCCGAGGCTCAGGCCCTCGATCCGGGGCGATCCGGGGCGGGTGACCGTCTCTGTCTTTTCGATGTCGGTATTGTCGTTCATGGTCATGCCCGATCAGGAAGAAGTGGTGGCTTTGTTCGGAACGGCGCGGACGTTCGCCGGCAGAACCTCCGACGGCGGACCATAGGCGTCGACCTGACCTGCCTTCAGCACCAGAACCTTGTCCACATGATGGAGAAGCGACAGGCGCTGGGTCACGATGATGGTACCGATCTTCGCCGCGCGGGCACGCTTGATCGTGTTGAACAGGATGTTCTCGCCATCGCCGTCGAGGCTGGCGTTCGGCTCGTCGAGGACGACGAAGGCCGGGCCGCCGTAGAAGGCGCGGGCAAGGCCGAGCAGCTGGCGCTGACCGCCGGACGGCTGGAAGCCGTTGTCGGAGATCATGCTGTCGTAACCGTTCGGGAAACGCATGATGAGCTCGTGGATGCCGACGAACTTGGCGGCCTCGATCGCCAGCTGCGGATCGTCGTCGCCGCGCATGCGGGCGATGTTCTCGCGGATCGTGCCTTCGAACAGGGTCACGTTCTGCGGCATGTAGCCCATGTAGCTGCCGCGTGTGACCGGGTCCCAGGCACGCAGGTCCTGGCCGTCGAGCGATACCTGGCCGCCGGTCGGTTCGAGATAACCGACCAGCATGCGGGCGAAGGTGGACTTGCCGGCGCCCGAAGGCCCGACGATCGCCACCGCCTCGTGAGGGGCGAAGCCGCCGGTAATGCCCTTGAGGATCGGCTGCGCGTTCGGCATCGGCACGTAGACGACGCGTTCGGCCTGCAGGCTGCGCGACGGGCGCGGCAGCGGCGTGACGTTGTCGGTGAGCTTGAAGGCGTCGATGCGCTCGTTGAGCTTCTGCAGCGCGAGACGCCCCTGCTTGAGGCTGCGCCAGCCGCCGACCACCTGCTCGATCGGCGCGAGCGCGCGGGACGCGATGACCGAGGTGGCGAAGATGATGCCGGCATTCAGATCGGCTTCGATGACGAGCAGCGCGCCGCCGCCGATGATGGCGATCTGGATCAGCTGGCGCGTCACCTTGGAGGTGGCGGAAAGCGCCGCGGTGCGGCCGAGCAGCGAGATCAGCTGTTCGAGATGCGTGCCCTGCAGCCTGCCCCAGCGATTGATCACCTGCGGATACATGCCGAGCGAGCGGACGAGTTCCTGTTGGCCGAACTGGACGTTGAGCGACTTGCGCGCCGCAGAACCGCTTTCCTCGCTGTCCTTGACGAGGCGCGAGGTCAGCATCTCGGTCAGGAGGGCGGTGAGGAAGAGGATCACCATGCCGACGATGACGATGAGGCCGAGGA
>JBQGDG010000255.1:0-2761 GCA_052038935.1 Neorhizobium sp. | reverse complement strand
GGTGCGCCCTTCCTCTGCGTCGAACCCTGGCACGGCACGGCGGCCGAAGCCGGCGGGTCCGCGGAACTGTCCGCCCGTCCTTACGGCGTCACGCTCGCCCCTGGGGAAAAGGCGCGCTTCGCCTTCACGGTCGAGATCGTCGGCTAGTTGCCGCGCCGGACGGAGAGCTGAAGCCGGGTTCGGACCGGCCGGTTTTCGACCGTCCGGACCCGCAACAAAAAACGGCGGCTCGCGGGCCGCCGTTTTCATTCGAGGAGACCGCCGATCTATTTCAGCGGTTCGAAATTCATCGCATGCCCGTTGATGCAGTAGCGCAGGCCGGTCGGCGGCGGGCCGTCGGGGAAGACATGGCCTAGATGGCCGCCGCAATTGGCGCAGCGCACTTCGGTGCGCACCATCCCGTGCGTGTTATCGCGGAACTCCTCCACGGCGCCCGGCTTGACCGGCTCGAAATAGCTCGGCCAGCCGCAGCCGGAATCGAATTTGGTATCCGAGACGAACAGGTCCTCGCCGCAGCCGGCGCAGCTGTAGATGCCCTTTTCCTTCGAGTTCCAGAACGGGCCCGTGAAGGCGCGCTCGGTGCCGGCCTGGCGCAGGATGTGGAACTGCTCCGGCGTCAGCTCTTCGCGCCATTCGGCTTCGCTCTTGGAGACTTTGGTTGTCGTGGTCGAGGACATGGTCACTCCTTTCGTTTGCCTGGGCGCGTGCCGTCCCGGTGGACGCGGGAAACAAAGCGCCGGCGTATGGAATCTGGTGTCTTGCCACCGAAGATCGATCCCGATTCCGGTCTGATCCATAGATAAGCGTTCGGCGGGAATGAAAAAAGGCCGGCTATCTGTGTTTAGTGGCCGGATGTTCTTGAGGCCCGGGTTCGTTTCCCCTAGAAAATTCCGACAGACCGGCTGACGGGAAGAGTTGAGGACAGGGAGGAACTATGGCCGCAGGCGCGCCGGCATGGACGTTGATAGCCCTTTTTCTGCCCTTCGTCGCCGCCGTCCTGGCTCCTTGGATCGTCGCCCGCTCCGGGCCCGGAGCCGCCTGGATCGTAGCCGCCTTCCCGGCGCTGTCCTTCCTGCATTTCTGCAGTTTTCTCGGCGAAGTCTCGGCGGGCGAGGTGGTAACCGGCGGTTATGCCTGGGTTCCGAGCTTCAACCTGTCCTTCTCCTGGTTCCTCGATGGCCTGTCGCTCACCTTCGCGCTGCTGATCACCGGCATCGGCACGCTGATCGTCGTCTATGCCGGCGGTTACATGAAGGACCATCCGCAGCAGGGGCGGTTCCTTTCCTTCATGATGCTGTTCATGGGCGCGATGCTCGGCCTCGTCGTTTCCGACAGTTTCCTGATGCTCTTCGTGTATTGGGAACTGACCTCGATCGCCTCCTTCCTGCTGATCGGTTTCGATCATGAACGGGAGGCGGCGCGGCGCGCGGCGCTGCAGGCGCTCGTCGTCACGGGTGCCGGCGGACTGTCGCTGCTCGCCGGCCTCGTCTTTCTCTGGAACGTCACCGGCGTCACCCAGCTGTCGCTGCTCGTCCATCTCGGCGATGCGCTGCGGCTCAGCCCCTTCTACCTGCCGACGCTGATTCTCGTCCTCGGTGGCGCCTTCACCAAGTCGGCGCAGTTTCCGTTCCACTTCTGGCTGCCGAATGCCATGGAGGCGCCGACGCCCGTCTCCGCCTATCTGCATTCCGCCACGATGGTGAAGGCCGGCGTCTACCTGCTCATGCGTCTCAACCCGGTCATGGGGGCGACGCCCGCCTGGGAGATCCTGCTGCCCTTCTTCGGCGGCGTGACCCTGATCGCCGGCACGCTGATCGGCATCCGCCAGACTGATCTGAAGCTGATGCTGGCCTATACGACCATGGCCTCTCTCGGCCTGCTCGTGATGCTGACCGGGTTCGGCTCGCCGCATGCCATCGAGGCGGCGGTGCTCTATCTCGTCGCCCATTCGCTGTTCAAGGGCGCGCTCTTCATGGTCGCCGGCGCGATCGACCATGCGGCCGGGACCCGCGAACTGCCGCTGCTCGGCGGCCTGCGCCGGGCGATGCCGATCACGTTCGCCGCGGCGCTTGCCGCCGCCTGTTCCATGGGCGGCTTGCCGCTTTTCGCCGGCTTCCTCGCCAAGGAGGAGATCTACGCGGCGCTGGCGGCCGGAAATCCGCGCGCCGTATTCTTCACCCTGCTTGCCGTCGTCGGCAATGCGCTGATGTTCGCCATCGCCTTCGCGGTCGGGCTGAAACCTTTCGTCGGGGCCCCGAGGCACAGGCCCGATGCGCATGGCGGCGAGGTTCACGAAGCGTCTCACGGATCTCCCCATGAAGCGCCGTTGTCGCTCTGGCTCGGGCCGGCAGTGCTGGCGGGCCTCGGTCTCGTCTTCGGCCTCTTTTCCGGCCTTCTGCATACTTATGTCTCCTCGCCGATGGCGAGCGCCGTCATGGACGAACGGGTGACGGTGACGATCGGCGCGCTGCCGCATATCGGCCTGCCGCTGCTCTTGTCCGTGCTGACGGTTCTGGCCGGCGCCTTCGTCTACTGGAAGCTCGACGAGGTCCGCTCCCTTATGGTGCAGATGCTGGAAGCGCTCGGTCCGGGTCCCGATCGCTGGTTCGATCACGCGGTGTCGGGGCTGATACGCCTGTCGGCGGCCGTCACCCGCATCACCCAGCCCGGGCGGCTGGAAATCTATATCACCGTGACCTTCATCCTCGTGGCGCTGACCCTGCTGGTCCCACCCTTCGTCTTCGGCGAACTGCCCGACATG
>JBQGDG010000254.1:0-9269 GCA_052038935.1 Neorhizobium sp. | reverse complement strand
GGCGGCTTCCGCCGGCGGGTAGCCCTTGCCCTTCTGGGTGACGACATGGATCAGCACCGGGCCGCGGGCATTGTCGCGCACGTTGCGCAGCACGGGCAGGAGATGCTCGAAGGAATGGCCGTCGATCGGGCCGATATGGTAGAAACCCATTTCCTCGA
Source organism: Neorhizobium sp. (assembly GCA_052038935.1). GTDB lineage: Bacteria > Pseudomonadota > Alphaproteobacteria > Rhizobiales > Rhizobiaceae > Neorhizobium. The sequence continues at coordinate 9,111 of JBQGDG010000254.1, read as the reverse complement.
ACATCGTGCCGCCGGTCACGTAACCGCGGGCGTGTTCGACGGCGCGGGTGATCGCCCGGTCGATCGACTTGCCGAGATAGCCGGTCAGCTTCTTGCCCATCTCGCGGAAGCCCATATAGGTGCGGCCGGAGGCAAGGCGGGCCAGATAGGCGCTCATCGCCCCGGTGGGCGGAGCGATCGACATGTCGTTGTCGTTGAGGATGACGATCAGGCGGGCGTCCAGTGCGCCGGCATTGTTGAGCGCCTCGTAGGCCATGCCGGCCGACATGGCGCCGTCGCCGATCACGGCGATGACGTTGCGCTTCGAGCCGGCGAGATCGGAACCGACGGCCATGCCGAGGCCGGCCGAGATCGAGGTCGAGGAATGCGCCGCGCCGAAGGGATCGTATTCGCTTTCCGCCCGGCGCGTGAAGCCCGACAACCCGTCTTCCTGGCGCAGGGTGCGGATACGGTCGCGCCGGCCGGTCAGGATCTTGTGCGGGTAGCACTGGTGGCCGACATCGAAGATCAGCCGGTCGTCGGGCGTGTTGAAGACCTTATGGATGGCGATCGTGAGTTCCACCACGCCGAGCCCGGCGCCGAGATGCCCGCCGGTTCTGGACACCGCATCGATCATCTCGTCACGCACTTCGCGGGCAAGTTTCGTCAGGTCGCGATCTTCGATCCGGCGAAGGTCGGCGGGAAGCTGGACGGTGTCGAGGAGCGGCGTCTCGGGGAGGGATGTCACGGGAAGCTTGCCTTCTCTTTTCTTGGCTCGAAGCAGGTTTCCGCCTCAAGATTGAGTAGGAAACCGGCATTTTCAAGTTTTACGAGGATGGTTTCTAATCGATTTTAGCCTGCGGGCAAGGGTACGAACTCTTCTTCGTCTCCCGGCACGATGTCGAAACGGCCGGTTCGCCATTCCTCCTTGGCCTTCTCGATACGTTCCTTGGAGGAGGAAACGAAGTTCCACCAGATGTAGCGCTTGGAGTTCAGCGCCGCGCCGCCGAAAAGCATGACGTGGCAGCCCTGCGGTCCGGCCTGCAGGGTGATGTCGTCGCCGGCGCGAAAGACGAGCAGCTGATCCGGCGCGAACAGGTCGCCGGCCACGTCGAGTTCGCCGGACAGGATGTAGAGCGCGCGCTCCTCGTGGTCGGCCGCGAACGGGAAGCGCGCTCCGGGCTCGAGCCGCAGATCGACGTAAAGCGTGTCGGTGAAGGTGGAAACAGGTGAGGCGAGGCCTTCGAAAGAGCCGATCACGACACGGCCGCTGGCCCCGTCGGATTCGATCAGCGGCATCATCTCCTGGCCGGTATGGGCGAAGGCGGGCTCGATCTCCTCCTTGTCGTCGGGCAGGGCGAGCCAGGTCTGCAGCCCCGACATCGACAGCGAATTGCCGCGCAGGTTTTCCGGCGTGCGTTCCGAATGGACGATGCCGCGTCCGGCGGTCATGAGGTTGATGTCGCCGGGACGGATCACGAGTTCGGTACCGAGGCTGTCGCGATGCTTGATCTCGCCGTCGAAGAGATAGGTGACGGTGGAGAGGCCGATATGCGGATGCGGCTTGACGTCCAGCGCCTCGTCGGGCCTGAGGATCGCCGGCCCCATGCGGTCGAAGAAGATGAACGGCCCGACCAGCCTGCGCTGGCGGCTCGGCAGCGCCCTGCGTACCGAGAACCCGCCGATGTCGCTGGATCGCGGGATGATGAGGTTCTCGATCGCATTGCAGGCGAAGGCGTCGCCGGCCACGGGATCGGTTCCGGGAAAAAAGGACATGTCCGGTCTCCAGCGGTCGATGGAGGCCACCCTAGCCCGGCGCGAGGGGCAAGGACAACAGCAGGATGTTGTATAATCCGATCATAACTCAGTCGAAGCGATTGCCGAGCAGGCGGCTCCATTGCTCCCCGACGAGCCCGTTCAGCAGCGCATCGCCGCCCTTGACCGCCGCCTTTATCTCGGCGTCGCGGGTATGGATCATGCTCGAGGCGGTGTTGGTGAAGCCGATGCGCCGGCCGAGCATCGCTTCCATCAGATAGGGCTCGGTCCGTCCGATGATGGCCGCAGCGCCCCGGTCGGCGGCATGGGCGATCAGCGCATCGACGACGGCGCCCTCGCTGCCGGGCGCTGCAATGACCTGGAGCACCCGGGCAACGGAGCCCTTTCGGAAGTGATAGAAGAAGCAGCCTACCGGCCTGCCGCGCTGGTCGCAGACCGATGCGAGGATGGCCGGGCCGAATTCCTGCTTCAGGACGGCTTCCATCGCGAGCGCCGAAAGATCCTCCGCGCTCCAGCGCGGGCGCAGGGCGAAGCGCTGCGACAAGTCGGCGAACAGGTTCGCGAATGCGTGGTGATCGATCTCCTCCACGGCCGCCGCCCTGCCGCTCTTCCTGGGTGCGAAGCCGAGCCATCTCGGACGGTCGGACCGGATGCGCCCGAGCAGCATGTCGTCGCCGGCGCCCGCCAGGATCCTCAGGAGGCCGAGCGGGCGAAACCGCCGGGCCGCCTGATCCGCCAGCCACTGCGCCGGCCGGATGATCCTGATCCAGTTGAGACTGTAGGAGGCGAGGCCGAGGCTGCCGGCGCGCTGCAGCATGTGAAGCGAAACCTCGCTGGCGGTCTCGGTGAAGGAAAAGTCCTGCGGCCCTGTCAGCGCGGCCTTCAGCAGCTTCGGCCCGATCAGCGGGTCGCAGGCCCGGTTGTCGGCCATGATCGTGCTCAGAAGCGCGCCGTTCACCTCGCGTCCGGCAAATGTCATCGGCAGGCGGTGGCGGCCGACGAAGCCGGAAATCCCGATCGGGCTTTCATGGACGAAGGAGGGCAGGCTGTCGTGACTGAGAGGATGGTCGAGATACAGGCGGCCGAGACAGTCGACGAGCGCATCCGACGCCGGCTTTTCCGTGCGCCGGAACGCTCTCTGGAAGAGGGCGGCCACTGCCGGAACGTCCGCTGCTGTCAAAGGGCGTATCTGACCCATAACCTCGCCATATGCCGAAGCCGGATCCCGTTGGAGACCTGGCCCACCAAATCTATTTCACCTGATAGGCAAGACCGATGAATGACGGGTCAAGACATTCGGCGGCATTTGAACGATCTGGCTCTTTCCGGACCAGGCCGCGGGCGCCGGATTTTATTCCGCGTCGAGAGGCTCGACGCCCTGGGGCCGGCCGGAGCGGTCGAGGCGGATCTTCTCGATGCGGTTTTCCGCAGCCGTCAGGAGTTTCTCGCAATGTTTCTTCAGGGCTTCGCCGCGTTCGTAGATCGCGATGGATTCGTCGAGGGCCACATCGCCGCGCTCCAGCCGCGCCACGATGCTTTCGAGTTCGGCGACCGCCTTTTCGAAGGAATAGCCGCTCACATCGATCTGCTCGGTGGTTTCGGTCATGTCCTTCATCCTCTCATCAGTCTGCAGATATGCATGCCGGCGGATTCCGCCAGTCCTTCGAGATCATAGCCGCCCTCGAGCAGGCTGACGACCCGGTTGTTGGCGTGTTTCCCCGCAATTTCCATCAGCCGCCCTGTCGCCCAGTCGAAATCGTCGCCGACGAGATTGATCTGGGCCAGCGGATCGCGATGGTGCGCATCGAAGCCCGCGGAAATGACGATGAAGTCCGGGCGGAAGTTTTCGAGTGCCGGCAGCACGCGGTCCTTGAAGGCCTCGCGGAAATGTTCGCTGCCGTCATTGGGGGATAGAGGCGCATTCACGATCGTGTTTTTCGTGCCGGTCTCGTTCTTGGCGCCCGTGCCCGGGTAGAGCGGCATCTGGTGCGTCGAGCAGAACAGGACGGAGGGATCGTCCCAGAAGATGTCCTGGGTACCGTTGCCGTGGTGAACGTCCCAGTCCACGATCGCGACGCGCTCGACTCCATAGGCCCGCTGGGCGTGCCGCGCGGCGATCGCCGCATTGTTGAACAGGCAGAAACCCATCGCCTTGGTCTTTTCGGCGTGATGGCCCGGGGGACGCGACGCGACGAAGGCATTGTCCACCTTGCCGGTCAGGACATCGTCCACCGCCGCCATCGCACCGCCGATGCCGGTCAGCGCCGCCTGCAGGCTCTTCGGCCCGACATGCGTATCCGCCTCGATCTGGCGGATCGTGTCCTCTTCCGGGATCTGCCGCATGACCCATCTCAGATGATCCTCCGGATGGGCGAGCAGCACGGTATCCTCGTTGGCCTGCGGCGCCTGCTTGCGGTCGAGAGCGTCGAAATTCGGGTGCTGAAGGGCGATTGCCAGCGACCGCAGCCTGTCGGCCCGTTCGGGATGGCCCTCCGGGGTGGCGTGTTCCAGAAAGATCTGATGTTCGTAGAGGCGCGTGGTCATGGGCTGCCCTATCGGTTGCCTCGTCGTTCGTGATCACGACATGGCGCATATGGGCGATTTTTTCAAGCGTGGCCCTTGCCCTTGCCCCTGTTTGCCCGGAAAGAATACTCGCGTGGGAAGAAAGGTTCGTTCAGGGGGTAGCGTGGTCAGGAACACGGTCAAAGCGTCGGAATTTCACGTCGCCTTCCGCGATGTCGACAGCAACGGACAGATGTTCCGCTCGGTCTACATCGATCGGGCCGAGGAAGCCGTGGCCGATTTCTGGCGCCGGCGCAAAGGCCAGGCGAACGATCCCGTCTTCATCGTCGGAAAGGTCCAGGCATCCTTCCATCAGCCGCTGAAACTCGGCGATCTCGTCCATACCCATGTCGGCATCAGCAAGATCGGCGGCAAGTCCGCGGGCTTCCTGGTCCGCATGACGGGTGGTGGCGAACCCGTCGCCGAGGTGGAGATCGTCTGGCTGGCGACGGATGCCGAAAGCGGCGATCCGGTCGCGCTGCCCGAGGAACTGCGCGACTGGCTCTACAAGTTTCTCGATTGAAACGGACTGCCGGCGGCGTGTCTCGCCGGCGCGTGCCGATCCTGCTCAGGCCCGCTGCGGCAGCAGCGGATATCCGACCATGACGGCCCTGCCGGCCAGCGCGGCGATCAGCGCCTTCAACACGTCGCCCGGAACGAAGGCGAGGTCGCCGAGGAAGGCGGCCGTCAGGTCCATTCCGCTGAAGGTCGCAAGCCAGACGATGCCGCAGAGGTGGTCGACGAAGACGCCGCCCGCAAGCGCTGCGAGAAAGAAGCCGACGCCCTGGACGAGGCCGCTCTGTTCGCGGCCTACGAGGGTTTCCGAAAGCCAGCCGGTCACATAGGCGGCGAGCACGAAGCCGAGGAGATATCCGGTCGGCGGCGCCATGAACACGGCGAGGCCGCCGCGGCCGCCGGACAGGACCGGCAGGCCGATCGCCGCCAGGAGCAGGAAGAGCAGCACTGCGATGGTGCCGCGCTTGGCGCCGAGCACGACGCCGGCCAGCATGACGCCGAGCGACTGCGCATGGATGGGCACGGGAATGAAGCCCAGCATCACGGGCGGAGCCAGGCCGAGTGCCACGATGATGGAGGCGAAGAGCGCGGCAAGAACGAGGTCGCGGGTGGCCATGGCTTGTAATCCCTTGAGACTTGAGTCCTTGTCACTTCTGACCACGGATGCCCCGGGCGTCAATGGCCGATGCGATCTCGTCGGCATTGCGGAGCGTCGCGATGATCAGCGGAACGACGACGGAAAGCGGGCGCGGTTTCAACCCCCGGGCGTAGTGGGCATCGCGGATGGCTTCGTAGCGACCGAGGATTTCCGGCACGAAGCGGATGACGAGCCCGATCGAAAGGCCGACATCCTGCGCCTTTACCAGCCCCAGCCGTTCCAGGGGCGCCGCCGCTCTGGTGATCACGTCGATAAAATCGCCGGTCGTGGTCGTCGCCGTCACCAGACTGGCAAACAGCGCCAGAGCCGACAGTCGAAAAAATGCGACCAGACCCTGCGTCCCACCGTCCAGAAACAGCGTGAAGAGCGCAACCACGACAATGACGAGCGCAAACGAGCGCATCCGCAGCCAGATTTCGCGCGCAGTGATTCGCAGGACGACGTGCCCGGCGAGGCCGAAGGCCGCCGCGGCCGCCAGCACGGGCCAGCTGCCGATGGCGAAGAGAGTGATGCTGGCCGCCGCCAGCGCCAGGAGCTTTGCTGCCGGCGCGAGCCGATGGAGAAGGCTGTCGCCGGCGACATGCAGGGAGCGCATCATCCCGCCGCTCCGTTTTGGCTTCTGTACCGGTCGATCACCGTGCCCGGTGCCCCGTCCGCGGCGATGCGGCCTTCGTGAAACAGGAGGATCCGGTCGAAACGCGCAACCAGCTCGAGATCGTGGCTGATGACGATGACGTCCTCGGGCAGCGTGTCGATCGTGCGCGCCACGAGATTGCGGTTTTTCAGGTCGAGCTGGTTGGTCGGTTCGTCCATGATGAGGATCTTCGGTTCCGTGACGAGCACGGAGGCGAGGGCGGCCAGCTGGAGTTCGCCGCCGGAAAGTTCATGCGCGCGCCGGTCGCGAAGATGGCTTATGCCGAAACGCGCCAGCACATTGTCGACGGCCGCGGCCGTCTGCACCCCTGACAGTTTCCGCGATTTCAGTCCGAGCGCGATATCCTCGTGCAGGATCGGCAGGATGATCTGGTTCTGCGGGTTCTGGAAGATGAAGCCGGCCTGGCCGCGGGCCGCGCTCTCGGCCGCGATCGTATCGAAGCCGTTTACGGTGACCCGGCCGCCCGAGGGCTTGACGAGCCCGTTGATCATCCGCGCGAAGGTCGATTTGCCCGATCCGTTCAACCCGATGATGCCGACACGTCTTTCGCCGAGGGTCAGGCTGAGAGGATGGATGATCGTGCGGTTCTCGAAGCGAACCTCGACGTTTTCGAAACGAATGTCCAAAACAAGTCCCCGTTTTCTGCGGGCGTCTATAGACCGGAATGCCGGCCGGGGGAATTCGGAACCAAACAGGAACATTGAAATGCGCCCGGCGACGCCATACTCTTCTCCCCATGGCGATTCTCATTCCGAACGAACAGGCGCGGCGGATCTTCCTTGAACGGCAGCAGCTGTCACAGCCGCCGGGGCGCGCTCTGCCGAAGGCGGATCTGCTGCAACTGATCGATGATCTAGGTTTCGTCCAGGTGGACAGCATCGCCACCGTCGAACGTGCGCATCACATGATCCTCTTCTCCCGCAACCAGACCTACAGGCGCGAACACCTGACCGCCCTGCTGGAAAAGGATGGCGAGCTGTTCGAACACTGGACCCACGACGCGTCGATCATTCCGTCGCGGCTGTTCCGCTACTGGAAACATCGTTTCCGCCGCCGCGAGCCGGTTCTGGCCGAGCGCTGGCGCAAATGGCATGGCGAGGGGTTCGATTCCGCCTTCGACGAGACCTTTCGCCACATAGCCGAGAACGGCGCCATCATGTCGCGTGACATGAAGGTGGAGGATCACAAGTCCGGCGGCTGGTGGAACTGGCATCCGAACAAGACCGCGCTCGAATATTACTGGCACACCGGCAGGCTGGCGATCGCCGGCCGGGTGAATTTCCAGAAGATCTACGATCTGACCGAACGGGTGATCGCCGCCCACCATCACGAGCCCGAGGTGGAGCATGACGAATTCGTCGACTGGGCCTGCCGCAGTGCGTTGAAACGGCTCGGTTTCGCCACTTCCGGCGAGATCGCCGCCTTCTGGGATATCGTTACCCCCAACGAGGCGCGCGACTGGGTCGTCGCCCATCGCGACGAACTGGTCGAAGTCGTGATCGGCGCCGCCGACGGCAGCCGGCCGCGGGCGTCTTTCGCCCTGCCGGGCTTTCAGGAAACCCTCGGCGACATTCCCGAGCCGCCGGCCCGCATCCGTGTGCTGAGCCCTTTCGATCCGCTACTGCGCAACCGAGACCGGGCCGAGCGGCTGTTCAATTTCTTCTATCGCATCGAGGTCTTCGTGCCAGAGCCGAAGCGGCAATACGGCTATTACGTTTTCCCGCTGCTGGAAGGCGACCGGATGATCGGTCGTATCGATATGAAGGCCGACCGCAAGGCGGGCGTCCTCGACGTCAGGCGGCTCTGGCTGGAAAAGGGCGTACGCGCCTCGGCCGGCCGGTTTGAAAAGCTCGATGCGGAATTGCTGCGGGTTGCGCGGTTTGCGGGGGTGGAGAGGGTGAATTATCAGGAAGGTTGGCGGGAAGGATAAACGGCCCGAACGGTTTTCGAGAATTCGCGTATCGATCCCCCCGAAACCCTCCCACAAGGGGAGGGCTTGATCCGGTCGCACCGTCGAGCCTCTATCCGGCGGGCTGAGGAGGTATGGATGGCGGCCGGACGTATCAAAGGCATGCCGGTCCCGTCAGCCGTGCAACCTGGGCTGGGCATCTACTGCCGCCACTTCAGAAACACCGTCGAAAGTGCCGGCAGGTCGAGAGCGACAGAGAACGGTTTTCCGTGTGCCGGCGAGCGTTGGGCCCAGGCGTCCATCTGGCCGAAATTCGCACCTCCATAGGTTGCGGCATCCGTATTCAGCACCACCTCCCAGCGACCCTCGTCCGGCACGCCGACGCGGTAGCCGTAGCGCGGCACGGGCGTCATGTTCGACATGACGAGCATATGGGAGGCGCGGTCCTGCGACGTGCGCAGCATGCCGTAGACGGAGTTTTCCGCATCGTCGGGGACGGCCCACTGGAAGCCTTCCGGGTGAAGGTCGCTGTATTGCAGGGCCGGCTCCTTCGCATAGATCCGGTTGAGGTCGCGGATCAGGAACTGGATGCCGGCATGTTCAGGCCGGTCGAGCAGGTCCCAGGTGACCGAACCGTCATGGTTCCATTCGGTCTCCTGGCCGATCTCCGAGCCCATGAACAGCAGCTTCTTGCCGGGATGCCCCCACATGAAGCCGTAATAGGCCCGCAGGTTCGCGAGCTTCTGCCATAAGTCACCCGGCATCTTGCCGAGCAGCGAGCCTTTTCCATGCACGACCTCGTCATGGCTGATCGGCAGCATGAAGCGCTCTGAATAGGCGTAGATCATCCCGAAGGTCATGCCGCCGTGGTGATGTTTGCGATAGACCGGATCGTCGGAGATGTAATGCAGCGTGTCGTGCATCCAGCCCATGTTCCACTTGAAGTCGAAGCCGAGGCCGCCGTCTTCCGGCTTCTTCGTCACGCCCGGCCATGCGGTGGATTCCTCCGCCACCGTGAAGGCGTGCGGGCAGCGGTCGTGGATGATGCTGTTCAGG
>JBQGDG010000253.1:0-9949 GCA_052038935.1 Neorhizobium sp. | reverse complement strand
ACGAGAGCATTCTGGCGCACGCCTTCGCGGCGCAGGCCCTGGAACAGGCCCCAGCACATCAGCAGCATGACGAAGGTGAAGGGCAGGGCGCCGGCGATCGAGGCCGTCTGCAGCGCATCGAGACCGCCGGCGGCGAGCAGGACCGCGCCGATGACGCCGCCGGTGATCGCCCAGAAGACGCGCCGGGCCACAGGCCCGTCCTCGCGCCCGCCCGACGTCAGCGTGTCGATGACGAGAGCCGAGGAATCGGCGCCGGTGACGAAGAAGAAGACGATCAGCGCCATGGCGAACCAGGAGACATAGACGCCTGCCGGGAACTGTTCGAGGAAAACGAACAGCGCCAGCGTCACGTCCTTGGCCACGGCATCGGAAACCGCCGTCGTTTGGCCCGTGAGGTGCATGGCGAGCGCAGTATCGCCGAACACCGTCATCCACGCGAAGCTGAAGCCGGCGGGAACCAGCAGCACGCCGAAGATAAACTGCCGAATGGTACGGCCGCGAGAGATGCGGGCGATGAACATGCCGACGAAGGGCGACCAGGCAATCCACCAGCCCCAGTAGAACAGCGTCCAGTCACCCAGCCATTCGGCCGGCTGGTCGTTCGGCGCATAGGCGTACATGTAGAAGGTACGCAGCACGAACTGGTCGAGATAGGCGCCGAAATTCTGCACGAAGGCACGCAGCAGGAAGGTCGTCGGCCCCATGACGAAGACGAAGGCCATCAGGGCGATCGCCATCACCATGTTGAGGTTCGACAGGAACTTGATGCCCTTGTCGAGGCCGGTGGCGACCGAGACGGTCGCCATGGCGGTGATGACGGCGATCAGAGGCAGCTGTACCCAGAAATCCATCGGCCAGCCGAGCACATGGGCAAAGCCGGCATTGACCTGCAGCACGCCGAGGCCGAGCGAGGTGGCGACACCGAACAGCGTGCCGATCACGGCGAAGATATCGACGGCATTGCCGATCGGCCCGTAGATGCGCTCGCCGATGATCGGATAGAGCGCCGAGCGCATGGTGAGCGGCAGGCCGTGGCGATAGGAGAAATAGGCGAGCGAGAGGCCGATCACCGCATAGACAGCCCAGGCATGCAGGCCCCAGTGGAAATAGCTGATCTCCATCGCCGTGCGGGCAGCGGCGATGGTGGCGGGATCGCCGACAGGGGGCTTTGTGAAGTGGTTGACCGGTTCGGCGACGCCGAAGAAGACGAGGCCGATGCCCATGCCGGCGGCAAACAGCATGGAAAACCAGGCCGGATAACTGAAGTCCGGCTCCGAGTGGTTCGGGCCGAGCTTGATGTTTCCGTAGCTCGACACGCCGAGATAGAGCATCAGCATCAGGAAGATCGCGACGGCAAGCAGGTAGATCCATCCGAGTTCGGTGACGATCCAGCTTTGCACGGCCGCAAAGGCGCCGGCGGATGCTTCTGGGGCCAGGACGCCGGACACGACGAAAAGCAGGGTAATGCCGGCAGACCAGAAAAAGACGGGCCGATTGACACCTTCCGCCAGGCCGACCTTGCGGGATGGTGGTGTTTCACTCGCGTCTGTCATGGATGCCCCTTGCGCTTACCCATCAAACCACTGCAACGGCCAGAGTTTTAGCCGTGCTGCATAAGCGGGATATGGAGCCGTGCCCGGCTTCGCCAAGGGTGGGGCGACGTAACCGAGAGTTCGTCAGCTTGCGGGGCTGACCTTGAAACCCTGTTTCGCGAGCAGTTCGACAAGGCCTTCTTCGCCGGGCAGGTGAAGGGCGCCGACTGCCATGAACACGTTGCCTTCCGACAGGATCGGAGCGGCGCGCTCGGCCATCAGATGATTGCGCCCGGTAACGACCAGTTCCTCGAATTCGGCGTAACCGGCGTCGTCGCTTCCGTCCGGCGCTATCCGTTTCAGCAGCGGCGTGATCACGCCAATCTCGCCCGAGACGTAGAGCTGCGTCATCGTCTCGAAGACATCGTCCATCCGCGGTCCGAGCCGGACTGCCTCGACAAGCGACTTCATATGGATTTCCGTCGGGATGGCGGCCATGGCGGAAAGCTGCTCGGCATAGGTTTCAAGACCCTTCACCGTCTTGCCCTCTTCGACGCCGTCCATGGCGATCCGCTTGTCGAGGAACGCGGTCGCCTTGGCCTTGCGCGCCATTTCGCAGGCCGATTGTGAAACGAATGCCATGAGCATCCACGGCTTCATGCGCGAAACGGCGGACAGCGGAATGCCGCGCTGCTTCAGGCCGTCCTCCAGGAGCGCGAGATCGTCCTTGCCGAGAAGGGTCTCGATGGAGCTGCCATCAGTGAACATGGTGAGTTCCGGCCGGGTCAGGATGCCGGCCATCGCCTTCTTCTCGTCCAGCACTTCGTCGGATTCGATGACCACGACGCCGGCCGCGTCGAAGGCGGCATCGGCGCCGTCCGGCATTTTCAGGACCCGCGGATCGGTGACATGCATGGTGCCGAGCAGCCAGGACGGGGCGAGACCGGGTTTTTCGATCTTCCAGAATATGCCCGATCCGTTCGGCACCTTGCGCCCCTCGGCGAGGACTTCCTGGTATGCGGCAGGATTTCCGGCCTTCAACTCGTCGAGAAGATTGCTGCCGTGGCAGGCAGCGGCCTCCCCGGCGCCGGCCGTCGACAGCATGCCGAGAACGAGCAGCAGCGACGCCAGAAGCGCCACATGGACTGCCGCAGCCAGCCAGAGGCCGATATCCTGTAGGCGCCTGAAACGCTCGCCGGCAAAAAATGGATGGTTCATGTCATGGATCCGCATGTTTCGGTCCGAGGTTAGCAACCGGGGCTCGACAGGTGCTTAACCGGCTTGGTTAACGATCGGTTCACGCCGGGACCGGCATTTTTCGGCTATGCGCGCGGATGGGCGCGATCGTAGACGTCAAGCAGACGGGCGGTATCGACGCCGGTATAGACCTGCGTCGTCGACAGGCTGGCATGGCCGAGCAGTTCCTGGATGGTGCGCAGGTCACCGCCGCCGGCCAGCAGATGCGTGGCGAAGGAATGCCTGAGCGCGTGGGGCGTCGCCGTGTCGGGCAGGCCGAAGGCGCTGCGCAGTTTCTGCATCTGCCGCTGGATGATGGCAGGCTGCAGAGCGCCGCCACGGGCGCCGCGGAAGAGCGGCCGGTCGCCCGTCAGGTGATAGGGGCAGATGTCGCGGTAGCGGATGACTGCTTCGGCCACGACCGGCAGGAGAGGCACGATACGGGTCTTGCCGCCCTTGCCGACGATCCGCAGGCTGGTCGTGCCGGGTTCGATCTCGCCGGGCAGGAGGCCGAGCGCTTCGGAAATGCGCAGGCCGCAGCCGTAGAGGAGGGCGAGCACGGCTGCATCGCGGGCGGCGATCCACGGTTCGTCATGGAGCTGGGTATCGGTGAGCGTCAGGTCGGTCGCCTGCCGGTCGGTCAGCGGCTTGGGCAGCGACTTGGGCTGTTTCGGCGCGCGGATGGCACCGGCGGAGGCGGCATTCACGAGGCCCTGGCGCTCGAGATAACGAAGAAGCGAACGCATCCCGGCGAGATGACGGCCGAGCGAGCGGGCTCCCGCGCCGTCGCGGCGGCGGGCCGCGAGAAAGGCGCGCAGATCGGCCGGCCGCAGGGTATGGATATCCGAAAGCCGGGGCGGTCCGCCGAGATGGGCGGTGAGGAAGACGAGGAACTGACGGGTATCGCGCTCGTAGCCGTCGAGCGTATTGGCGGAAAGGCGCCGTTCGTTCCTGAGGCTTTCCAGCCATTCATGGCGCTTTTCGGCGAGGTCCGGTGCGGCTATGATCAGCAGGTCGTTCAATATCTTGCCGTTGATTTTGGTGGATAGTCGCCCCAGATTGATATCGGCAGAGTTACGGAACTCCTAAGTCGCTGTGCTTTGCCCAAGTTTTATCATACGGGACTGCCAGGATAGCCGTCTCGTGCAAGGAGTTCGCATGGCCCGCCGTGATAGTTCGACGACTTTCGGTCAATTCGCGGAGACCATAACACTCAATTCGAGAGGCCGTCCCGGCCACATCGTCGATACCCTGATCGCCGAACGCGGACAGCGGATCGTAGGCAACCCCCTCTGGCCGGTAATGCGGCCGTTTCTCTACACGCTGCTGAGATACGGGAAGGCCATCGAGTTCGCCGACGACGTGGCGCCGAAGACCGGTTTCCAGTGTTTCGAATATATGAGCGACCTGCTGAAGCTGCAGATCGAGACACGCAATGCCGAGCGCATTCCGGAAAAGGGCGGCTTCATCCTCGTCAGCAACCATCCGACCGGCATTGCCGACGGGGTTGCGGTCTTCGACCTGCTCAAGACCACCCGCCCGGACCTGATGGTCTTCGCCAACCGGGATGCGGTGCGGGTGAACCCGCGTTTCGCCGAGATGATCATCCCCGTCGAATGGCGTGAGGAGCACAAGAGCAAGCTCAAGACCCGCGAAACGCTCGTGCTGACGAACAAGGCGGTCGAGGAGGGCAAGATCATGGTGCTCTTCCCGTCGGGACGCATCGCCTACTGGGCGGACGGCAAGCTCAACGAGCGGCCCTGGAAGACCTCCGCCGTCAGCCTGGCGCGCAAATACAACCTGCCGATCCTGCCGGTCCACATAACGGCGCGGAATTCGGGCCTGTTCTACTGGCTGGCGAAGTGGTCGACGGAGCTGCGCGACATGACCGTCTTCTACGAACTGCTTAACAAGAAGGGCAACCGCTTCGACTTTACCGTCGGCCACATGATCCAGCCCGAGCAGCTGGAGGGCGATCCCGCCGAGGTGACGAGGGCGCTCGAACATCACACGGTGTTCGATCTGGCGGCCGACGGCGATGCCCGTTTTGCCGGGCTGGTCAAGCCGGAGGTCGTCTCGGCGGCGTGATTTCGTCCGCCCGGGCCGCCGATGCCGCAGAAAGGTCGGGCATGCTGCTTCGTTCCATGTCCGCCCAGAACTACCGGTCGCTCCGGTCGATCAGCATGGATCTCGCCGGCGTCAATCTGTTCATCGGCGAAAACGGCGTCGGCAAGTCCAATCTCTATCGTGCGCTTCAGCTGATCCAGGCGGCAGTGCGGGGCACGCTCGCCGGCGAGATCGCCGCGGAGGGCGGCATGGCCTCGGCGCTGTGGTCCGGCCCGCGCCGAAGAGAGAAGAACTTCCGCATCAGGCTCGATGTCGAGGTGCTGGACGAAGAGCGCGCCGTCACATTCCGATACCGGGTGGAAGCGGGCCTGAGGCCGCCGATCGATGCGGCAGGCTTCGCCTTCGAGCCGCAGATCAAGGAGGAGGAGCTTTCGATCGAGACCGGCTCGCGGCCGGTGACGATGATGAAACGGGCGGGGCCGGGCATCATGGTGCGGGGCGCCACCAACCGGATGCAGGACTATCCGGAAAGGGCGATGACGTCGGAGACGGCGATCGCGCTGCTGGGCGATGCCGGCCACTATCCGGAGATCGGCGCCTTCCGGCGGATGGTGGAGAGCTGGCGGTTCTTCCACGGTTTCCGCACCGACCGCGATTCGCCGATACGGCAGCCTTGCCTGGCGGTCACCTCGCCGCTGCTCGACGAGGACGGGGCGAATATCGCAGCCGTGTTCGCGACGCTCGAACATATCCGGGGCGATACGATCGAGCTGAACCGTGCGATCGCCACGGCTTTCGGGGGCGCGCGGCTGCATGTGCCGGAACCCGGTGAATATGCGGAATTCGGCCTCGTCTTCCCGCATATGCCGATGCGGGTCTTCAAGCCGCGGGAACTCTCGGACGGGCAGATCCGCTTCCTCGGCATGGCCGCGGCGCTGATGTCCTACCGCCAGCCGCCGCTCATCGCGCTCAACGAGCCGGAGGCCAGCCTGCATCCGGACATGCTGAAGCCGCTTGCCGACATGATCGGCGAAGCGGCGCGGTCCAGCCAGATCTGGATCGTCACCCACTCGGAGCAATTCGCCGCCGCCGTGCAGGAGCGCTGCGGCGTGCGGGCGAAGCGGGTGATCCGCAGGGACGGCGCGACATGGCTGGAGGGCATGCGGGCGACGGGGATCATGGACGATGACGAGGACGAGTGAGGGCCGGCGGTTTGGTTGATGCGCTTATCTCCGGATAACTAGAGAGCCGTCTGCGCTTGGCCCCTCATCCGGCTCGTGGGGGGCGAGGGGCGGGTGAGGCCGGTGGCTCGCCCGGCATGGGTCAGGGCGAGGGGCAAGACCCTCGCGCGATTGCCCGAAAAGGCCTCGATACCCGCCATATCCCGGCCTTCGCGTCATGACCTCGCCGAAATCCGAGTGTTCAGGGTTCACTTTTGTTCTCTCTTTCGGCATGGTCGCGCCGCATGGCCAAGGATTCTTCCGACATGATGGGTTCGCTGTTCGGCGACGCGCTCGCGCCGTCGCCACCGGCCGTGCGCGTGGTGCCGGTTCTGGTGCCGCTGCCGGTGCCGGTCGCTTACAGCTATGCCGTGCCGGAGGGCCTGGCGGTCGAGCCCGGTTCGGTCGTGCAGGTACCGGTCGGACCTCGGCAGTTGATCGGTGTCGTCTGGGAGGGCGAGAACGACGAGCGGCTCGATCCGAAGAAGCTGCGCCCCATCACGCTCGTCTTCGACTGCCCGCCGCTCTCCAAGGACATGCGCGATTTCGTCGACTGGGTGTCGGCCTATACGCTCTCGCCGCCCGGTCTCGTTGCCCGCATGGCGATCCGGGCGCCGGCGGCGCTCGATCCCGAGCCGATGGTCGAAGGCCTGCGCTATCTCGGCGGCGAGCCGGATCGGCTGACGCCGGCGAGAACCCGCGTGCTCGACATGGCGCGCGAACAGGATGCGCCGTGGACGCGTAGCGGGCTCGCCCATGCCGCGGGCGTGTCGCTCAGCGTCATCGACGGGCTGATCAAGCAGGGCATGTTCGATACGATCTTCCTGCCCCCGCCGCCTGTCGTGGCGAAACCGGATCCCGACTATGCCGCACCGCGCATCGAAGGGCCGCAGAAGGATGCGGCGGAAGAGATCGTCGGCTCCGTCCGCGCGGGCGGGTTTTCCGCATCGCTGATCGACGGCGTCACCGGTTCGGGCAAGACGGAGGTCTATTTCGAGGCGATCGCCGAGACGCTCAGGCGCGGCAAGCAGGTGATGATCCTCCTGCCCGAAATCGCGCTGACGCCGGCCTTTCTCGAGCGTTTCGAACAGCGTTTCGGGGCCAAGCCCGCCGAATGGCATTCCGACCTCTCGCCGCGGATGCGCGAGAAGGTGTGGCGCGGCGTCGTCACCGGCGAGGTCCGGGTCGTGGCCGGCGCGCGGTCGGCGCTGTTCCTGCCCTTCGAGGAACTCGGCCTCATCGTCGTCGACGAAGAACACGATCCTGCCTACAAGCAGGAGGACCGCGTGTTCTACAACGCCCGCGACATGGCCGTCGTCCGCAGCCGGATCGGCGATTTCCCGATCGTCCTCGTCTCCGCGACGCCATCGGTCGAAAGCCAGGTCAACGGGCTTGCCGGGCGCTACACGACGGTGCATCTGCCGACCCGCTTCGGCAACGCCGCGCTGCCGGATCTGCATCTGATCGACATGCGGCGGCATCCGCCGGATCGCGGCGGTTTCCTGTCGCCGCTGCTGGTCAGGGCGATATCGAGGACGATCGAGAAAAGGGAGCAGGCGCTGCTCTTCCTCAATCGCCGCGGTTATGCGCCGCTGACGCTGTGTCGGGTCTGCGGCCACCGGTTCCAATGCCCGCAATGTTCGAGCTGGCTGGTGGAACACCGGTTCAAGAGCCAGATCCAATGCCATCAATGCGGTTACGCCCAGCGGACCCCCGAGGCCTGTCCCGAATGCGGGACGCTGGATCATCTCGTCGCCTGTGGCCCGGGCGTCGAGCGCATTGCCGAAGAGGTGGAGAAGCATTTTCCCGATGCGCGGACGATCGTGATGTCCTCCGACATCCTAGGCGGCGTCAAGCGCATGCGGCTCGAGCTGGAGGCCATCGCCAAGGGCGATGTCGATATCGTCATCGGCACGCAACTCGTCGCCAAGGGCCACAACTTTCCGCTGATGACGCTCGTCGGCATCGTCGATGCCGATCTCGGGCTGTCGAACGGCGATCCGCGCGCGGCCGAGCGGACGTTCCAGCTGCTCAGCCAGGTGACGGGCCGCGCCGGGCGGACGGGGCTGAAGAGCCATGGCCTGATCCAGACCTTCCAGCCGCAGCACCCCGTGATGCAGGCGATCGTTTCGGGAAATTCGGAGGCCTTCTACGACCGGGAGATCGCCGAGCGGGAAAAGGCACTGCTGCCACCCTTCGGCCGGCTGGCGTCGCTGATCATCTCGGCCGACACGCGGGCCGATGCGGAGGGCCATGCGCGCGGCCTGCGGGCTGCCGCACCGACGGTGACCGGCATTTCGATCCTCGGGCCGGCGGAGGCGCCGATCGCGCTGGTGCGCGGGCGCTATCGGTTCCGGCTGCTGGTCCACGGCCGGCGCAATTCCGACATGCAGGCGTTCCTCAAATCGATGCTCGGCAACGGGCCGAAGGTGCGCGGGACTGTCCAGGTTCAGCTCGACATCGATCCCCAGAGCTTCCTCTAGCACGCCATTCGGCGCCTGCGGGTGCCGCAACGCGCGTCGTTCGAGACGACGGTCTTTGCGACTTGTTTACCCTCTCTGCTAGACTCTGCGGCGATTCGAAGAGGTGCATGGCATGGAATTCTATTTTCCCACCGAGATGGGCGAGCAGGTGGCATTCATCGGCGCCGCGGCAACGGCGGTCGTCGGGTTGCTGATCTTTTTCTTCCCCGGTCCGTGCCTGCGCCTGTCCGCCTTCCAGATCGGCGAGATCCGGCCGGAGGGCTACGGCTCGGTACGCTCCGCCGGTGCGCGCTATTTCGGTCTCGGCCTGCTGCCGATCCTCCTGGCGCAGGATTGGTTCTACATGGCGACGGGCGTGGTCCTGGCGCTCGGGGCGGCGGGCCGGCTGGTGTCGTTCTTCGCCGATCGGGGCCTGACATCCCGGAATGTCGTGTTTTTCCTACTGGAGGTTGTCCTCGCCGCCGGCCCGCTCGCCTACGTGCTCGGCTATCTCTGAGGACGCCGGGGGACGCGGTGGCGCGCGCCAGGGCGTGAATCCTTCGTTAACGGCTCAAAAAACTGCGCATCCCCTTGAGGGACGGGCTTTTTCGGCGCGGAGGCGTGTTGCGAGTCCCTACATCCTATGCTAGACGGACCGCGAACGTCGGAAAGGGCGGGGTGGAGGCCTCGCAGGTTCTGAGGGAAAATCAATATTTTTCAAGGCTTTGTCCGAAATTCACCTTCGGATGCGGCGCTTGGATGGCAATTCAGGGAAACTGTGCCCGTGGCTGACACGTCCCCGCTTATTTCCGGTGTTGCGGAGCGCTACGCTTCGTCGCTCTTCGAATTGGCTTTGGAATCCGGTTCGATCGATACTGTCGGTGCCGATCTTGACCGTTTTCAGGCGCTGATGGATGAAAGCGAAGACCTGCGTCGTCTGGTGGCGAGCCCGGTGTTTTCCGCCGAGGACCAGCAGAAGGCGGTCAGCGCCGTCGCCGAAAAGGCCGGTATCTCGGGCAGCGTCCTCAACTTCCTCAAGGTGGTTTCTGGCAACCGGCGCCTGTTTGCGCTGCCGGGCATGATCCGCGCCTATCGCGAAATCGCCGCCGAACATCGCGGTGAAGTTACCGCCGAGGTCACCTCGGCGCATGCGCTGACCGCAGCGCAGGAAAACGAACTCAAGTCGGCGCTGAAGGGCGTCACCGGCAAGGACGTCGCCGTCGCCGTCACGATCGATCCGTCGATCCTCGGCGGCCTGATCGTCAAGGTCGGCTCGCGTCAGATCGACACGTCCCTTCGCACCAAACTTTCCACCCTTAAGCTTGCATTGAAAGAGGTCGGCTGATGGATATCCGTGCAGCGGAAATTTCCGCAATTCTCAAGGACCAGATCAAGAATTTCGGCCAGGAAGCTGAAGTTTCGGAAGTCGGCC
>JBQGDG010000252.1:0-38872 GCA_052038935.1 Neorhizobium sp. | reverse complement strand
TGTCTGGTCGATTGGCGCTCTATCAGCCGGCAGGCAAGCCGGTCGATCCTCGGCTCAATCACTTCTCCTCGAGTGATGCGCAGCATCGCCGATCCGGCCTGACGCCCGAGTTCCATCAACTGCATGTCGACCGTGGTCAGCGGCGGCCGGGTCTGTCGCGAGATGACCTCCCAATTGTCGAAACCAACCACCGATATGTCGTGCGGAACCCTCATGCCCCGATCGCGTAGCGCGTCGATGACACCCCGCGCAATTTCGTCATTGCCGCAGAAAATGCCGTCCGGCCGGATTCCGCCCTGCGAAAACACGCGGTCGATCGCTTCGTGTCCCCACTCCTCCGACCAATCGCCGAACATGACGTCCCAACGGGCATCGCAACGCTCGCGATAGGCATCGGCCCTCAGCCTGGCCGCGAGATAGTCCCTCGGCCCGGTGACATGAAGAACGCGCGAGCAGCCGACTTCGACGAGATGATCGACGGCCAGAGCGGCACCCTGCGCGTCATCGGGAACAAAGCTGATACTGTCCGGCGGACCTTCGGCGAAGGCGTAGATTACGGGAATGGGCAGCGCCATCATTTCCGGGGGCTGTTCGAGGTCCAGTCTCGTCGCCGTGAAGATGATGCCGTCGACCTGCTTGTCGAGAAGCGCTTGCAGATGCAGCTGCGCCAGACGCGGGTCGTTGTTGGTCGCACACAGGAACACGGACACTCCCTGGTCGACCAGGACTTCGGAGACCCCTGCCCCCATCGGCAATGTCAGGCGCCCGTAGGTGTCGTTCGTCAGCATTCCGATCGTGGAACTTCGCTTGCTGAGCAGACTGCGCGCCAGAGCATTGGGCCGAAAGCCGATCTCCTGGGCAATCCGGTTGACGCGCTCGCTGGTCTCGGCGTTGACACGGCCGACTCCGTTCAGGGCATTCGACGCCGTGGACAGGCTGACCCCGGCCACTCTGGCAACATCACGCAGCGTCCGTTTTCGATGGAAGATTGGTTTCAACATTTGCTTGAGAGTATCGTGCAAAAAGCTTTTCTCAAGAATTTTCAGACGTGCAAAAAGGTTTTTGCACTTCCAACGTTCAAAATTCTCGACAGCGCCAGAAAACCGTCTTACCGTTTTCATGTCGGCCGGGAGGATGCGACGAACAACCAGAAAAAGGGAACCGTGATGCATAAAGCTAGCCTTGCGCTCGCAGCACTTGCGTTTGCTGCGACAACCTCGATTGCTGCCGCAGAAGAAGTCAATTTGTGGGTCCGCACCTCGTCTGGAGCCGTGCTGCAGGCGCTTGCCGAGCAGTTCAATGCCAAGCACGAAGACAAGATCGTGGTCACCCAGATCACCGCCGAGCAGATGGTGCCGAAACTCGGCGCCGCGATCGCCGGCGGTTCGCCGCCCGAGGGCGCCGTGCTCGACCTCATCTATCTGCCGACATTCGCCGCCAACGAGAGCCTGGAAGACATTACCGATTTCGTGAAGGGCCTGCCGTATGCTGGCGCGCTCAGCCCTTCTCATATCCGCCTCGCCACCTACGACGACAAGATCTATGGCGTTCCGGCCCTGCCGGATGCTTCGATCATCGCCTGGAATACGGATCTCTTCGAAAAGGCCGGGCTTGATCCGGACAAGGCTCCCGCCTCGCTGGAGGAAATTGCCGAGGATGCCAAGAAAATCCGCGCGCTGGCGCCGGATACCTACGGTTTCTACTTCGTCGCCAATTCCGGCAGCTGGCTGATCTACGATTTCCTCCCGCATCTGTGGGCGGCCGGCGCCGACATCCTCAGCGAGGATGGTCGGGAAGCAACCGTCGATACGCCGGCCATGCGCGACACGATTGCTGCCTATCGCGACATGTGGTCGGCCGGCGCCATTCATCCGACATCCCGTTCCGGCAACGGCAACAACGCCGTGGAAGCCTTCGCCTCCGGCAAGGTCGGCGTGCTGATGACCGGCTCCTACATCGTCAATCTCCTGACCAGCAAATATCCCGACGTGAAATTCAACGTCGCGCCGATCCCGGGCCCGAAAGAAGGCGCATCGAGCTTTGCAGGCGGTGATACTCTGGCGCTGATCGCCGGTATCAGCGAGGAGAAGAAGAAGGTTCTGCTCGATTTCGTCAATTTCTACATGCAGCCGGAGCAGCAGGTCTTCATCACCAAGGAATCGGGCATGCCGTCGCGCACCGATCTGGCCACTGACGCCTATGCACAATTCGACAAGCGCAATCTGGTCGCCTACGAAATCCTCGCCAAGGCGCGCACACCCTACACCTTCTCGTCGGACGAACTCTTCGTCAGCCGGACCGGACCCTTCCTGAATCTCGTCCAGTCGAGCATCTTCGACGGCAATGTCGATGCGGCCATCACGAAGGCTCAGGACGACTTCACCAAGATCCTCGAGCGGACCAATCCCTGACGGGGCCGGGGCAGTCGGCGCGAAAGCCCGCCTGCCCCGTTCGCAACGATCGGGCCGGGCGCCGGCCGCCTCATGCAGTCATGACGAGGATTGAATGGTAGATACAAAGCTGCCGACCGACGACGTGCGTCCTGCATCCGCCTCCGGCGGAAGCGCCGAACCGCACGGCTGGTTGGGACTGTTTTTCATCGCACCGAGCATGGTGTTCGTGATCGGACTGTTCGTCATCCCGCTGCTGATGACGGTGTGGATGAGCTTCTATCACTGGCCGCTTTTGGGTCGAAAGAAGTTCATCGGGATCGAGAATTACGTGGAACTGCTGGGCGACGGCCAGCTCTGGTCCTCTCTCGGTTTCACCATGCTCTACACGTTGCTGGTGACGGCGGCCATCATGGCTGTCGCCTTCCCGCTCGCGCTGCTCGTCGATCGACCGCTGCGCAGCGCCGGCTTCTTCCGCACCGTCTATTTCATGCCCGTCGTGATCGGCTTCGGTGCCGCCTCCACGCTGTGGACCTGGCTTCTGAACCCGGACAACGGCGTCTTTTCCCGCCTGCTTCTCAGTCTCGGTATCGTCGATGCGGCGCCTCGACCGCTGGAAAGCTTCTGGCCGGCGCTCGCCGTGATCATCCTGATGGTCGTATGGAAGACGGCCGGCTTTACGATGGTCATCCTGCTTACCGGCCTGCAGAGCATCCCGGGGGACGTGATCGAGGCCGCAAAGATCGATGGCGCCAGCGTCTTCAGCCGGTTCCGCCGCATAACCCTGCCGCTCATGCGCAATTCGCTGCTGCTGGCACTGATCCTCAACATTACCTCGTCGATGCTCGCCTTCGACCAGTTCTTCATCATCACACAGGGTGGTCCGGGCAACAGCACGATCTCGGCCGTCTTCTCGATCTATCTGGCGTCCTTCTCGTCCTATCGGCTGGGCTATGGCTCGGCGCTGTCCTTCGCCCTGCTGGTCGTACTCGTCGCCATCAGCTCCATCCAGCTCAGTTTCATGCGCCAGCGTCCGGAGGAAGGCCGATGAGAGTTGCAGCGTCCTCAACCGGAAAACCGATGACGGAACGCGTCGGGCACGTCACGTTCCTGCTCGTCTCGCTGATCCTTGCGATCATCTTCCTGATGCCGATCGTCTGGTCGATCGCCAACTCGTTCAAGCCGGCGGCGGAAGCGCTCTCCAACCCCGTCGCCCTGTTCTCAAAGGCTTTCTCGCTGGAAAACTATCGCCGGCTCGAAGATGTCGGCGCCGGCTGGCACGTCTACGCGATGAATTCGCTGCTGATCGCGGGGGGCACCATCCTCCTGACCGTGCTGGTCGCCGTGCCCGCCGGCTATGGATTTTCGAAATTCAGGTTCCCGGGTCAGTCGCTGATCTTCGTTCTCGTAATGGCGACAATGATGATCCCGTTCCAGTCCATCTTGACGCCGCTGTTCCTGATCCTGAAATTCCTGGGCCTGCAGAACAGTCTTCTGGGACTGGTCCTTGTCTACACCACGTTCCAGCTGCCGTTTTCGATTTTCATGATGCGCAACGCCTTCGACGCGATACCTGTGGCGCTGGTGGAGGCGGCCCGTATCGACGGAGCGTCGCAATGGACGCTGCTGCGGCGCATCCTGATGCCGCTCGCACTTCCCGGCGTCGCGACCGTCGCCATGTTCGCCTTCCTCAATTCGTGGAACGAGTTCCTCGCGGCGCTGATCTTCCTCTCGGACCAGAACAAGTTCACCCTGCCGATCATGCTCGTGAACGTCTCCTCGGGCATTTACGGGATCATCGACTGGGGCGCGCTGCAGGCCGGCATCACCGTCACCATGATCCCCTGCATCCTGCTGTTCCTCGCCCTTCAACGCTATTACGTGCGCGGCCTGACCGCCGGCGCCGTCAAATAACCCGCAGACTGCTGCGAAAGGAGTTTCCATGTCGTCCTCACTGAAGAAGCCGGCGGCCGACGCCGTACGCCAGTTCGACAGGTTCGTGCCGATCGAACATCACCGCGTCGCCTTTCCGGAAGGGTTCTGGCGCAGCTGGTCGGACACCGTCAGGGACACGACCATCCCGACCCAGCATATGCGTTTAGAGGAAGAGGGTTTTCTCGAAGTGCTCGATTTCGACAAGCCGCCGGCAGCGCTGGCGCGTCCGATCCAGCCGAGCGGGCTTTCCATGCAGCACTTCTTCGATTCCGATTTCGGCAAATGGATCGAAGCGGCGAGCTATACTCTGAAAACCTCTCCGAACGCCGATCTCGAAGCCAGGATAGACGCCATCGTCGAAAAGCTCGAGCACGGTCAGATGGAGGACGGCTATCTCAATAGCTGGTTCATCCGTCGAGAGCCGGAAAAGCGTTGGACCAACCTGCGCGATCTGCATGAGATGTATTCGATGGGCCATCTGCTAGAGGGCGCCGTCGCCTACTACGAGGCGACCGGCAAACGCCGGTTCCTCGACGTCATGATCCGCGCCGTCAACCATATCGACGAGACCTTCGGCGCCGAGCCAGGCAAGCTGCGCGGTTACGACGCCCACGAGGAGATCGAGCTCGCGCTCGTCAAGCTCTACCGCATAACCCGGGATCCGCGGCATCTCAGGCTCGCAACCTATTTCGTCGACGAGCGCGGGCAGATGCCGTCATACTACGACGAGGAGGCGAGGCTTCGAGGAGAAGATCCCGCCGACTACGTCTACAAGACATATGCGTACAGCCAGGCGCATCGGCCCGTACGCGAGCAGTCGCAGGTCGTCGGCCATGCCGTGCGCGCGATGTACCTGTTCTCGGCCATGACCGATCTCGCCCACGAGAACGACGACCCGGGCCTGAAGGAAGCCTGTGACCGGCTCTTCGACAACCTGACGAGCCGGCAGCTCTATGTAACCGGCGGCCTGGGTCCTTCGGCTTCCAACGAAGGGTTCACCCGCGAATACGATCTGCCCAACGAAACGGCTTATGCCGAGACCTGCGCGGCGGTTGCGCTGGGCTTCTGGAGCCATCGCATGGCGCAGATCGATCTCGACGGCAAATTCACCGATGCGCTGGAAACCGTGCTCTTCAATGGCGCCCTGTCGGGGATCTCGCGCGACGGCGAACATTATTTCTACGAAAACGTGCTCGAGAGCCACGGCCAGCACCGGCGCTGGAAGTGGCACTACTGCCCGTGCTGCCCAACCAATATCGCGCGTATGATCACCTCGCTCGGTCAGTATTTCTATTCGAGCAGATCGGATGAGATCGCGGTACACCTCTATGGCGCGAACACCGCTGAAATGGAGGTCGGCACGACCTATCTCCGGCTGAAGCAGGAGACCGCCTATCCCTGGGATGGCGATGTCAGGATGACCATCGGCCTGTCGCAGCCGGCGGATCTCGCCGTCAAGCTCCGCATTCCCGGCTGGTGCCGCAGCTGGAGCGTCAGCGTCAACGGCGAACGGCTTGACACCGAAGTGGCGCTCGAAAAGGGATATGCCGTTCTGCGGCGCAAATGGTCGGATGGCGACGAGATCAGGTTGTCCTTCGACATGCCCGTCGAACGGCTCTACGCTCATCCTGCGGTCGGCGAAGATTCCGACCGGGTTGCCCTCAAGCGTGGACCTGTCGTCTACTGCATCGAGGAGACGGATCTCGGCATCGAGCCCCAGCGTCTGCGGCTTCCGGCCTCCGCAAGGATCGAAGCGAACTTCGATCCGGATCTTCTGGGCGGCGCCGTCGTCCTGGAAGGGGAAGCACTGGAAGCGCAGCTCGAGGACTGGCAGGGCAGGCTCTATCGCGACAGTCCGGCCACACTGGGGCCGCGGCGGTTCCGCGCCATCCCCTATCATCTCTGGGCTAATCGCGACGAAGGTGCGATGCAGGTCTGGCTGGCGGAACGATAGGAGGAAGACATGGCGCGGTTGGAGCTTCGCAACGTCAGCAAATCTTACGGCATCTATGAAGCGGTGCGCGGAATAGACCTGGAGATAAAGGACAAGGAGTTCGTCGTCTTCGTCGGCCCTTCCGGCTGCGGCAAGTCGACGACACTGAGGATGATCGCCGGACTGGAGCATATTACCGGTGGCGAGATCGTCATCGACGGTCAGGTCGTCAATCGCCTGGGACCTGGAAAGCGCGATATCGCGATGGTCTTCCAGAACTACGCGCTCTATCCGCATATGACGGTCCGCGACAACATCGCGTTCTGCCTCGAACAGCAGCGGCTGCCGAAAGGCGAAATCGACAAACGGATTACTCAGGCAGCCGAAACACTTCACATCGCGGAGCTGCTCGAGCGGCGCCCGGGCCAATTGTCCGGCGGCCAGCGGCAGCGCGTGGCGATGGGCCGCGCCATCGTCCGCGATCCGAAAGTCTTCCTTTTCGACGAACCGCTCTCCAATCTCGACGCGAAACTGCGCGTCAAGATGAGAACGGAGATCAAGCGCCTGCACAGTCTCCTGCCGACTACGACCGTCTATGTCACCCACGACCAGGTGGAAGCGATGACCATGGCGGATCGCGTCGTGGTGATGAACAAGGGCATCGTCGAGCAGCAGGGCGTGCCACAGGATCTCTATTTCAACCCCGTCAGCAAGTTCGTCGCCGGTTTCATCGGTTCGCCATCGATGAACTTCCTGCCGGCAGCAGTGGTCTCGGAGAACGGGAAGCTTCTGGTACAGCTGAAGGATGGCTCGCGGCTCGCCATTCCCGAAAACAAGGTGCCGTCCTTCGCGCCAGCCACGGGCCGGGATGTCACGTTCGGCATCCGGCCGGAGGCGATTTCCGGCAGGCAGGATCGTCCCGGCTGGACCCCGTTCGACGCCAAGGTGGAACTGGTGGAAC
Source organism: Neorhizobium sp. (assembly GCA_052038935.1). Lineage (GTDB taxonomy): Bacteria > Pseudomonadota > Alphaproteobacteria > Rhizobiales > Rhizobiaceae > Neorhizobium. The sequence continues at coordinate 31,653 of JBQGDG010000252.1, read as the reverse complement.
CGCTGGGGTCCACCAACATGGTCTATTTCAACGTTGCAGGAGAGACATGCTGTGCGAGCCTCGACAGCGAAATTCCCGCAATGCCGGGAGCGAGCCTGCCGGTCTCGATCAACATGAACCAGATGCATCTCTTCGATATCGAGACCGAACGCAGTCTTTCGCACTCCGCCGCCAACTGAAGGATAGCAGCATCTCGATTTCGTGCCCGGATGTTCGGCCTTTCCCGAGACTTAGCGGGGACCGGCACAACCGGGTGTTTCCGTCTGCGGTTTCGACACCGCCTGGCTGATCCGCCACGCGAGCCTCCATGGAGAAGCCGGTTGCGAGAACTCCGGTCGGACACGAGCGTTCGCGGCATCGAAAGGACGGGCGGCTATGCGAGATCGGGATAACCGAGCTTTCCGGCTGCCCTTTCCAGTTCGAGGAGCTGATCGTATTCCTGATCTCCGAGCCTCTCGAAACCGACAAGCCCCATCCGGTCGAGATCGATTGTCAGGCGTGGGTCGACCAAGGCCGCATCAAGCGCCGCCCGGAGCATATCGATCTCCCGGTCTCCGGCCGAGGCGCTGGTAATCAAGGGAAGACCCGGGCCTTCCGGCGTCTCCGCCAGAACGGTCGTGCCGTTCAGGCGCTCAGGGGAAAAACGCGCGATAGTGCCGTAGGTGATGCAGTCGACGGCCGCGCAATCCGCCCTCCGCTCCACAACGGCCTCGATACTGGCGGCATGACTGCCGGTTTCCAGAACGCTGGAAAACATTCGTCTTCCGTCGGCGACCGGTGCAAGCGCGGCGCGGAACAGATTGTAACCGGAATTGCTGTCGCGGCTGTTGATTGCGGCAACGCGCCCGCGAAGCCCGTCGAGACGGGTAATGCCCGATGACGCGTGGACGAGGACGAAGCTGCGCGCGAAAGCACCGTTACAGCCGGGGTGTCCATAGCGGGGTGTCGCGACAAGCCGTACTTTCCCTCGCAATCTTTTCGCGTAGGGGTAACCGCAAGTCTGGGATAGCAGCAGGTTCGGGTTCGACCAGACATCCTGATAGGGAATAGCCTGGTCAAGCTCGGCCGGCACGTCCTGCATACCCGCGCCGCGCAGATAGTCGCGCAGGAAATGCCACAGGGCATATGTTGCTTCGGCGACCGGCTCGGGCGCGACATACATGGCAAGACTTGCGATCCGCATACGCCCCTGCAGCCGAACAATGTTTCAAATTCGAGAGAGAGCAGGATCGGATGCTGTCGGCAAGCACCCGCCCTGCAGATTCCCGATTGTTTCGACCCGACAGGACCGCAGCCGAAAGAGCGGCCCTTATCGGCCGTGAGGCGTCAGTTGCCCAGAATGCCGGGCAGACGCAGGCCCTTCTCCCTGGCGCAGTCCAGAGCGATGTCGTAACCCGCATCGGCATGACGCATCACGCCGGTGGCCGGATCGTTCCACAGAACGCGCTCCAGGCGACGGTCCGCATCTTCCGTGCCGTCGGCGCAGATCACCATGCCCGAATGTTGCGAGAAGCCCATGCCGACGCCGCCGCCGTGATGCAGCGATACCCATGTGGCGCCTGAAGCGGTGTTGAGTAGGGCGTTGAGAAGCGGCCAGTCGGAAACGGCGTCCGAGCCGTCCTTCATTGCTTCCGTCTCGCGGTTCGGCGACGAAACCGAGCCCGAATCCAGATGGTCCCGGCCGATGACGATCGGAGCGGAGAGCTCGCCGTTGCGCACCATCTCGTTGAATGCGAGACCTAGTTTGTGACGGTCACCGAGGCCCACCCAGCAGATACGCGCCGGCAGGCCCTGGAAGGCGATACGCTCCCTCGCCATGTCCAGCCAGTTGTGCAGGTGCTTGTTGTCCGGCAGCAGTTCCTTCACCTTGGCATCGGTCTTGTAGATATCCTCCGGATCGCCGGAAAGGGCAGCCCAGCGGAACGGTCCGATACCCCGGCAGAAGAGCGGGCGGATATAGGCGGGCACGAAGCCGGGGAAGGCGAAGGCGTTGTCCAGCCCTTCTTCCTTGGCCACCTGACGGATGTTGTTGCCATAGTCGAGGGTCGGCACGCCGGCATCCCAGAAGGCCACCATGGCTTCGACATGCGCCTTCATCGACGCGCGGGCCGCGACTTCGACGGATTTCGGATCGCTCTCGCGTTTGGCCCTGGCTTCCTCGACCGTCCAGCCGACAGGCAGATAGCCGTTGCGCGGATCATGCGCCGACGTCTGGTCCGTGACGATATCGGGGCGCGGGCCGCCGGCCTTCATCCGCCTGACGAGTTCCGGAAAGATCTCCGCCGCATTACCGAGCAGCCCGACGGACTTCGCCTCTCCGGCCTTCGTCCACTCGTCGATCATGGCGAGCGCTTCGTCCAGCGTCCTGGCCTTGGCATCGACATAACGGGTGCGAAGGCGAAAATCGATGCGGGTCTCGTCGCATTCGACCGCGAGGCAGCAGGCACCGGCCATCACGGCGGCGAGCGGTTGGGCGCCGCCCATGCCGCCAAGACCGCCGGTCAGAATCCACTTGCCCTTGAGATTGCCGTCGTAATGCTGCCGACCGGCTTCGACGAAGGTTTCGTAGGTGCCCTGAACGATGCCCTGCGTGCCGATATAGATCCACGAGCCCGCGGTCATCTGGCCGTACATGGCAAGACCCTTCTTGTCGAGCTCGTTGAAATGATCCCAGGTCGCCCAATGCGGCACCAGGTTCGAATTGGCGATGAGAACGCGCGGCGCATCCTTGTGGGTGCGAAACACACCGACCGGCTTGCCGGACTGGACCAGCAATGTTTCCTCTTCCGTCAGGGTCTTCAGGGTCGCGGCGATCCGGTCGAAATCGTCCCATGTACGGGCAGCGCGGCCGATCCCCCCATAAACCACCAGTTCGTGAGGATTTTCCGCCACGTCGGGATCGAGATTGTTCATCAGCATGCGGAGCGGCGCTTCGGTCATCCAGCTCTTGGCGTTGAGTTCGTTGCCCCGTGGAGAACGGACGTCACGGATATTATGGCGCGGATTGGTCATGGTCAGGCTCCTCCGGAGTTCAAGTCGAGCGCAACACGGTCGGTCCGCTCGGGAAAGGCTTCGAGAATGAATTGGATGGGGTCGCGTGTGGCGCCGATCAGCGCCCGGACCTTGGCGACGTCGCCGTTCAGCGGCCTGTCGTCCCGATAGAAGGGGACCGCCTGCCGCACATGATCGCGGAGGCATTCGGTGCGGCGCGCCATCCCGGCGCCGTTCGCCTGCTGCTCATAGGCCTGCGCGGCCGCAGTTACCTCGATCGCAAGTATCGTCAGCAGATTGTCGAGGATCGCCAGGGCCTTTTCGGCAGCCGGCGTGGCATGGGTCAGGATATCCTCCTGCAGGGCGGACGTAATGCCGCCGTCGAGGCTCGCTGGCGCTGCCAGCCTGCGGTTCTCGGCGACGAGACCTGCAGCCGTATATTGGATAATCATGAAGCCCGAGCAGACCCCGCTCCCGGCCGCGAGGAATGCCGGCAGGCCGCTTACCAGTGGATTGACCAGGCGGTCGATGCGGCGTTCGGAAATGGCCGCAAGTTCTGCTGCCGCAGTTGCCAGGCTGTCCATTGCAAGGCCGAGCGCGGCGCCCACGGCATGGGCTTGGCTGTGAACCTCCGGCGCCTCGGGAGAGCCTGCAACAACGGGGTTGTCCGTGACGCTCGCAAGCTCTCGATCGACGACCACGGCGATCTCCGCGGCGGCATCGCGAACGGCGCCATGGATCTGCGGCACAGCCCGCAGGCTGAGCGGATCCTGCGTGCGGCTGCCGGCCGACTGGGCAAGAAGCCGGCTGCCCTCCAGCCAATGGCGCAGGTTGCGGCCGACCTGCTGCAGCCCTTCCGAGCGGCGCAATGCGAGCGGCATTTCGGCGAAGGGATCCGCCTGGGCGCCGAGATTTTCATAGGTCATGGCGGCTGCGGCATCGGCCCATTCGAGCAGATGGAAAAGGCGCGAGGTGGCCAGCGCTCCGAGCCCGGTGGCGCAGGGCGTGCCGTTGACGAGGCTCAGTCCCTCCTTGGCCCGCAGAACCAGCGGCTTGCGGCCGATCCTTCGAAGCGCCTCCGCACCCGTCAGGCGTTCGGCTCCATGGCGGCATTCGCCCTCGCCGATCAGCACGAGACCGATCGCCGCGGCATGGGTGAGATAACCGACTGAGCCCTTTGACGGAACGATCGGCAGCAGGTCGGCATTCAGCAATGCCAGCAGCGTTTCGACGACATCGACGCTGACGCCAGAAAAGCCATGCGCGAAATTTGCGATCTGCGCAGCCATGACGGCCCGCGTCCCAGCCCTCTCCAACGGCTCACCGACGCCGCAATTGTGGCTGAGAATGATGTTGCGCGACAGCGCCTGCTGGTCTTCCCGGCTGATGACGACGTCGCAGAGCGCGCCCACGCCCGTATTGATCCCGTAGCCGCGGATTTCCCTGTCCACCAGCGCGTCGACGATCGCGCGCGCTTGGGCGACCCGTTGCCAGGCAGCGGCAGAAAGCCCGAGCTCCCGCCCCTCGGCGACGGCGGCGATCTCCCGCCATGTCAGGGCTCTGTCTAGGATGACGGGATCAGCCATGCTGATTTGCCTCCACGCCGGCGCGGCGCTGCACGAAACGCGCGACATAGTCGTCTGCCGGGGTATTGAGGATCTCGCTCGGCGTACCGACCTGGACCAGCTTTCCATCCTTGAGGATGGCGATCTCGGCGCCGATGCGCAGGGCCTCGTCGAGATCGTGGGTGATGAAGACGATCGTCTTCGACAGGTTCTTCTCGAGCTGCAGCAACTGATCCTGCATGTCCGTGCGGATCAACGGATCGAGCGCGGAGAACGCCTCGTCCATCAGGATCACGTCGGTATCGGCCGCAAGTGCGCGCGCAAGACCTACACGCTGCTTCATGCCGCCGGACAACTGATGCGGATACTTGTTTTCGTAACCGAGGAGGCCGACGGTCTCGATCCATTGCATTCCGATCGGATTGGCCTGCGCCTTCGTCAGTCCCCTCACCCGCTGGCCATAAACCACGTTCTGCAGCACGGTCCGGTGCGGCATCAGGCCGAAACTCTGGAACACCATGCTGACGCGACGGGTGCGGAAGTCCCGCAGGCTCCGCGCATCGAGGTCCAGCACATTGCCGCCATCGACAAGGATTTCGCCGCTGGTCGGCTCGATCAGACGGTTGATGTGACGCACCAGCGTCGATTTTCCCGATCCCGACAGGCCCATGATGACGAAGATGCGCGAGGCGCCGATCTTGAGGCTGATGTCGTTGAGGCCGACGCTGCAGCCGGTGCGCTCGAGAATGTCGCTCTTGCCGGCACCATCACGCGCCATGGCCAGCGCTTCGCGCGACTTGTGGCCGAAAATCTTGTAGACGTTGCGGATTTCGATCTCAGCCATTCTTGCTGTCCTCCAGTTTGGAGCGGCCGAACCCCTGCGTGATGCGATCGAGTACGATTGCCAGGATCACAATTCCGAGCCCCGCCTCCAGGCCCTTGCCGACATCGAGTGTCTGGATCCCGTTCAGGACCTGTTCGCCGAGGCCACGTGCGCCGATCATCGAGGCGACCACCACCATGGACAGCGCCATCATGATCGTCTGGTTGAGGCCGGCCATGATCGTCGGCGTCGCAAGCGGAAGCTCGACACCGAAGAGAATGCGGGCCGGACTGCCGCCGAAGGCGGTCGCCGCCTCCACCACTTCGCCATCGACCTGGCGGATGCCGAGATCCGTCAGGCGGATCAGCGGCGGCACAGCATAGACGATGGTCGCCAGAACGGCCGGCACCTTGCCGAGGCCGAACAGCATGATCGCCGGGATGAGATAAACGAAGCTCGGCATGGTCTGCATCACGTCCAGGACGGGCAGCGTGATACCGCGCATCAGCCTGCTCTTGGCGAGCCATATGCCCATCGGAACACCGATCGCCACGGAGATCAGCGTTGCCATCAGCATCAGCGCCAGCGTCTGCATTGCGAGGTCCCAGAGACCGAGCGCGCCGACAAGGAAGAGCAGGGCTGCAACGATACCGACGAGGCCGAGCTTGCGCGTCGCCTGCCAGGTCAGCCCCATGAAGACGAGAATGACGACCCACCAGGGCAGGCCGCGAACGATCCATTCGATGAACAATATCGCCTGCAGGATCGCCTGCGAGATGGCCTTGAAGACAAAGCCGTAGTTGATCACCAGCGACTGGACCGCTTCGTTGATCGGCCCGCGGATGGATATCTTGAATGCCTCGGGGAACATCGCTCAAGCCCTTCGCAACAGCAAATGCGTACACATGGACACGACCGCCCGGCGGTCGCGTCGATGGGCGGGATGACCGCGCGGGAGACGCGCGGCCATCGAGACTTACTTGAGCGACGCTTCGACCTTGGCCTTGGCATCGGCAGAGACCCAGGTACCCCATACATCCGCCTTGGTCTTCAGGAATTCCTTGGCGGCGGTGACGGCATCGGCCTTGTTGTCGGCCATGTAGGCGAGGCTGGCATTGACCTCTTCGAGCGGGAAGGTCGCCTTTTCGAGGATCTCGACAATCTCCGGCGCTTCTTTCGCGAAGGTGCTGTTGATGCCGTAGGCGACTTCGACGGCCGGGAAGGCGCAGCCTGCTTCACGCTTGCCGGTAGCGCTGGTCAGCTCCTTCCAGCAGGCCTCGTCATAGGCAGGCTCGTCCAGCTTGACGAGCTTGAACTTACCCATGACCGCGGTCGGGCTCCAGTAATAGAACAGGACCGGCTCGCCCTGCAGATAGGCAGCACTGATGCCGGCGTCGAGCGCGGTGCCCGTGCCCGGCCGGAAGTTCACATAGGCATCCGTCAGCTTATAGGCTTCGAGCTTCGCCGTGTTGACGCCTTCGCAGGTCCAGCCCGACGGGCAATTGAGGAAGCGGCCCTTGGACGGCTCTTCCGGGTCCTTGAACAGTTCGGCGATCTTAGGATCGGAAAGCTGCGAGACGCTCTTGAGGTCGGGAGCGATCGGCTTGATGCCCCGCGCCTCGTCGCCCTTCACCACATATTCCGGCACGAACCAGCCTTCGGACGCGCCAACGAAGGTCTTGCCGACGGAAACGACCTTGCCGGCCGCCGCAGCATTGTTCCAGACGTCAGAGCGGCCGATCCATTCCTCGGCGAAGATCTGCACGTCGTTATTGGCGGTCGCCTGTTCCAGCGTCACGGAGTTGCCGGGGATCGAATCCACCTTGCAATCATAACCCTTGGACAGAAGCTCCTTCATGACCTCGGTGATCAGTGCACCGCTTTCCCAGTCGATGCCCGCGAAGGTCACGGTCTTGCCGTCACCGCAATAGGAGGCGTGGGCGGTACCCATCGAGGTTCCCATCAGCAGGGCGCCGACGGTCAATGCGAACTTAAATTCTTTTCTCAACATCACATTCCCCTTTCGTTGATCTTTGTTGGATGTCTTCGCCGGAGGGTTACGCCACCTTCCGCAGAACTCTCTGGAAATCGCGGTCGATCTCTTCGTCGCGCTCATGCCGGCGGTCGCGGATCACCCAGCGGCCTGCAACCATGACGTGACGGACTACATCGGGACCGAGAGCGAAAAGCCAGCGGTCCAGAATGCGGGCATCCTCCGTCGCAGCCATGAAGGGCGACGAAGGGTCGAGGACGACGAGGTCGGCGCTCGCACCTTCGCAAAGTCCCGACTTTTCGACGCCCGCGGCCTGTGCCCCGCCCGCAAGCGCCGCATTGAAAATCGTCGTACCAACGGATTTATGGGCACCATCGACCAGACGGTTACGGCGACGGTCGCGAAGACGCTGGCTGTATTCCAGCACCCTCACCTCCTCCGCGACGCTGGTCGCGATATGGCTGTCGGTTCCGATCCCGATCGCACCGCCATGGCGCAGGAAATCGGTTGCAGGGAATATTCCGTCACCAAGATTGGCTTCGGTTGCCGGACACAAGCCCGCCACCGCACCGGAATGGGCGAGCCTGGCCACTTCGTCTTCGGTCATGTGGGTCGCATGGATCGCACACCAACGGCGATCGACCGGCATTTCGTCGAGAAGCCATTCGACAGGCCGGCGGCCGCTCCACGCGAGGCAGTCTTCGACTTCCTTTTCCTGTTCGGCGACATGGATATGGATCGGGCCCGTCTTCGGTCCCTCGGCGAGCAGGGAGCGCATCTGATCCGGCGTCGCTGCCCGCAACGAATGAATGGCAAACCCGAGCCCATGGCCGGTTTCTGCGAACGGCGTCCGCAGATCATCGACGAGCGTGAGAAATCCGTCGACCGTATGGATAAACGGCCGCTGGCCGTCGGTGGGCTGCAGCCCTCCAAAACCACTATGGGCATAAAAGACGGGAAGATGCGTCAAGCCGATCCCGACGGTTTGCGCCGCGTTCAAAATCCTCAGCGAAGTCTCGCCCGACCGGTCATAACGCTGCCCGCCGGCCGCATGATGGAGATAGTGAAATTCGACGATACGACCATAACCGCCCTTGAGAAGTTCACTATACAACTTGGCGGAAATTGCCTCAATGTCGTCCGGGGAAAGGGTGGACACGAGACGGTACATCATCGTCCGCCATGTCCAGAAACTGTCTTCCCCGGCGCCCGAGACCTCGGCGAGACCGGCCATCGCCCGCTGAAACGAATGGGAATGAAGGTTGGTCATCGCAGGTACGACCGGCCCGTCTATACGCTCGTTTCCCGCCTCCGGAACAGTATCCGGCGTGATCGACGCAATCAATCCACCGGCAGTCACCTGCAATCGAACATTGCGCCTCCATCCCTCCGGGAGGAATATCTGCGAGCAAAAGATCGATCTTTCAGCGGTCATGCCGGATCCCCAACTTGTATATGGAACCTTGCATGAAATTTGGAGACAATCAATAGCGAAGCTGATAAATTATGCGACGTCAAATGATGCGCCGTTTTTAAGCAATCGGCTGCCCGTGGAGTTCTGATGCCATCTGTGATCGATCACAATCTCGCCGTGCCGGACGAGCCCTCCGATCTGCCGCTTTATGAAATGGTCAAGGCACAGATCAAGCTGAAGGTGGAAAGCGGCGAGTGGCTGGCGAACCATCGCATCCCGTCAGAAAACGAGATCGTCGAGATGCTCGGCGTTAGCCGGATGACGGCCAACCGCGCGTTGCGCGAGCTGGCGACGGAGGGCGTCATCATCCGCATACAGGGGCGCGGATCTTTCGTGGCCCCCAGGAAACGCAGCGCCGGTACGATGGGCGTGCGCAACATCGCCGAGGAGATCCGGGAGCGTGGCCTGGTGCACCGCTCCAGGATCATCCTGACCCAGACGGAGATATCCGGCCCCGATCTTGCCGCCGCGCTGGAAGTCGACGTCGGTTCCCACGTTCATCACAGCGTGATCCTTCACGAAGAGGATGATGTGCCGATCCAGCTGGAAGATCGTTTCGTCAATGCCGGCGTTGCCCCGGATTACCTCAAACAGGATTTCTCGCGCCTGACGCCGAACGCCTATCTGACATCCGTCGCGCCCATTTCGCGGACCGAGCAGTTCATCGAGGCCGTTTCGCCGCAGCCCTGGGAATGCAAGCTTCTGGCGATAGGACGCAACGATCCCTGCCTTCTCGTCAGGCGGAGAACCTGGTCATCAGGCAACGCCGTCACATCCGTGAGGCTCCTGTATCCGGGCACCCGCTATCGCCTGGAAAGCCAGGAATAGGTCGGTCGGACCGATCGCGGCTAGGCGAACGCCGGGAACCGGTCACTCGACGGAATTGCCGGCGTAAAGCATTTCTTCGGCTTCATCGAGCGGGAGATTGCAGACCGTCCTGCCGACATCGAAGCCGAACCCCGCCCGGGCAAAAGCCGACATCTCCTTCAATCGTCTCTTCTCGTCGGCTTCGGTTTTCCTGAACGGGCCGAATGCCCGCTTGCGGGCAAAAACGAGGGCGGAGCGCAGGTCGTCCATCTCGGAGACCGCGGCCGTCACCGTGTCCTTTGCCACACCCTTTCGCACCAGCTTCTGCGCCATGGCCCGCCTCGACTTGCCATTGCGCATGCCGGATCGGCTGCTGATTTCGGCAAAGGCCCTGTCGTCCAGAGCGTGGTTGTCATAGGCGAACTTCACGGCAAAATCCGCCAGTGCCCGGATCTGCGCCTCGCCGATATCGTCGAACTTCTGCCGTGCCTTCAGCGCGATCGCGTCGTGGAGCTGTCTTTCCGTGTGCATCCGGCGTTCGAGACGATAGATGGTGGAGTTTCTCGCCCACGACAGCATCCGTGTCGTCGGCACGTCGGATGGGAGATCGATGTCGTCCAAAACAGTGCCTCGAGGCGGATGATCGTCCCCTTCCCATTAACGTCAAATCGCCGAGGTGACCACCCCGTCGACCGTCCGGCAAGGGTCAGTGCGTCGACGCGGGTTCCTGCACGAAATGACCGGGCGATACTTCCCGGTACATGCGCTTCGGGGCGACGTAGTCGAAAGCTCTTACGGGGCTCTTGATCTCTTCGGTCAATGGCGGCGGGGTCTGGCCGCGGCGCGACGGATCGGGGATCGGCACGGCCGATATCAGGCGACGCGTATAGGGATGCTGCGGATTGTCGAAGATCGCTGCACGCGGGCCGATCTCGACGATCTCTCCCAAGAACATCACCGCCACGCGATGGCTCATCCGCTCGACGACTGCCATGTCATGGCTGATGAAGAGATAGGCGAGGCCGCGCTTTTCCTGCAGGTCGAGCAACAGGTTGGAGACCTGCGCCTTGACCGAGACGTCGAGCGCCGAAACCGCCTCGTCGGCGACGATGAATTTCGGGTCGAGCGCCAGCGCCCGGGCGATCGAGATACGCTGGCGCTGGCCGCCTGAAAACTCGTGCGGATGGCGATCGGCCATGGCGGCCGAAAGGCCTACCTGTTCCAGCAGTTCGGCAACACGCGCTTTGGCGTCCTTCCGGCCCATAAGGCCATGGGCGAGGATGGGTTCGGCAATCGCCGATCCGACGGTGATGCGCGGGTTGAGCGAGGCGAAGGGATCCTGAAAGATCATCTGCGAGGTGCGGCGCATGCTGCGCAGTTCGCGCATGCCCGCCTTCGTAACATCCTGTCCGTCGATGACGATCGAGCCTGCCGTCGGGCTGATGAGCCGGATGATGGCGCGACCGGTCGTCGACTTGCCGCAGCCGCTCTCGCCTACCAGCGACAGGGTCTCGCCGGGACGCAGGTCGAAGGAGACATCCTCTACGGCATGCACCCGCCCGTTCGGCAGGTCGAAGCGGACGGCGAGATTGTCGACCTTGAGGATCGGCGTGACGGCCTGGGCGACCGGGCTCATCTCGCGGCCATCCGTCGCTTCACCGGTCGAGGCATCGACTTCCGGGAAACGTTTTGGCGCAACGGCTGCACCCATCGTGCCGAGACGGGGGATCGAGGCGAGCAGCGATTTGGTATAGGTCGCCGTCGGCGCGGCGAAGATCTCGTCGGTCTTGCCGGTCTCCACCATGTCGCCGCGGAACATGACGACGGTGCGGTCGGCGATCTCGGCAACCACACCCATGTCATGGGTGATGAACAGCACGCCCATATTCTCCTCCCGCTGCAATTCGCGCAGCAGGTGGAGGATTTCGGCCTGGATCGTCACGTCGAGCGCCGTCGTCGGCTCGTCGGCGATCAGAAGTTTGGGGCGACAGGCGAGCGCCATGGCGATCATCACGCGCTGGCGCATGCCGCCGGAGAACTTGTGCGGATATTCATGCAGGCGGGTTTTCGCCGCCGGAATACGGACCCGCTCCATCAGCCGCAACGTCTCGGCTTCCGCTTCCTTCCACGACAGACCGCGATGCAGGACCAAAGCCTCTGCGATCTGGTTGCCGATGGTGAAAACCGGGTTGAGCGAGGTCATCGGCTCCTGGAAGATCATGCCGATCGAACCGCCGCGCACCTTACGCATTTCGGCTTCGCTCGCTTTCAGCAGATCCACACCGTCGAGCAGGATGCGGCCTTCGGTACGCGAGCGGCCGGGCGGCAGAAGCCGCATGGTCGAGAGTGCCGTAACGCTCTTGCCCGAGCCGGATTCACCGACGATGGCGACCGTCTCGCCGGCATCGACATGCAGGCTGATATTGCGGATGACGGCCTTCCAGCCATCCTGGGTCTTGAATGACGTGGTCAGGTTCTCGACCGAGAGCACCGGCCGAACGTTGGTCACTGTTTCGGTCATGGATCAGCTTTCCTTGGCGAGGCGCGGATCGACGAGATCGCGCAGGCCGTCGCCCAGCAATTGCAGGGAGAGAACCGAGAAGACGATGGCCAGGCCCGGAAACACCATCAGCCACGGGGCGTTGTTCATGTATTCGCGGCCGGATGCCAGCATCGTGCCCCAGGTCGGCATGTCGGTGGAGACGCCGACGCCGAGGAAGGAAAGGCTTGCTTCCGCCAGCATCGCCGAAGCGAAGACGAAGGTCGCCTGCACGAGGATGGGCGAGGCGAGGTTGAGCAGCACGTGGCGAGCGAGGATCTGCCATGTCGGCAGGCCCATGGCGACGGCCGCCTCGATATAGGGCAGTTCGCGCAGGACCAGCGTCGATCCGCGGACGATGCGGGCGAGGCGCGGAGCATAGGTGATGCCGAGCGCCAGAATGACGGTCGAGAGCGACGGACCGAGAGCGGCGACCAGCGCGATGGCGAGAAGGATGTCGGGGAAGGACATCATCGCATCGAGCAGGCGCGAGATCGGCGCATCGAGGCTGCGGAAAAAGCCGGCGGCGACACCGAGAATGACGCCGAGCACGGTGGAGATGACGACGACGCCGAGGCTGACGAGCAGCGAAATCCGGCCCGCAAAAATGGCACGGGAGAAGATATCGCGGCCGAATTCGTCCGTGCCGAAGAAGTTCGTCATCGACGGTGGCTTCAGCTTGTTGACGATCGAGAGTTTGTTGGGAGCATAGGGCGCGACCCAGGGCGCGAGAAGCGCTGCCAGTATGACGATCAGCAGGATGATCGCACCGAACAGGATCGCGCGGTTGCCGAACAGTCGGCGGAGGCTCGAGGCGAACGGCATGGAAACGGAGGCCATGGTGTTCATAGGCGCACCCGCGGATCAACGATAATGTAAAGCATGTCGACGACGAAGTTGATGAGCACGTAGATGGCGGCAACGACGAGCAGCGCGCCCTGGATGACCGGATAGTCACGGCGCAACACGGCCGAGACGACGAGATTGCCGACACCCGGCAGGCCGAAGACGGTTTCGGTGACGACCGCGCCGGCGACCAGCATGGCGATCGACAGGCCGATGACGGTGATGATCGGGATCATCGCGTTCTTCAGGGCATGTTTGAGGATGACGCGGCCTTCGCCGGCACCCTTGGCACGGGCGGTGCGGACGTAATCGTCACCCAGAACATCGAGCATGGCGGCGCGGGTGAAGCGGGTGATCAGCGCCGAGTTGACGACGCCGAGCGCTACGGCCGGAAGCACGAGATGGTGCAGGCGTTCGAGGAAAGGCGTCTCGGGACCGCCGTAACCGGAGGCCGGAAACCAGCCCTGGCCGACGGCGAATATCTGGATCAGCATCAGGCCGAGCCAGAAACTCGGTACGCTGGCGGCGACCATGGTGAGCGTCACGACGATCTGGTCGAAGATCGTGCCGCGCTTGACGGCCGACAGGATGCCGACCGGCAGCGCGATCGCAACGGCGATCAGGATCGAGAACAGGGTGAGGAAGAAGGTCGGTTCGGCACGAGCGGCAAGTGCCGTCGTGACCGGCTGGTTCAGGAAGATCGACTGGCCGAGATCTCCCTGCAATATGCCCAGCACGAACTGGCCATATTGCATCAGGAGCGGCGCATCGAGCCCCATGCGGGTGCGCAGTTGCGCGATGTCTTCCGGGGTCGCATCCGACCCCAGCATGACGGCGGCAGGATCGCCGGGCGTGACGCGGACGATGATGAAGACCACCGTCACGACCAGAGCAAGCACGATTGCCATGCCTCCCAGCCGTTTCAGCAGCGCCTGTGCGATCCTTGCCATGGTCCGGTCCTTACTTCTTCGGGCTCACGTTCCAGAAATGCGGCCAGTAGGTCGGCTCGTAACCGGAAACGCCGTTGGCGACGCCCGAAACGGCGTTGAAGTTGCCGACCTTGTAGAGCGGAGCATCGTCATAGATGACCGTCTGGATGCCGTCCCATGCCGCCTTCTTGGCATCGTCGGTCGTGGCGTCCATGTAGGTCGCGACGGCCTTAGCCTTCTGCTCGGACACGTACCAGCCCGGATAGGTATCCGTGATCGTGTTGATCGTGGTCGGGTCGCCCGGGAAGTTGGAGTGGGTGATGAAGATATCCCACTGCTTGGAGTCGGCCCGGCGGGTCGTCAGCGTTGCCCAGTCGACCACCTGCAGATCGACCTTGAAGCCGGCGGCTTCCAGGTAGGCCTTGGCGACCTCGCCGATCTTGTAGTGGAACTCGTACTGGCGGCTCGTCAGCAGGCGCAGCGGCGTACCGTCGTAACCGCCGGCTTCCAAAAGCTTCGCAGCTCCTTCCGGATCTCCTTCGCCAAATCGCTCCACACCGGCCTCGGTGTGCCAGAAGGAGCTTTCCGGGAAGATCGAGGCATCGACGCTGAAGAAGCGGTCATCGGAGAATGCGGCCAGCATCATGTCGTTCGGGTTGAGCGCTGCCTGGACTGCCTGACGGAGTTCCTTCTTCACCAGAAGGCCTTCCTTCATGTTCATGTTCATCGAGGCCCAGCCGGCATCCTTGAAGATGACGGGCTTGGCATTGCCGCTCTGCTCGACGCGCTCATAGGCGCTGACGGGCAGCGAGTCAGCATAGTCGAACTGACCGGAGATCAGGCCTTCGACGCGGGTATTGGCGTCGGGAACCGGGACGAAGCGGATTTCCTTGGCGATCGCCTCCCGCTTGCCGGCATAGTTGCTGACCTCGCCTTCAGGCGACTTGTAGCCCTCGAAACGGACGAGCTGTGTGTACTGGTCGGGCTTGCGCTCCTTCAGAGCGTAGGGACCGGTCCCTACGAATTCGGTCAGCGTGTCGGCGATCTTTTCCGACGGGAGAATGACCGAGGCCTGGGAGAGCGTGGCGAGCAGCGGCGCGTAGCGCGACTTCAGCTTGATGACGACGGCATGATCGCCATCCTCGGTCAGGCTGTCGACGATCGCGGCGACCTGCTTGCCCTTGGAGTTGATCGCCATCCAGCGCTTCAGCGAGGCTGTGACATCCTTGGCGTCGAGATCGCTGCCGTCGTGGAATTTTACGCCTTCCCGCAGCGGAATACGGTAGGTGAGACCGTCCTCGGAAAGGGTCGGCATGCCGGCGGCCAGCAGCGGAACGGATTTCCACTGGGCGTCATAGGTGTAGAGCGTTTCGAAAATGTGCTGGTCGATGGTCAGCACGATATCGGTCGGCGTCTGCATGACGTCGAGCGTCGGCGGCTCGCCGATCGTCGCCACGGTCAGAACTCCATCACTCCCTTGGGCGCTCGCCTGGCTCAGAGCCAGACTGCTTGTGCCGGCCAAGGCGGCCAGCGTCATCAGAACGAATGCACTCTTTTTCATTTTCCGGTTCCCTTCATTGGCATCAGTTTGGTCGAAGATCACGGCCGGCTTTCCCGTCCGGCCGAAAATTCAGGCATCCAGTCCCAGAGGATCGGCAACCCGCGGCCAGAGCTCGAGGCTCGCCTTGCGATAGGGCGTGGTTGCGGGATTGGTGGGATAGGAGGTCGGCGCGGCGATATAGACGATCTCCGAGGAAACCGGCTGGAAGCCCGCATAAAAATGGTTGGTCGACTTGATCAGCAGGAAGGACTTGCTCGCGAAGTCGACGCCTTGGTTGGCGAAGATGTCCGGCTCGTAGGTCTGGGTGCGGCTGGTGATCAGCACGATGTCGATATTCGTTCCGACCGGGCGGACGACCGCAGCGCTGCCGAGCGTCACGCGGGAATTGCGGAAACTCTGCCAGCCGGCATCGAAGACCTTCTGGACGGTGACCCTGAGGTCGATCGGATCGCCCCCCTCGGGGCTCGACTTGCCGCCGACGCGCAGCGCAAGTTCCGCTCCCTCCCCTGCCGCATGGCAGAAGGTGACTGCGATGGGATCCCAGATCGTTGCTACGGCGAAATCGTCCATGCCGCGCTCCATCATCCGTCTAAGGATATAGGTCGCGTCGCCGGCAACGCCACCGCCCGGATTGTCCCAGACATCGGCGATCGTGACCGGCTTTTCCTGGTTGGCAGCGCGGATCGCGATTGCCCTGTCCAGGCCGGCCTCGGTGTCGAACATCGGCATGGCGGTTTCTTTCCGCAGGCCGTAGAGTTCGCGACCGAGCTTTTCCGCCAGCGCATTGCCCTTGGTCTTGTCATTGTCGGACACGACGACGATCCGGGTGCCCATGTCGGGCACGTCGCCGGCCATGAAGCCGTGGATGACGGAAGCCGACAGAATGCCGTTCTTGCCTTCCATCGCCTGCATGCGATCGACGAAGGAACGCATCGGCTCCCGGCTCGTCGGGAAGATCGTGATCATCCGGCAGTCGAAGGTGGAAATGACCGGCGTGATTTCGCCGCGCAGCGCCCGCAGCGCCAGCTCGACGACATGCTCACCGCGCTGCTCGAAATCCGTATGCGGGAATTCGAGGAAGGCGGCCATGATGTTCAGATTGGCGACACGCAGCGCCGTCAGGTGGCTGTGCGGATCGAATTCGGCGGCGATCAGCACGTCCGGACCGACGATCTCCCGGACATGCGAAAGAAAATCACCCTCGGGATCGTCGTAACCCTGCGCTGCCATCGCACCATGGAGCCCGAGTACGACGCCATCGACCGGCATCGCGGCCTTCAATTCGCCGAGGATACGGTCCCGCAGCGTCTCGTAGGTCCGGCGCTGGATGAGGCCAGCCGGTTCCGCCCAACATGAGGTGCCTTCGATGACTGTAAAACCTTCCGCCATGCCGCGGCGGCGCAGGATCGGAACGACGGAGGAACAGAGTGTCGGCGTATCCGGATGCTCACCCGGCCCGGCATAGAACGCCGCCTTGAACGCGTTCATGTCCGTTGGAACGGGCGAAAAGGTGTTCGTCTCGGTCGCCAGGGAGGCGGTGAAGATGCGCATGTCTGTTATCCGATAACGTCAGCCTCGGATCTTCCGAAGATGGCCAAGAGCCGGTCGCTGGCGTGTATGTTGCCTGATTTCGTGGTCTGGGATTGCTTGAGCGCTTCGGGACATCCGCTATCCGCGGTGCTCCCATTGCTCTGAAATGTCTGACGGCCCCGTTTTCTTCAGCTCACCTGTTCACCGTTCTCGGTGTAATTTATTTTCTTCATAATGCGCCAAGCACGCTGCAAGTCAACGAATTTTCGCATTAAGCGCCAAAATGTGTAATTTATTTTCTTAAAGGTGAAAAAGCACGCAAATTTTCACACCTGAGCCCTCCGCCATCGGATCTCCTCGCATCCCGCGGCTGCAGGTTTGCATTTCCGAATCAAGGCGTTCCGGCATCGGCGATAGGAGCGAGCTGACCCGGCGCGCTCGTCCTGGAATGAAAAACGGGCGCCCGAAAAGACGCCCGTTTTTCATCATACCATGCAGCCTGTCGTGCTTCGCGTTCTCCGGCGCAATTGGTCGGAGGGAAAATGTTTGCCTCAGCGGCTACCAGACCGTACCGCGCGCATCGACATTCTCGACCCTCGTGACGAGGCCGTCGCGATGGAAGACCATTCGGTCGAAGAGATTGGTGACGACGCAGGTATGGTTCGGCACGACCTTTACCATCGTCCCGATTTCCGGAAACGGCTTGGTGCAGCCTGAAATATCGACCACTGCATGCTCTTCCGAAAGCGAGACAATGCGCGCACCCTCGAAACCGTCGATCGCACCATAATCCGAAAATCCGAGCAGATCGGAGGTCAGCGCTTTCGAGCCGCTGTCCAGGACGGCGCGATCCGGCGCCGGGCGGGAAACGACCGTCGCAAGGATATGCATGGCGAGATCGTCGGCAGTGCAATGGCCGGCACGCACCATGCTGCGGTCGTTGTAGACATAGGTTCCGGCGCGATGTTCGGTGGCCGACGGTACGAGATGCGCGGCGAACAGATCCGGCGAACCGCCGCTGGAACGTACCGGGCACTCGATGCCTTTTTCGGCGAGCAGCGCCATCGTCCGCGCCATGAAGGCCTCGACCTCTGTTGCCCCGCCGACGGCGGGATAGGTCATGATGCCCCCGAAGGTGAGGCCCGGCGCCGCCGCGATCTTCCCGGCAAGCACGACCGCCGCGTCCGGCGTCTGCACACCGCAACGCTTGGCGCCGGTATCGCATTCGATCAGCACGGTCAGCGGTCGATCGGCCTCGAAGGTGGCCGCAAGGCCAGCAACGGTGGTTTCGCTGTCGGCCACCACGGAGAGCCTCCCCACGCGTGCGTTCAGCGCTTTCAGGCGGGCGAGCTTGGCCGCGCCAAGGATATTGTAGGTAATGAGGATGTCGTCGAAGCCCGCATTGGCGAAGACCTCCGCTTCGGTGACCTTCTGGCAGTTGAGGCCGACGGCTCCTGCCTCCATCTGCTGGCGGGCAATCGTCGCGATCTTGTGGGTCTTGATATGCGGACGGAATGCCTTGCCGTGGCTGTCGCAATAGGCCTGGACCCTTGCAATGTTGGAGGCAAGCCGATCCTCGTCTATGACCGGCATCGGGGTTGCGACTTGCTCGAGCGGCGTGCCGGGCTCCGGCCACGGATAGGTCATGGTGACACCTCGTCTGTTGGAAAGCGCGCCTTTGCGCGAGGGATGCTTTGTTCTTTATTTTCGCCGAGACAGCGACTCTCGTTGATGCTGATCACCTTTATGCTATCAAAGCAATCGGAGAAGAAAATCATTTTCATAGGCGGGCAATTGCTCCCGCCGCCGGAAGGAAAGATCGAATGGATCTGTTTCACGCACTCTCCGACCAGGATGGCAGGCTTTCCGGCCTCGAAGCGAAACTGGCGCAGTTCGCCCTCGAGAACGTCGATTTCGTCGTGAACGCCTCGATCATCGAGGTTGCCCAGCGCGCCGGCGTCTCGCCTCCCACCGTCACCCGCTTCTGCCGCAGGCTCGGCTGCCAGGGCTATTCGGACTTCAAGGTACAGCTGGCGAAGCTCGCCTATGTCGGCCTGCGTTACCTCACGCCCGAGGCGCCGACGGCGACCGCGGAGGAAGTCGCCCAGGACATCGTGTCGAAAGCGCAGAATGCGCTCTTCGAGCTGCATCGTCAGCTCGACCTGTCTGCGTTGGAAAAGGCCGCGCAACTGCTGCGTGCCGCCGAATTCATCCAGGCCTTCGGCGCCAGTGGAAATTCGGCGATGATCGTCAACGAGTTGCACAACCGTCTCTTCCGGCTCGGTTGCCGCATCAACGCCTCCAACGATCACAACATGAACCTGATGATCTCGTCGGCGGCACAGCCGGGAACGGTCGTCTTCGGTTCGTCATTCACCGGCCGCGACCCGGGGCTGGTTCACTGCCTTCAACTGTTGAGACACCGCAGCATACCAACGGTCGTCATCACCCAGAACGGCTCGCCTGTCGCAGCGGCGGCAGACGTGGTGATCGGGATCGATCTGCCGGAAGGCAAGAACATCTTCCGGCCGACATCGACCCGCTATGCCTTCCTCGCCGCGATCGACATCCTGGCGAACATGGTCGCCTATGCCGATCGCAACAAGGCGCTCAAGGCGCTCCGCAGCATCAAGGAGGAACTGGTACGTAATCGCGATGGCGACGACCGCCAGCTCCTCGGCGACTGATGCGCCAGCGCCTTGGAGATATCAATCCAACGGCCTGTAGGCGATCACATCCATCTCGACCTTGGCATCGACCATCAGCGGCGACTGGACCGTGGACCGTGCCGGCGGATGATCAATGAAATGCTTCTGGAAGACGGCGTTGAAGCTCGAGAAGTCCCGCGCATCGTCCAGCCAGACGTTGACCTTCACGACATCGGCGAGCGTGCAGTCCGCGAGCGCCAGCACGTCCTTGATATTTGCAACCACCTGTTCGGTCTGGGCGATGATACCGCCGCTGACCACTTCACCATCTACCGTGGGGACCTGCCCGGACACATAGACGAAATCGCCTGCACGCACGGCTTTGGCGAAGGGCCGGCGCTGCCCGCCGGCCTGATTGTCGGCTATCGCGAGCCGCTCGAGCTTCTTTTGACCCATTGATCCGCTCCGTAATTAATTTTCACTGATGATGCATCTAACATCAACGCGCGAGGTTTTTCCACGTACTGAGACACCTCTCTGAAAATAAATTTCTCGCAGTCCAGAATGAATTTGCGACTGGGAGGTCAAATGACTGGCATTTTCCCCAACCCAGCGTGATCCGGGTTACTTCGTATGTCTCGTCATTACGGCGAGATAAACCGTCAATCCGCCTGAAACCATCCTTGATTCCCAAGTCGCAGAATCAGGTTGACGACTAACATGTTACTATGCAAGCATCTGACAGCACACTGGGAGGTTAGATAACCGAGATGCCATTTGGTCTGTCGGTCGCGCTTGCGACCCCATTTGAAGATGATGGCCGGATTGCGGTCGATCTGATGATCGAGCAGGCACGCAACTGCCTTGAGGCCGGCTGCAGCAGCGCGACGCTTTTCGGCACGACCGGCGAAGGTGCTTCGGTCGGCAATGGTGAACGCGCCAGCGTGCTTTCCGCCTTCGTCGAAAGCGGCGTTCCTGCCGTGCAGCTTGTCGTCGGAGTTCTGGTGGATTCCGTTGCAGATGCTGCGGATCAGGCCGGGGAAGCGCTTTCAAGGGGCGTCCGCAACGTGCTTCTGGCGCCACCGTCCTATTTCAAGAACGTCAGTGACGAGGGTCTCTTCGACTGGTTCTCTGCCGTATTCGCCCGTCTCGGCGAAAGCGCCCGGGATATCATCGTCTACAATATCCCGTCGGTAACGATGGTGCCACTCAGCATCGCGTTGATCGGGCGGCTGAAACAGGCATTTCCCGGCATCGTCACCGGCGTCAAGGATTCGTCCGGAGATTGGCCTTATACCGAGGCGCTGCTGAAGGCCCATGCAGATCTCATCATTCTAATAGGCGACGAGCGCCACCTTGCTCAGGGAGTGAGGCTTGGCGGCCAAGGCGCAATTTCCGGCATGGCGAATTTTGCGACAGCCGAGGTTCGTTCGATGGCGGTCGACGGGCGGGACGACCCACGCATCGTCGAATTCGTCGCCGAACTTCTGAAATATCCGGTGACCCCCGCGGTAAAGGCCATGCTGGCGCATCTTTCCGGTAATGACGCGTGGCTGGCGGTGCGGCCCCCCTTGCTGGCGATAACAAGGGACGATATGCGCAAACTGGCAAACGCGTTCGGAGCGCTGTTCCGAACCAAAGCCGCATGAACCGTTGCTCGGGGAACAGATGATGGACCAGGTCGAAGAACCTTCGACGCTCAGGGAAAAAGCCTATGAGAGCTTCACCCGTCATCTGCTCGCACGGGATGTCCGCCCCGGGCAGTTCGTTTCCCAGCGTCGCCTCGTCGAACTGACGGGGCTGACACTCGGCGCCATCCGCGAACTCGTGCCAAGGCTCGAGGCGGAAGGTCTTATCAAGACCGTGCCGCAACGCGGCCTGCAGATCGCCCATATCGACCTCAACCTGATCCGGGACGCCTTCCAGCTTCGAATGTTCCTTGAAAAGGAGGCCGTGGCGCTCTTTGCCCGTTCGGCGAGCGACCAGGCCATTGCCGAACTTCTCGACATGCACCGGGAGATCGCCGCGGCCATCGAGGGTGGCAATACGTCCCATGAACTGGAATCTCATGCACAAACCGTTGACTGGGGCATGCATGATGCGTTCATAGACGCCCTTGGGAACACGATCATTTCCAACGCCTATCGCGTCAATTCCATCAAGATGCGGCTGATCAGCCAGGAACGTTTCCGCATCGAGGGACGCGTTGGTCCGGTGATGAGCGAACATCTGAGAGTGTTGGAAGCGATAGAGCGCCGCTCGCCCCAGGAGGCGGTGGAAGCGCTCGCGGACCATATCAATCACGCGAGGGATCGCGCATTGAGGCTTTGAAAAACGCCGGAGAGGAGATCCGGTGAATGAGGAGGAGGAAAATCATGACATCGCAATTCTGGAACCCAACCCGCCGCAGCTTTCTGGCGGGTAGCGCAGCCATCGGGGCAGCTGGCCTCTTGGGAGCACGCAGTGCATCGGCCGCCGTCGACTGGAAGCGTTTTGCCGGAACGACGCTTGAAGTCAATCTGGTCAAGAGCCCGCGCGGCGACACTATTCTCAAGTATATCAGCGAGTTCGAGGAACTGACCGGTATCAAGGTCAATGCCGAGGCGACGCCCGAACAGCAGCAGCGCCAGAAAACCACGATCGAGCTGAGCTCGGGCAAGCCGAGCTTCGATGTCGTGCATCTCAGCTACCACGTGCAGAAGCGTCAGTTCGAAAAAGGCAACTGGCTCGCTGACCTGAGCGAATATTTCAAGGATCCGACGCTCACCGACCCGTCGATGGTCGAAAGCGACTTCGCCGAAGCGGGCATGCAGTTCGCCAAGGATCAGAGCGGCGCGTTGCGCTCCCTTCCCTTCTCCGTCGATTACTGGATCGTCTACTGGAACAAGGAACTCTTCGAAGCGAAGGGCCTGTCCTATCCGCAGACGTTCGAGGAAATGGTCAATGCCGCCGAGGCGCTGACCGACCCGTCGAGCAATACCTACGGTTTCGTCGCGCGCGGCCTCAAGAATGCGAACGTTCCGGTGTGGACGACGATGATGCTCGGCTACGGCGCTACCCCGCTGGGTTCGGACGGCAAGCTGCAGACGACATCCGAAGGCGCAGTGGATGCCGCCAAAATGTATCAGCGTCTGATGACCAAGGCAGCGCCGATCGGCGTTTCGGGCTTCAACTGGGCTGAGGCACAGTCCGCCTTCCTGCAGGGCAAGGTCGGCATGTGGCTCGATGGCGTCGGTTTCGCACCGCCGATCGAAAATCCGCAGAAGTCGCGCGTAGTCGGCAAGGTGGGTTACGGCGTCATGCCGAAAGGCCCGAAGACGCAGGCCGCAGCGACGACCGGCGACGGCATTGGCGTCACCGCAGCGAGCAAGAACAAGGAAGCGGCCTATCTCTTCTGCCAATGGGCGATTTCCCACGACATGGGGGCACGGCTGCTCCAGGCGGGCGCCGGCGTACCTTTCCGCCAGTCAATCCTGCAGGATGCGGAAGTACGCAAGGGCGTCACCATGCCGTCGACCTGGGTCGATGCCGTCGTCGAATCCGGCAAGATCTCCAAGCTCGCCCTGCCCGTCATCATTCCGGTCACCGAATTCCGCGATATCTATGGCGTCGGGTTGACCAACATGATCGGCGGCGCGGATCCGGCTGCAGAGCTCAAGTCTGCTACCGCTCAGTTCGAGCCGGTGCTTGCAAAGAGCGAGGGATAATGGCCTCCGTGAGCGTCGAGACTAGCCCGTCCGAGACGATCGCCAAGCGCAGGAGCAAGCCATCCCGGCTTGCTCCCAACTACTGGCCGTTCGTCGTTCCGGCCCTGGTCGTCATCGCGGCGGTCATCGTGTTTCCCTGGCTGTTCACAATCTGGATGAGCGTGAACAGCTGGACCCTGGGACAGGAACAGACTTTCGCCGGCTTGAGCAACTACGTCCGGCTGGCGAGCGATTTCCGTTTCTGGGAATCACTTTGGCATACTGCGGTCTACACGGTTCTCGCTGTGGTCGCGCCACTTGTGCTGGGCACGCTTGCAGCGCTTGTCTTCGACGCTCAGTTCCCTTTCCGCGGCTTTCTGCGTGGCGTTTTCGTCATGCCCATGATGGCCACTCCCGTTGCCATCGCCCTTGTCTGGACGATGATGTTCCATCCGCAGCTGGGCGTACTGAACTATCTTCTCTCCCTGATCGGCATAGGTCCGCAGGAATGGATCTATAATCAGTCGACCGTCATTCCGTCGCTCGTGCTGGTCGAGACATGGCAATGGACGCCGTTGATCATGCTCATCGTGCTCGGTGGGCTGGCCGCGGTACCGCGCGATCCCTACGAAAGCGCCGAGATCGACGGCGCCAACGCCTGGCAGAAGTTTCGATACCTGACCTTGCCGATGATCGCGCCATTCCTGATGATCGGCGTCATCATTCGCAGCATCGACGCGATCAAGAGCTTCGACATCATCTACGCGATGACGCAGGGCGGTCCCGGCACGGCATCCGAGACGATCAACATCTACCTCTATAACACCGCGTTTTCCTACTACGACATCGGATACGGGTCTGCCATGGCGGTCGTATTCTTCGTCATCATCGTCGCGCTCTCCATGGTTCTCATGATGGTGCGCGCCCGGACCAACTGGTCGGATGTGGAGGCACGCTGATGCGACGCAAGCTGATCAACCGCATCGGTCTGTTTTTCGCCGCACTGGTGATGGTATCGCCGGTCATCCTCTTCTTCCTCTGGATGATTTCGCTTTCCCTGAAATACGAGATCGACAACGGCGCCTACCCGCCGATCTTCGTACCGGAGACCTTTGCCTGGTCGAACTACGCCCAGGTGTTCGAGGAGAACAACTTCCTCCTCTATTTCTGGAATTCGATCGTGGTGACCGGCGCTGCGACGCTGCTCGCTCTGGTGATCGGAGTGCCGGCCGGGTACGGGATCGCGAGACTGAAGGCTGAGCGTGCGGCCATGGTGATCATGATCGCCCGGATGACACCCGGCCTGTCGTTCCTGATCCCGCTCTTCCTGTTGTTCCAATGGCTCGATCTTCTCGGCACGCTCTGGCCGCAGATCATCATCCATCTCGTCGTCACCGTCCCGATCGTGGTGTGGATCATGATCGGGTATTTCGAGACTACGCCGATGGAACTGGAGGAGGCAGCAAGCATCGACGGGGCAACGCCCTGGCAGGTCTTTCGCATGGTCGCCCTCCCAATCGCCAAACCCGGCATCGTCGTTTCCTTCATCCTCGCGGTGATCTTCTCCTGGAACAACTTCGTTTTCGGTATCGTCCTGGCAAGCCGCGGCACCAGAACCCTGCCGGTCGCCGTCTATAACATGCTGTCCTTCGAACAGGTCAGCTGGGGGCCCCTCGCGGCGGCCGCTCTCATCGTAACCCTTCCCGTTCTGGTGCTGACCATGTTCGCCCAGAAGCAGATCGTCGCAGGATTGACGGCCGGCGCCGTCAAGGGCGGCTGAGGCTCGCACGGAACCCGAGGATTTCCATGGCAACTGTCACTCTCCAAAACATCAAGAAGCATTTCGGCTCCGTCAAGGTCATCGAAGACCTCAGCGTCGATATCGGCGATGGCGAGTTCGTCGTCCTTGTCGGGCCTTCGGGCTGCGGGAAATCGACGCTGCTTCGCATGGTCGCCGGGCTGGAGGAGATCAGCGGCGGCGAGATCCGCATCGGGCCGAAGGAGGTCAGCCATCTGCCTGCGCGCGACCGTGACATCGCGATGGTTTTTCAGAACTACGCCCTCTATCCGCACATGACGGTGGAGCAGAACATGGGCTTCGCGCTCAAGCTGCGCAAAGCCAATCCCGCGGATACGGCCGAGCGGGTGAGGCAGGCCGCCGCCATCCTTGGGCTCGAGAAGCTCCTGGACCGTTACCCCCGCCAGCTTTCCGGCGGTCAACGCCAGCGTGTTGCCATGGGGCGGGCGATCGTGCGCAATCCGCAGGTCTTCCTGTTCGACGAACCGCTCTCCAATCTCGACGCCAAACTCCGCGTCGTCATGCGCAGTGAGATCAAGGCGATGCACCAGCGCATCGGGACGACGACGATCTACGTGACCCACGACCAGATCGAAGCCATGACCATGGCGGACAAGATCGTCGTCCTCCACGACGGCAATATCGAACAGGTAGGCGCGCCGCTCGAGCTCTATGACCGTCCGGCCAACCTCTTCGTCGCAGGTTTCATCGGCTCGCCGGCAATGAATTTCCTCGATGGCCGGATCGAGGAAGGCGTGTTCCACACGGAAAAGGGCCTGATCCTTCCACTTCCCCCTCACCTGATCGGGAAAGAGGCGGGCGGCTGCCCCTTGGTCTACGGCATTCGACCGGAGCATATCCAGTTCGGCGGTGAAGGAATTCAGGGCCGCGTGACGATCGTCGAAGGCACCGGCTCGGAGATTTTTGCCAAGCTCGATTGCGGCGGAGAACAGATCTCCTGCCTTTTCCGCGAACGTATCGGCATCCGTTTCGGAGACGAGATCGCCGTTTCGGTCAATCCGGATCAGGCTCACCTCTTCGACAAGGCGAGCGGCCGCCGGCTCTGAGCCGGATCGCTTTCGGGAGGATGCGATGCGCTTCACCGTTCCTCGATCATCGGGCCGGTGAAGAGTGTCACGGGTTGCAATGCCGGGGCGCGAGCTGCTGCCGTTCACCGAAAGAAGGTTCTGTCGTGAAACTCCGCCATTTGTGGGGTTAGAACAAATAGTCTAACTGATCTTTCACAGGTCGACTTTAGACGCTGACAGAACCAAACTCTTTCTAAGGACATGACGCCCTTGGACCAAACCGAGACGACGATGCAAGTCCAGCAGCTGATGGAAGCTGCCGGCGTCCTGATTGCCGTGTATGATCAGGATGATCGACTGCGTTTTGCAAATCACGCCTTCCGGACCGCATGGTTCATAGAAGACGACGAATTTCCGTATTGGCCCGACCTGATGCGCCGCAACTATCATGCGGTTCGCGGCACCATCATCAAGGCCCAGGATTTCGAGGCTTGGCTTCTGTCCACGCAGGCGCGACGCGGGAAAACCGGCTTTCGCGCCTTCGAGACCGATCTCCACGACGGCCGTTGGCTCTGGATGACGGAGACCATGCAGCCAAACGGCTGGATGTTGTGCGTCGCGAGCGATATCACCTCCATCCGTTCCGACGAACGAAGCCTGCGGCAGGACCGCGATGACGCGATAAAGGTTTCCCAGACCGACGAGCTGACCGGTATCCCGAGCCGTCGTTTCGCCATGTCGAAGCTCGAAGATCTCCTGAAGAACATCGGCGATCCACAATCCGTGGTGGGCTGCATCGCCGTGCTCGACATCGACAATTTCAAATATATCAACGACCGGTTCGGTCACGCCGTCGGCGATGCGGTGCTCAAGGACTTCGCCAACACGCTGCAGAGGCTCGTGCGCAAGACCGATGTGCTCGGTCGCGTCGGCGGCGAGGAATTCATCCTGATCCTGCCGAACACGACCGCCGACGATGCCGAGGGCATTGTGAGCCGAATGCTCGACGCGGTAAGGCAATCGCGTCCCCTGCCGGATCAGGTCAGCTTCCGCTATACTTTCTCGGCCGGCATTGCATCCGGTCAGCAGGGCGACAACGCCGCAGACCTATACCGCCGCGCCGATCTGGCTCTTTATGCCGCGAAAATGAGAGGCCGCAACCAGATCAGCCTCGATCCCGGCGTGCGGCTCGGCGCATCCTGAGGACGTCGAAGATACGATCCGGACGGATCGTCGGCCGCCATAGGGGTTGAGTCAGTCGGCACATGTTCCTAAATACCCTGCCGATGCAGATGGCATAGATCGATGTGCCGAGGCTCGGCATGGTGATAAGTGGCGTATGAAGGTGCAATCATGAGCGATGTTTTGGCGGCGACGAACGGTGTCAAACAGGTGATTTGCATCAGTTGGGGAACCAAATATGGGGCTCCCTTCATCAACAAGCTCTATGGCATGGTCCGACGCAACATCACGCCGCCCTTTACCTTCACCTGCTTCACCGACAACCGGGAGGGACTTCATCCCGACATCCTCTGCGAGGATCTGCCGCCGCTCGGCATCGAAAAGATGCCCGTCAAGACCAAGGGCATCTGGCAGAAGTCACGTCTCTGGGGTCCAAAACTCGGTTCGCTCCGTGGCCCTGTCCTGTTTCTGGACCTCGATCTTGTCATCGTCGGCTCGCTTGACGAGTTCTTCGAGATCGGCAAGGCCGACGATGTCGTGCTCGCCCGCAACCAGACGACCCCGTTCGAGCGCCTGGGACAGACCTCGGTGTTCCGCTTCCCGGTCGGAAAGCTGGTGCCACTGCAGGAAAAATTTCGCTCCGACCCGCAGGCAATAGCGGATCAATACGGGTTCGAACAGCGCTATGTCACCCGCAATGTTCCCGGTGGCATAAAGCTGTTTCCCCGCCGTGCCGTGCTGCATTTCAAGCAGGACTGCCGGTGGCCCCTGCCGCTCAATTATTTCTTCGCACCTTCACTACCGAGAAAAGCGCGCGTGGTGCTTTTCCCTCGCAATTTTCATCCGCAGAACGCCGCCAAGGGAATTTTTGGTCAGAGCGGTGAAGCCGTCTCTCCGTGGTCCCATATCATGGGCGTCTTCGATCCGGCGAAACGCCCGAAGAAGTCTCCGCTCAGATACCTGAGACATTATATTCTGCCGACCCCCTGGGTCAGCGAGAACTGGAAGGAATAGCGGCGGCTACCGCCGCATCGTTCCCGTCCGCAAGGCTCTGTCGTGCCAGGACAACGCTTCAGCCAGCAAGTGAGGCGTCTGTCCGCCCCTTTCACAGGCCCGGTCAAAATAGTCCGCGAGGTCCGGTCTGAAATCCGGATGGCAGCATTCGGAGATGACGAGCGCTGCCCGTTCCCGCGGGGCAAGCTCGCGCAGATCCGCCAATCCCTGTTCCGTCACGATGATATCGACGTCATGTTCGGTATGATCGACATGGGAAACCATCGGCACGATCGCCGAAAGCCGACCATTCTTGGCGAGCGACTTGGTCACGAAGATCGAAACATAGGCGTTACGGGCAAAGTCGCCGGAACCGCCGATACCGTTCATCATGTGTGTGCCATTCACATGCGTCGAGTTGACGTTGCCGTAGATATCCACTTCGAGCGCCGTGTTGATCCCGATCACACCGAGCCTGCGGATGACTTCCGGGTGATTGCTGATTTCCTGCGGTCGCAGAACCAGCCTGTCTTTGTACCGTTCGAAGTTACCGAAGACGCGGTCGCCACACTCCGAAGACAGGGTGATCGAAGAGCCCGAGGCGAAGGAGAGCTTTCCGGCCTCGAAGAGGTCGAATGTGCTGTCCTGCAACACCTCGCTGTACATCCGAAGATGATGGAACGGCCCGTCCGCAAGGCCCTTGAGCACGGAATTGGCGACCGTACCGATACCAGCCTGCAGCGGTTGGAGGGTCAGATCGAGCCGGGCCGCCGCCACCTCCCTTTCGAAGAACCGAACCAGATGCCCGGCAATTGCCCGTGTCTCGTCGTCTTCCGGTTCCACCGTCGAGGCACTGTCTTTCTCGTTGGTGACGACGATCGCCGCGATTCTGTCCGGGTCGATCGGCACGTAGGGAAATCCGACGCGGCTGTCGCAAGCGACCACGGGGATAGGCACGCGGGTCGGCCGCCTACCGGGAATGTAGATGTCGTGCAGTCCTTCGAGTCCGATCGACTGACTGAGATTGATCTCGACAATGATCTTCTTGGCGAGGATAGCGAAGCTCGCGGAGTTACCGATCGACGTTGTCGGCACGATGCCGCCGGTCTCGTTGATCGCCGCTGCCTCGACGATCGCATAGTCGATCGGACCGAGCTGATTGGATCGCAAATGCTCGACCGTCTCGGAAAGGTGCTGATCGATGAACATCACCTCGCCTCGATTGATCGCCGCCCGCAATACCGCGTCCGATTGAAACGGCATCCGCCGTGCCAGAACGCCTGCTTCCGTCAGAACCCGGTCGATATCGTGGCCGAGCGAAGCGCCGGTGATCAGCGTGATCTTGAATGGATCCGATCTGGCGCGATCGGCCATCGCAAATGGTACCGCCTTGGCATCGCCGGCACGGGTAAACCCGCTCATCCCGATGGTCATACCGTCCTTGATGAGTGCCGCCGCCTCTGCGGGGCTCATGATGCGGTCGAGAAGTTCTTTGCGGCGGATGCGGTGTTCGATCATGGTATCAACCAGTTGCGTCACGGAACGTCTAGCCGCCCCAGCTTTCACCGACTTTGATCAACGTCAACCCGGAAAACGGCAGTCACGAGTTTCAGCCGTCACCATCGACGTGACGGCGATAATCCTGATCAAATCCGCAGCGCTGCGAGCATCGGCCGGATGGAAAAACGCCCGAGCCGGGCCTTGCGTGTCAATTCGCGCAGGTAACCGCCCGCCGACCTTATCGAATCCGCCTTTTCGAGAATGGCCCCGATGACGATGGAAGCCGTGCGGTCGCCCATGGCCTGGCGCGCCTCCACCCAGGCGCTCGGACTTACCCCCAGCATCGAACGCACCAGATCGGCGGCCGCGAGCACGTCACGCCAATCCTTGACGCCGCCCTTCACGTAATCCGCAATCTGCGGGCAGCATTGCAGGAATTCCTCCAGCCGAACCGCCTCCTCCTTCGGTTTCCGAGGAGGACTGGCGCCTGCGGCTTCGCGCATGTTTTGTTCATTGCCGTTTAATTCAAGATTTGGGTCTGTATTTGAATTCTGAATATGGCGCTCAAAAAGGATGTCATTGGCGCTCATTTCTTGTTCAGTCATAGAAGTAAGATACGTGGTTTCCACCTCTGCACGGAACCGGATGATCTCGGCGCGACGCGTTTCAAGCACGTCTTGTTCGGGGCGTCGCGGCAGCCGTTGCGACATGCCGGCCAGGCGCTCGTGAAATTCCAGCCAGTCGCCTTCTCGCCGCTCTTCCAAAGCCGCTTCGATGATCTTGGCGATGTCTCGCAGGTGGAGCGTGATCTCGGAGCGAAGTGTTGCAGCCTTCCTCGCGTCCTCTCTGACCTTTTCCGCGGTAGCCAGTATCTCCTCTCCGCGGAGCGCCAATGGCGCGAGGTCGAAGCCGAAGGCATCTTCCATCTTGCCGCTGGTATCGCGTCTGCAGAAGCGTTTGCCGTTGGCGCTGTCGCGTCGGAAGATAAGTCCCTGCTGCACGAGCGCCGCAAGATGCCTGCGCAAGGTCGCCGGTGACATGCCGCGCGAGCGGATCGACAGTTCGGCATTGGACGGGAAAACGATGATCGGGGTGCTTCCGTCCAGTTCCCGGTCCTGATGAAAACTCGTCAGAGCTTCAAGGACCGTGATCGACCGATCGGACAGTCCATAGATCTCGCGCGCCTCGCTCAAGGCACGGATGATCTGCCACTTTTCTACTTTGCCCTTGTGATTTCCGGCGTCGCCGTTCCGCAGGCTTTCCTGCCGGCGTTCGACTTCCGCCTGAAGGGCAAAATTTCGCGCAGAAAACTGCGCGGCGCCGAAAGGCGTCGTTGCCATTCTCTCAACCATGTGCGTCTCCGTTCGGAGGCAAGTGCCCGCGAACCGCACCTTTTTGGCCACAGGTCATCGCTCCGAGCGCGGCAAACCGCTCTCGACTCTTGACTTTGGCCGACGGAAGTGATTCTCTTTAACTGCTTAGATTGAAGAGGGCTTCCAGGACGGTGACGTTTTGGGGGCCTTTTTTCTTGCTCTCTCTGCTTCCTTTCCTGTGCGTCGGTTCTCTTTCACGCTTTCGCCGGTTATCCCCTGTCGCGGGTCTGCCCGGAGAGAAACGCATTGTATTGCCGGACCAGATTCTCGATCGCCTGATCGACGAAACGGTCGTCGATATCGGCGACGAACTCTATCCTGCTGGCCCTGCCGTCCGAACGTAGCTGCGCGAAGACCTTGCCGTGTTCGTCGTGCAGCGGTTTCGGT
>JBQGDG010000251.1:0-3147 GCA_052038935.1 Neorhizobium sp. | reverse complement strand
CCGGTCTCGACCTCGTTCGGCACGATGCTCGATCGTCCGGCGGTCTTTGTCCGTCTCGAGGACGACATGGGTACCGTCGGCTGGGGCGAGATCTGGTGCAACTGGCCGGCCTGCGGTGCCGAACATCGCGCCCGCCTGCTCGTCGGTGACATCGCGCCGCGGGTTCTCGGCCGGCCTTTGCCTGCGCCCCATGACGTCTGGAAGGACCTGACCGCCAAGACCGATATCCTCGTGCTGCAGACCGGCGAAGTCGGCCCATACGCGCAGGTGATCGCCGGTTTCGACATGGCCTATTGGGATCTGACGGCGCGCCGCGCCGGATTGCCTCTGGCGCAAGCCATGTCCGCGGATGCGAGTGCCGAGGTGCGCGCCTATGCCAGCGGTATTCATATCCTCGACGCGGAGCGCATGGTGGCGGAGGCGCGGAACGCAGGATATCGAGACTTCAAGGTAAAGGTCGGCTTCGATTTCGACCGGGACCTCGATCTCCTGCGCCGGCTGCATGCCGATCTCCGCCGGGGTGAAACCTTGCACGCGGATGCCAACCAGGGCTTTTCCGCCGATCAGGCCCGCGCCTTTCTTAAGGCGACCGACAATCTCGGCCTCGGCTGGATGGAAGAGCCGGTGCGGGTGGATTCGCCCGATGCGCTCTGGGCCGA
Organism: Neorhizobium sp.; assembly: GCA_052038935.1. Classification (GTDB taxonomy): domain Bacteria; phylum Pseudomonadota; class Alphaproteobacteria; order Rhizobiales; family Rhizobiaceae; genus Neorhizobium. The sequence goes on along the minus strand of JBQGDG010000251.1, from coordinate 2,488 downwards.
GCTGTCCCGATCGACCTCGACCCCGCTTGCCGGCGGCGAGAACCTGATCGGGGAACCCGCATTCCAGGCCGCGATCGAGGCCGGCAGTCTGTCCGTCATCCAGCCCGATGCGGCGAAATGGGGCGGCCCGAGCGGCTGCCTTGCCGTCGCCCGCGCCGCGCGCTCGGCAGGACGGCGCTATTGCCCGCATTTCCTCGGCGCCGGCATCGGTCTTGTCGCCTCGGCGCATATCCTCGCGGCAGCCGGCGGTGACGGAATGCTGGAGATCGATGTCAATCCGAACCCGCTGCGGGATGCGATCGTGCCCAGCTGGCCCATCGTGCAGGATGGTATGGTCGCGCTTCCACAAGGCGCGGGTCTCGGGGTCGAACCGGATCTCGAGCAACTGGCGCCATTCGAAACGGTACGTCTCGTTGCCGATAGACGCCTGTGATGCCGTCCGATGGCATCGTCCTGTTCGTCCTGCTTTCCTTCGTCGCGGCCTATATACAGACGCTGACGGGCTTTGCTTTCGGGCTTCTCCTGATGGGGGCGGTCGCTCTCACCGGTCTCGTTCCCCTGCCGGAGGCGGCGATCATCGTCAGCATCCTGACGCTCGCCAATGCGCTGATGGTGCTGGCAAAAGGATGGCGAGACGTTGCAGCGGCGCCGTTCGCGCTTTCGCTCGTCGGCGCAATTCCGCTCATCCTGATCGGTTACGTGCTCCTCAACCTTCTGGCGTCGTCGTCACTCGCCGCATTGCGGCTGATCCTGGGCCTCGTCATCATCATTTCCAGCCTGCAGCTGATCTTCAAGCCGAGCCCGCGCGACGTCCTCTCGTCCAGGCCGAGCTTCGTGTTCTTCGGTGCGCTCGGTGGCGTCATGGGAGGGCTGTTTTCGACAGCCGGCCCGCCACTGGTCTATCATTTCTACCGGCAACCCCTGCCGTACAGCACGATCCGCGAAACACTGGTGGCCGTGTTTGCCATCAACGCGATTTTTCGTCTGGTCCTTGTCGTGGCATCGGGAGAATGGCCTCCCCACGCCCTGACATGGGCGTTGGCCGGCTTGCCGGGCGTACTTCTCGCCACTTATGCGGCACGACGCTGGCCTCCGCGTTTGTCGCCTATGGCCCTGCGGCGTCTGGCATTCCTGCTGTTGTTGCTGTCGGGATTGTCGCTGGTTCTGCCGGTCCTTGCGGCATCGGGTATCGGCGATGCATGATGCCGGTCAACAGGCAGGAATCGTATCGGGAATGCAGGCATGAGCGGATGTTGTTCGGGGGCGGCGAGAGGCGGGCAAGGCCAGACGGCGACGGAAGGCACGGGTTTCAAGCTGCGCGGCCGGCCGGCAGGGACGATCGCGGTCAAAGGCGGCGAGACCTTCGTCGGCACCAATGATCCCATCATCACCGCCGATGGAGAGGGGCCGGAGCGCAAGGTCCTGCTGCAGGATTTCCATCTGGAAACCGAGACCGTCACCGTGCGCCGCTTTGCCGAATTCGTCGAGGCGACTGGCCATGTGACGGAGTCGGAGCGGTTCGGCATGTCGGCCGTCTTTTCTCCGCTCCTCAAGGATCAGGCAATGGTCACCGGTGGTGTCGCCAACACGCCGTGGTGGACGCGTATCGACGGCGCGACCTGGAAAGAGCCGGAAGGGCCGGGCAGTTCGATCGACGATCGGCTCGATCACCCGGTGACACAGGTCTCCTGGAATGATGCCACGGCCTTCGCTGCCTGGGTCGGCGGCCGCTTGCCGACAGAGGCGGAGTGGGAGCACGCCGCACGTGGCGGCAACCGCCACCGCCGCTATCCCTGGGGCGACGACGAGCCGACCGACGAGGCGATCTTCTGCAATATCTGGCAGGGCCAGTTTCCGCGCCACAACACCTTGGCGGACGGCTTTTTCGGCACGGCGCCGGCACGCAGTTTCGAACCCTCCGAGGCGGGCTTCTACAATCTTTCCGGCAATGTCTGGGAATGGAGCGGCGATGCCTTCAAAGTGCGGTCATTGTCGAAGGCGGCAAAAATCCGCAACGAGCAGGCGCGGAAATCCGCCGACAAGGTGCTGAAGGGCGGCTCGTTCCTCTGCCACAAGAGTTATTGCTACCGCTACCGGATCGCCGCCCGCATGGGGCTGTCGGCCGACAGTGCGTCCAGCAATACCGGTTTCCGGATCGCCTACGACGCTTTGCCGTCGTGATGGTCCGCTACCAGGGGAGGATCTGGCCATTGTAGTCGTAGAAGGTACCGGTCTGGTGCGGGCCGGAATGATCGATGACCTCACGCATGCGTGCGACACTTTCGGATACGGTCAATCCGCGACTGCCGCCGCCACCGGTATGTGTCGCCACTTTGCCGGGATGAAGGCCGAGGACGCAGATCTGGCGCGGGCCGAGATCGATGGCGAGGCTCTTCATCACCATGTTGAGCCCGGCCTTGCTGGAGCGGTAGGCATAGGATTGGCCGGTATTGTTGAGGCCGATCGAGCCCATGCGGCTGGTGATGAA
>JBQGDG010000250.1:0-5362 GCA_052038935.1 Neorhizobium sp. | reverse complement strand
GGCGGCGAACTCCCCCGCTGCGCCCTCTGTCGGCTCGGCAGCGGATGGCAGAAAAGCCGAGGCTCCCTCACCGGATCTCGCCGTCGCGCCTGCACGGCCGTCGGATGGATTGGCAGGAGTCGCCGTCGTCTGCAGCGGCGCCGCGTTCCGGTCGGTAAACCGGCCCGCTCCCGGCAGGTCGGCCTCGGCAGCTATCCCGCTCATCAAGCCGGCAAGTTCCGGCATCTTCCGATCCGTGCCGGACGCACCCACGGCTGGGAAGGCCACGAGAACGCGTGTCGCCGCCTCGCCTGCGCGCCGGGCGGGAGCCGCCGTCTCCTTGTCTCTCTCCGCTCGGGATGGAGGCCGGTCGTCTACCGGGTCTTCCGCCGGTTCTCCTGTGGCGCCGCCAAAGCCTTCCGGATGCGGATGGCGTGAGGCATCGGCGGACGTTTCTGCGGACCGGAGCGCCGTTCCCGTCAGTGGCACCTTGAGGTCCGGTCCGGGCAATGCCGGCCCGGGAAAAACGGGAGAGGGCACAGCAGCCGATCCTGACCGGCCGGAAATCTGCCTCTCATGGGGGGTCGAAGAACCGTTCTTCGCCTGGCCCGTTTCCGCCGGATTGCGCGGCGGCTGGCCTCTGTCTGCCTGATCAGGGCTGTCGGCGCTTGACGGTTGCGTGACGGACGGCAGATCGGCAATGGCGGAGGGTCGCGCCGCGGCCGAATCGGGACCGGTTGCCGCGGCCGGCGGCGCCGCCTGACCATTTGCCGGCACGCTGCGCGGATTGCCGCTGCCGGCCGGCAGTTCGGCGCTTCCGTTCTGGCGATAGGAACTGACGACGGCCTTCGCCGCCAGATCCCGCTCCGACGGATTGGCCGTTTCCATGTAGACGGCGAGACGGGCCGCTTCCGGACCCGCAGGATTTTTCAGGATCTCCGCCAGCAGGCGAAGCGAAGTGCCCTTGACGATTTCATTGAGGAGCCGCTCGATCGTGGCCCGTTCGGAGGGCTTCAGAGCCTGCATCGCATTCGACAGGCGGGCCGCGTAATCGACCAGCGCCTCGTTTTCGCGCCGGGGTATCTTGAGCAGCCTGCCGATGGTCTCCGCGAAGACGGAGAAACTCTGCGCCAGCTTGAGCTGGGCGGAAAGGGAAAGTGCGTCGAGCCGGCCGCCGGAGAGCGGCACGGTCATATCCGTCTTTGCCGAAACGGAACTGGTTGCGACATCGCCACGCTGACGGGCGGCGGCGGTCGGGGAGAAGCCCTGATAGTCGATATTCGGACTCAACGCGGCACGAACGGGTGGCAGCATCGCATGCTCCATCTGTTGTCTGCGACGAAAGGACAGTTCGGCCGGTCTTCGCAGCGGCAAGGCGCTGCAGCGTGAACGCCTCATGGCGTATGTCTGCCGATTGATGGAAAAGCTTAGCCGGAGATGGTTAATGAACTTCTAAGCCGGATGCCTGCCGGACATCGGACCTCCGATCCGCTTTGCAGGCCGGAATAGGGGTCGTTAGGCGGCGATCTTCTTTTGCAGGAGTTCATAGAGACCGATGTCATCTATGCGCACCGCCACTATAGCGGCCTGGTCCGCTTTCTTATCGGCCCCGAGCTCGAGTGCCGTGACGACCTGCGCGGTTTCACCTGTGATTTCCTCCGCGTCTGCTACCGGAGATTTCGGATCGCCGCTGTCGATCGGGCCGGGCCTCGTCGGAACCGAGTTGCCGGCCTGGTCATCCGCAATCTGTTCGACGGCCGCGGCAAATGCCGAGATCAGTGTCGCGGCATCCGCATCTGCCGTTGAGGCCGCGGAGACACCCGTCGATGCCTGATCGGTGTTGATCTTCTCGATTGCGTCCTGGGTGTCCTGCACGTCCCCGAGTTTCTCGCCGGCCTCGGCCGCCTCGATGTCCTTCCTGCGCTCCGCACGGGTTTCGGCATCCTCGACGCGTGTCGGATCGTATCCCTGCGGGCCGAGCTTCAATTCTTCGAGGCTCTTGGGGTCGGCCGTGTCTTCGAGACGCTGCACGACGCGGGTGATGTCGGTGTCGAGCGTTCCGCCGTTGATCTTGCGGTTGATCCCGTCCATCAGGCGCTGGTTGTCGTCCCCATATGGGTTCTTGATCGCCGCAAGCAGCGTCGTTACCGAGACGCCCATTTCCTTGAGACCCAGCTGCTCCTCGAGCGCGCGTTTTTCGGCACCGCCCAGTTCCTTCAGGGCGTCCTCGAGCGCCATGCCGAGCCGATAGGAGGAGCGGGCCTCGTCGATGTCGATGCCGAGCTTGCCTGCCAGGCGTTCGATGAGCTTGACCTTGACTTCGTTCGGATCGCTGTGATTGACGCCGAACATTGCGGAGGCGATCTTTTCCTTTGCCCGCTTCGCCTCGTCGCTCGCGCCGATGCGGGCTTCGGTAACCTTGTCGCGTTCCCTGCCGGTCCGCGCTTCCTCTTCCTCACGACGTCGTTCCTCGATGCCGTCGAGCATCGACTGCATCATGCCGGTTGCGGCAATGCCCTGGCTCTGCTGGGTTGGAAGCAACATGGTCGGATCCGGAACCGTTGCGATGGATATCGAGCGCAACGATAGGTTTCGGGCGTTAAGGAAACCTTGCCGCCCGCATGGAACTTATCGACCGCAATCTGTCGGGTTACGCCGCGACCAGGGGCGTCAGCTATGCGCGAATATATCGGCTTCGTCCCAGCCGAGCAGATCGAGCTTCGCCCGTGTCGGCAGGAATTCGAAACAGGCCGCCGCAATCTCCGTCCTGCCGTCCCGCGCGAGCCGCAGCATCAGCTTGTCGCGCAGGGCGTGGAGATACAGGACGTCGGATGCGGCATATTCGAGCTGAGCCTGGGACAGGGTCTCGGCCGCCCAGTCGGTCTGCTGCTGGGCCTTGGAAATGTCGATCTCCAGAAGTTCGCGCAGATTGTCTTTCAGCCCATGCCGATCGGTATAGGTCCGCACCAGGCGCGAGGCGATCTTGGTGCAGAAGACGGGAGTCGCTGTTACGCCGAACGTATGGAAAAGAACGGCGATGTCGAACCTGCCGTAGTGGAATATCTTCTGACGGGCCGGGTCGGCGAGCATGGAGGCCAGATTGGGTGCCCGCTTCTGGCCGGCGGCGATACGGATCACGTCGGCGGTGCCGTCGCCGGGCGAAAGCTGCACGACGCAGAGCCGATCACGGCGGGGGACGAGGCCGAGCGTCTCGGTATCTATCGCGATCGCATCGGTATAGCGCATGGCGTCCGCCGCCGTGATGTCCGCTTCGTGATATCGAATTTCCGCCATATGCTTCATCCCGTGCCATGCGATCGCCGCCGCCCTATATAGGGAAGGAAATGCGGGTTGAGAATGACCATGATACAGGCAGGCAGAATGTGAGCAAATGCTCAGCCTTGCATCTATTGCATTGCTGCATTGCAGCGGACCGGCTTGGCGGGTCACCCGAATCCAGCGTATAAACCTCTCATCGAACGACGCACTCCTCCTCCCAGTGTCGTTCGATACGGATCGGCAACATCCTCCTCCTCCCAGTTGTCGATCAAGTTTAAAGCCTGGCGCACCTCCTCCCGCGCCAGGCTTTTCGCTTTTCAGGATCCCGTTCAGTCTCACGCGCAAATCACGGCATGGTCACGCAAGTGTCATGGGCCGTGGATATGACGAACCTCGTTCCGCCATCGCTCACGTGAGGTTTCCCATGCGCAAGATCCTTGCTGCCCTCGTTGTTTCCACCACCCTGGCCGGCGCCGCCCAGGCCGCGACCGTTTATCCGCTCGATCGCTCGACGATCCTTGCCGGTTCCCCCTTCGACTTCAAGGTCGAGTTCAAATCCGTCGTGAAGCCGGAAGATGTGAAGATCACGGTCAACGGTGAGGACTACAAGGCGACGCTCGGCAAGGACGTCGAGTTCGTCGCCGAAGAGAAGAACAAGGACAAGGTCCTTGGCTCCGCCGTCATCCTTCGCGGCCTGACGATCGCCGAGGCCGGCGACTACAAGGTCGAGGTCTCTGCCGGTTCCGAGACGAAGAGCGTCACCTGGAACGTCTACGGCACCGCGGCTCAGCCCAAGGCCAAGAACGTCATCTTCCTGATCGCAGACGGTCTCTCCGTTGCCCACCGCACCGCTGCCCGCCTCATGTCGAAGGGCATGGCGGAAGGCAAGGCCAACGGTCGTCTCAACATGGATGACGTCCCGCCGGCCGCCTTCATCGGCACCTCGGCGACCGACGCCGTTGCAACCGACAGCGCCAACACCATGTCGGCCTACATGACCGGCCACAAGACGGCCGTCAACGCGATCGGCGTCTATGCCGACCGCACGCCGGACTCGATGGACGATCCGAAGGTCGAGACCTATGCGGAAGCCATCCGCCGGCAGACGAAGAAGTCTATCGGCATCGTCTCGACCGCCGAACTCCAGGATGCGACCCCGGCTGCCGTCGTCGCCCATACCCGCAAGCGCGGTGACAAGGCGGAGATCAACGGCATGCTGTTCGAGGTCAAGCCGGACGTCGTTCTCGGGGGCGGCTCTGCCTATTTCCTTCCGCAGGCTACGGCCGGTTCCAAGCGCAAGGACGACAAGGACTATATCAAGCTGTTTCAGGATGCGGGCTACACCCTGGCAACCAGCAAGACCGAGCTGCAGACGGCTGCGGCAACCAATACGGGCAAGATCCTCGGCCTGTTCCACACCGGCAACATGGACACGACGCTCGATCGCGAATTCCTCAAGAAGGGCACCGTCGGCAAGTTCCCCGACCAGCCGGGCCTGGTCGAAATGACCAAGACCGCGATCGACACGCTGTCGAAGAACCCGGAAGGCTTCTTCCTGATGGTCGAGGCCGCCAATGTCGACAAGATGTCTCATCCGCTCGACTGGGACCGTGCCGTCGTCGATACGATCGAGTTCGACAAGGCGATCGGCGTCGCCCGCGAATTCGCCGCCAGCAACCCCGACACGCTGATCGTCGTCACCGGCGACCACACCCATGGTGTTTCCATCATCGGCACGGTTGATGACGAGAAGGAAGGCACGGACATGCGGGAAAAGGTCGGCACCTATGCCGAAGCCGGCTTCCCGAACTACGAGGACAAGGACGGCGACGGCTATCCGGACAAGGTCGATGTTTCGCGTCGCCTGTTCCTCAACGCCAATAACGGCCCGGACCATTACGAAACCTTCCGTCCGAAGCTCGACGGCCCGTTCACGCCGGCGATCCAGAACGAGAAGAAGGAATACGTCGCCAACGAGCAATACAAGGACGTACCCGGTGCCGTGCTGGTGCAGGGTATCATCCCGAAGAGCAGCGACAGCGGCGTTCATGCCGTGGACGACGTCGTCCTGCAGGCGATCGGCCCGGGCTCCGAAGGATTCAGG
>JBQGDG010000249.1:0-4309 GCA_052038935.1 Neorhizobium sp. | reverse complement strand
GAGTGCCAGCATGACGATGGTCGGGTTGCGCTCGATGAAGTTGGCGAGCGGGGTCGCTGCAAGCAGCATGACGGTCACGGCCGCGAGCACGGCGACGATCATGATCGGCAGGTGCGGGGTCATGCCGACGGCGGTGATGATCGAGTCGATCGAGAACACCAGGTCGAGGATGAGGATCTGGACGATGGCCGCGCTGAAGCTCATCTTGACCACTTCGGAACCGGCGCCGACCAGATCTTCCTTGTGATCGACGATATCGACCGAGTGATGGATTTCCTTGGTCGCCTTGTAGACGAGGAAAAGACCACCGGCGATCAGGATCAGGTCCTTCCACGAGAAGGGATGGCCGAATGCGGTGAAGATCGGATTGGTCAGCTGCACGATCCAGGCAATCGTACCGAGCAGGCCGAGGCGCATGATGAGCGCAAGCCCGATACCGATCTTGCGCGCCTTCTCGCGGTGCTCTGGCGGCAGCTTGTTGGTGAGGATGGAGATGAAGATCAGGTTGTCGATGCCGAGCACGACCTCCATGACCACGAGTGTAACGAGCGCTACCCAGGCCCCCGGGTCTGCTAAGAGCGCTGCAATGTCCATCCATATCTCCTGTTTTCAATCAAAGGGCGCAAATGCCCGCCGCATTTGGGCATTGACGGGGTAAAAACAAGATCAGGTTGCGCGAGTATGGCGACATTTTGCCCCAGTCAGGGGTGTTTTCCTATCACGGGTTTGTGATGACAACCATAGGCCGCCGTGAATACCCGGATTGCACCCCGGATGACCCGGTCGATCTCTTCGCGGGAGGGAGGCTCGGGCATGGTGCCGAACAGGCGATATTTGAAGAAGCTGCCGCTGACAAGATCAAGGAACTGACCGGAGGCCAGGTCGAGATCGTCGATCGTCAGCGCGCCGGCCGCGACACCGCGTTCGAGATAGTCGTGCAGCACGGTCCTTAGGTTCTGCGGGCCGCGGAAGAAGCGGCTGCAGAGGTCGGGCATGCGCTCCCGCACGCCGAGCACGGTACGCATGGCGGTGACCACCTTTTCGTCCGTCATGTGTTCGAGAAAGGTGACGCCGAATTCGTAAAGTCCCGTCTCGACGTTCTCGTTGTTGGCCAGAACCGTTCTCAGCGATGCCAGGAAAGCGGCGCGCTCGGTCTCGACCATGGCGACGAACAGGTCTTCCTTGTTCTGGAAATAGACGTAGATCGTACCCTTGGACACGCCCGCCTCGCGGGTGATGTCGTTCATGCTCGCAGCATCGAAGCCCATACGCATGAAGACGCGCTTGGCGCCGTCCAGGATCTGTTCCCGCTTGGCGGGATCCTCGCCGGCCGCAAATCGTCCTGCGGTCCTGGACACCTCGTTCTCCGCAGCCTTCTTTAACCCTTTCAACGTCATTTCCTAATTTTCCATATATTTTCGAACCGATCGGTTCGATCAGCCCTTGATATGTGACATGGATGTCGTTATGTCAACGCTTCGAACTGATCGGTTCGATCGGTTTACCGCTTCCACAACGATGGTTAAGACGATGACGGCATCCAAGAACGCCGGCGCCCTGCGCACGGTGACGAATGACGACCCGGCCGCTAGCGGGGAACAGACCCTCGACAAGTCGATGCCTGCGACGGAACAGCCCGCACCGGCCCAGGCTCCTGCCCAGCCGGCAGCTGCCGCGCCTGCGAAGAAGAAGCGCGGCGTGATCCTGCCGGTCATCCTGCTTGGCCTGCTCGCCGGCGGCGCATGGTACGGCTACGAGTGGTGGACGAACGGCCGGTTCATCGTCTCGACCGACGATGCCTATATCGAAGGCGACATCGCGACCATCTCGCCGAAGGTCACGGCCTTCGTCGCAAAGGTCGATGTGGTCGCCAACCAGCAGGTCAAGGCGGGCGACGTGCTCGCCACGCTCGATGGCGGCGACTACCAGAATGCGCTCGACCAGGCGAACGCCCAGATCGAGACGGAAAAGCTGTCGCTCGGCCGCATCGATGCCCAGATCGACGGCGCGCGCGCCAGCCTTGCGCAGGCGCAGGCCTCGAAGGTTTCGCTGCAGGCTGCCGTCCGCGGCGCGGAGATCACCCAGAAGCGTCAGGCGGAGCTGGCGTCGAAATCGGTCGGGACCGCCGCGGATCTCGACAGTGCCAATGTCGCGCTCGACCAGGCGAAGGCAAATCTCATCGGCGGCGATGCGTCGATCAAGTCCGCCGAAGCGAACATCACCATCCTCGAAGCGCAGCGCAAGGAGGCCGAGGGCCAGGTGCGCACGCTGGAGATCCAGCGCGACAAGGCGGCGCGGGACCTTTCCTTCACCGTGCTCAAGGCGCCCTATGACGGCGTCGTCGGCAACCGTTCCGTCCAGGAAGGCGATCTCGTCTCTCCCGGTCAGCGGCTGATGGCGCTGGTGCCGACCCGCCAGCTCTACATCGATGCGAACTTCAAGGAGACGCAGATCCAGCATCTGGTTCCGGGCTCCAAGGTGAAGGTGCATGTGGATGCCTATAGCGACGATCCGATCACCGCGACGGTGGAATCGATCTCGCCGGCATCCGGCTCGGTCTTCTCGCTGCTGCCGCCGGAAAATGCGACGGGCAACTTCACCAAGATCATCCAGCGCGTGCCCGTGCGCATCGCGCTGCCGCAGGATGCGCTCGATACCGGTCGTCTGCGCGCGGGTCTCAGCGTCGTCGTCGACGTCGATACCCGTACCGCACCGACGAACTGAGCGGTCTTTCAAACGACAGGTCCCTGGAACAGGGCGGAGGTGGTCCCATGGCCGGGAGCGCAACGACTACCGCAGGATCGATGCCGGCTGCAGCCCCGCCGGCGGATGCGCCGATGGACCGGAGAAAGCTGATCGCTTTCTTCGCCATGGTGCTCGGCATGTTCATGTCGATCCTCGACATCCAGATCGTCTCGGCGTCGCTGTCCGAAATCCAGGCCGGCCTGTCCGCGGGCTCGGATGAGATCGGCTGGGTGCAGACATCCTATCTGATCGCGGAAGTGATCATGATCCCGCTGTCGGGCACGCTCGCCCGCATCGTCTCGACGCGTTATCTGTTCGCCTTTTCGGCCGCCGGCTTCACCGTGGCGAGCGCGCTCGCCGCCACCGCGTCGAATATCGACCAGATGATCGTCTACCGCGCCATTCAGGGCTTCATCGGCGGCGGCATGATTCCTTCGGTATTCGCCGCCGCCTTCACCATCTTCCCGCCGTCGAAACGCGCCATCGTTTCGCCGATCATCGGCCTCATCGCCACGCTGGCGCCGACGATCGGCCCGACCGTCGGCGGCTATCTCTCGCATGCCTTTTCCTGGCACTGGCTGTTCCTGGTCAACATCATCCCGGGCATCGTCGTCACGATCGTCACCTGGAACTTCATCGACTTCGACAAGCCGGAACTTTCGCTGATCAAGAAGTTCGACTGGACGGGGCTGGCGGCGATGGCGGTCTTTCTCGGCGCGCTCGAATACGTGCTGGAGGAGGGAAATTCCAACGACTGGTTCAACGACCATATGATCGTCATCGGGGCTGTCGCCTCCGGTCTGGGCGCCATCCTGTTCTTCTACCGCGCCTTCACCGCAGAATTCCCGATCGTCGACCTGACGGCCTTCACCAACCGCAACTTCGCCTTCGGTTCGATCTTCTCCTTCGTCATGGGCATAGGCCTCTACGGTCTGACCTATATCTACCCGGTCTATCTGAGCCGCATCCGCGGTTATGACAGCCTGATGATCGGCGAGACCATGTTCGTGTCGGGATTGGCGATGTTCTTCACCGCGCCGATCGCCGGAAAGCTGTCGACGATCATGGACCTGAGAGCGATGATGGTGCTGGGCTTCATCAGCTTCGCCGCCGGCACCTATATCATGACCGGCATCACCGCCGACTGGGACTTCTACGAGCTCTTCATCCCGCAGATCCTGCGCGGCTTCGGCCTGATGATGTGCATGGTGCCGATCAACAACATCGCGCTCGGTACGCTGCCGCCGGCCCGCATCCGCGGTGCCTCGGGCCTGTTCAACCTGACGCGCAATCTCGGCGGCGCCGTCGGTCTCGCCGTCATCAGCACGCTTCTGTCCAATCGCCAGGACGTGCATTACGAACGGCTGCGCGAACATCTCGACTGGGGAAACGCGATTGCGCTCGACCAGTTGAACAACATGGCCGCCAATCTCAACGGTGCCGGGCTCGACGGCACGACCGGCGCGATCCGGCAGATGGTCAACATGGTGACGCGCCAGGCCGTCGTAATGTCGTTCGGCGACGTCTTCCTCATGTTGACCGTGCTTTTCGGTCTGATGATCCT
>JBQGDG010000248.1:0-2446 GCA_052038935.1 Neorhizobium sp. | reverse complement strand
GATGGCCTGATGGGACGGAGGAGAGCTGCTACTCGCCTTCGACCGCCATTACGCGCCATCTCGAAGCTGGATGCACCTATCCCCTGACCGAATTTGTCGAACGTGCCCGCACTGGTCTGAATGAGGCATCGGACCGCGTCGCAGCGAAATTCGGCTTCGCCTGCTCCTCAGCACTCGATCAGCTCGCACAGATCGAAGCCACGGCCACCAACCAGCCTGCCGATTCTCAAGTCACCTGTCTCTCGATGTCATGAAAGGGTTCGTTATGACCGACACCATCGTACCGCACGTACCAGTTCTCATCATCGGGGGCGGCCAGGCTGGCCTTTCGGTCAGTTGGTATCTGATGAAGGAAGGAATCGAACACATCGTTCTCGAGCGCCACCGGAAGTTCGAAAGCTGGCGCAACAATCGCTGGGACAGTTTCTGTCTGGTCACACCGAATTGGCAATGCCGCCTGCCTGGCTGGCACTATAAAGGCGCGGATCCCGATGGTTTCATGCTCAGGCAAGAGATCGTAGACTATCTGGATGGCTTTGCAGAAAGCTTCAACCCGCCGGTCCGTGAAGGGGTGGACGTCACGCATGTCTCCCCTCGCGAAGGCGGCGGATACTGGATCGAGACCAGCTCTGGCACCTTGACTGCAGATCAGGTTGTGGTTGCGACAGGCGGGTATGACAATCCAATCGTGCCGTCCTACGCGGCAGATCTGGACGCCTCTATCCTACAGATGCACTCGCGCGATTACCGGCGTCCGTCGCAACTGCCAGATGGCGGAACCTTGATTGTAGGCACAGGGCAATCTGGCGTGCAGATCATGGACGACTTCCATCTGGAAGGTCGTCCGGTGCATCTTGCCGTAGGGCCGGCCCCGCGCAGCCCGCGCAAATATCGTGGGCGCGACGCGACAGATTGGCTTTACGATGCAGGAACCTATGCCGTCACGATCGATAGCCATCCCGATCCTGTAAAAGCGCTCACCCAGACGAACCATTACATGTCCGGGCGCGACGGCGGCAAGGAGATCGATCTGCGCAAATACGCCCTGGAGGGCGTGCGGCTATACGGATCTGTCGCGGGCGGCTCCGGCACAACGATGACGTTCCTGCCCGACCTTGAGAAGAACCTCGATGATGCTGACCGGAGCTACCTGGGTATACGTAAGCAGATCGATGCCTGGATCGCCGCGCAGGCAATCGATGCTCCGGAGGAACCCCCTTTCGAAAAGGTCTGGCGTCCCGCTCAAGAAATCACCGAAGTTGATCTCGCGGAGGCAGGCATAACGTCGATCATTTGGGCAATCGGTTTCCGTCCGGATTATTCGTGGTTGAAGGTCGACAGCCTGGATCAGCGAGGCAAGCCTGTGTTCCGTCGCGGCGTAACGGATGCACCGGGTCTTTATTTCATAGGTCTTGGCTGGTTGAACACTTGGGGCTCGGGCCGATTTCTTGGCATCGACGAGGACAGCCAGTATCTCGCCGAACAAATAGTGGCACTCCAAAAGGACAGGCTGGCCGCATGAGCACCTTTCAGCTCGCCAGGCATGAAGGAACGGAGCTTATCGAACGCCACGTTCTAGGCATGGCGGAAATGGGCTACAGCGGCATTTCGGAGCAATGGCTCAAGCGACGTGCCGGTGATTTGCACTGGCGGCTCATCGCGCGCGCCATGGGACAGCGGGATGCAGTTTTCACTTGCTCAGAGGGCGAGCCACTCTATGCGGCTTTTCGTGCGACCAGCTTGCAGCTCGTAAGACCCCATCTCCCCCGCCTGGGTGGGGAGATGACACTCGCCGCCGATCTCTACCGCGTCGGCCACGGGCGTCTGGCGTCACTTCTCCGCATCACCGCAGGCGGCGATACAGTAGGTCGCATGATTTTGGTCTCGACCTTTGTGGGACGCTCTGAACCCGGCGTCAACCGATCCGTCGTCCGAAGGAGCCCGCGAGCTTTGGCGATGCCGCCTGAGGCTCCCCTCGCGGTTCGTCGCGTTGCCGAGACGGCCTCGGCCGCCGCGCGAGACATTCGCAACAACCATCTTAAACTCTCCGCGATGTCACAAACCCAGATGGTCCTGCCGTGCCCGACGACAGACTTCAATGCCGCAGGACTTCTCTATTTCCCGAGCTACAGCGCATTGGCAGATCGGGGATTGTTTCAAGCAGGGGAGATGCACCCTGCAATGATCACCTCGCGGAATGTGGTTTATCTCGGCAATGCGGAGCCGGGAGAATGGATCGAGATCAGCTTCAAGAAGCTACCTTCAGGGCATGATGTCTTCCTGAAAGATTCAGACTTCAGACCGCTGGCGTTGATGCGGGTACGCTTTAATTGTGGCAGCGACAGCTCTGTAACCTCTTAACAGCGCGACGCTGTCAACAAGGAGTGCCGAGTCAAATGCGGCTACGGCAACTCACGCGATACCGCCTCATTAGTCTAGCTCTTGA
>JBQGDG010000247.1:0-25366 GCA_052038935.1 Neorhizobium sp. | reverse complement strand
TATGTCGGCTTCGATCAGGGCGGTCTCCTGACCGACCAGGTCGATCAGCATCCGCATTCCGTGGTCCTGCTCGACGAAATCGAGAAGGCGCATCCGGATATCTATAATATCCTGCTGCAGGTCATGGATCACGGTTCGCTGACCGACCACAACGGCAAGAAGATCGACTTCCGCAACGTCATCCTGATCATGACCACCAATGCGGGCGCGTCCGAAATGGCCAAGGCCGCGATCGGTTTCGGCTCGTCGAAGCGCACCGGCGAGGACGAAGAGGCATTGAACCGCCTGTTCACGCCGGAATTCCGCAACCGTCTCGACGCGACGATCCCGTTCGCGCCGCTTCCGACGCAGGTCATTCACCAGGTCGTGCAGAAGTTCGTCATGCAGTTGGAGACCCAGCTTTCCGAACGCAATGTGACCTTCGACCTGCATGAGGACGCGATCGCCTGGCTGGCGGACAAGGGATACGACGAGAGGATGGGAGCCCGTCCGCTCTCGCGCGTCATCCAGGAGCATATCAAGAAGCCGCTCGCCAACGAGATACTGTTCGGCGCCCTGCGCAAGGGCGGCGTGGTCCGTGTCACCGTCGGCAAGGACGAAAACGGCAAGGACAAGCTGGTGCTCGATTCCATCCCGGAAGCGGTGCCGGTGAAGCCGAAGCCGGAGGCCGAGGTGAAGGAGGCCGCCGAAGAGGCGAAGGTCAAGGTATCGAAGCCGAAAGCCGCCAAAAAGTCTGCGTCGAAGGGCAAGGACGGCGGTGCGGCGAAAGCCAAGGCGGTGGACGACGGCGACGTGATCGCCGAGGATGCGCCGAAGAACGCTCCCCGTAAGGGAAGCACGGTACCGCGCGTGCCGAAGAGCAAGTAAAGCGCTCCACCAATCGAAACGGAAATGCCGGGCTTGCCCCGGCATTTTTGTTTTTGTAGGTCGGAACGGGAAAGGGGGCCGGCCTGCTGAACGCGCAGGGGCCAGATCGCGGTGAGTTTCGATGTCGAGTGAGATCAGCAGACTTCTCAGCCATGTCTTGCGGCACGCGCCGGAGCGGCTCGGACTGAAGCTCGATGCGGGCGGCTGGACGCCTGTCGATACGCTGATTACCGAGGCACGTAGAGCGGGATTCGGCATCGACCGCGCCATACTGGGTTCGGTCGTCGCGAATAGTGACAAGCAGCGCTTCACCCTGTCGGAGGACGGCAGGCTCATCCGCGCGGCGCAGGGCCATTCCGTCCCGGTCGACCTCGGTCTTGCGCCGAGCGAACCGCCCGCTCTGCTCTTTCACGGCACGGCGCGGGACAGGCTCGCCCCGATCTTCGCAGAGGGACTGAAGCCCTGCAGCAGGCGGCACGTACACTTGTCACCGGACGAGGACACGGCAAGGAAGGTGGGCAGCCGGCACGGCACGCCCGTGGTGCTGGAAGTCGATACGATCTCAATGCACCGGCATGGATTTGCCTTCTACCGCGCCGACAACGGCGTCTGGCTGACAGATATCGTTCCCGCGCTCTATCTCAGCATCCTGGTCGTGACGGATGGCGGATCCCATGGCGCATGAGGGTGGAAGGTCGAGGTGGTTCCTGGCAGGGATGCGTGGCGTCCTGTCGCTTCCGGCTCTGATCCTGATGACATCCTATGTCGGTTTCAGTGCATTCGCCCTGGAATCCGGCCTGACACGCGGCGAAGCCGTCGCCATGACGCTCGGTATCTGGGCACTGCCGGCGCAGATGATCCTGATCGGCTCCATGCTTGGAGGAGCGAACATCGCCGCATCCTTTCTTGCCGTCACGCTTTCTTCGATCCGCATGATGCCCATGGTCGCTTCGATCGTGCCGGAAATGCGCACCCCGAAGACGCCGGTCTGGATGCTGCTGTTTCTCTCGCATTTCATCGCCATCACGTCCTGGGTATTCGCCTCGACCCATCTTCGGGAGGTTCCCCGCCAGCATCGGGTCGTGTTCTTCGCCGGTTTCGGCGTAACGCTGACCCTGACCAACGCGCTGATCGTCAGCGTCAGCTACGGGATCGTTTCCCAATTTCCTCCGATCGTGGCCGGTGCGCTTTTCATGCTGACGCCCGTGTATTTCATCTCGTCGATCTGGGCGAGTGCCAAGCAACCGGTCGTGAAGCTGGCCTTTGTGGTCGGCGTCGTTTTGGGGCCGCTGCTTGCGATCGTCGTCCCGAAATTCGACGTGCTTCTCGCCGGGATCGTCGGCGGCACCGCCGCCTATCTTATCGATCGCCATCGCCGCCGCCGGAGGCAGGCTCAAAGAGAGGGGGGCTGATGCCGGACGACCTGTGGACCTATCTCGTCATCGCGGTGGCGGGCTTTCTGGCGACGGATATCTGGCGCTGGCTCGGCGTGCTCGCCGGCAACCGACTCAACGAGGAGTCGGAGGCGCTGCACTGGGTGAGGGCAGTTGCCACGGCTCTCGTCATGGCGGTGACGGCGAAGCTCATCGTCTTCCCCACGGGGACGCTTTCCCACTCGCCGTTGTGGCTGAGGCTGGCCGCCGCAGGCATCGGCTTTGCGCTGTTCCTGGCAAGCGGCAAACGGGTGGCGATCGGCGTCGCTGCGCCGATCGCCATACTGGCAGCGGGCCTGCTGCTGATCCGGCCCTGATCAGTTCCCTAGTTCGCCGATAAGCTGCTCCGCGTGCCTGGCCAGCACCTCGTTGTCTTCCATCTTGCCGGAATGCGGCTTCAGGGGCTGGTTCTCGTAGCGCGGAATGATGTGGAAATGGAGATGGAAGACCGTCTGGCCGGCGGATGGCTCATTGAATTGCGTGACGGTAATGCCGTCCGCATCGAAGGCGTCCCTGGCGGCCTTGGCGAGTTTCTGGACCACCGGAATGAGCGTCGACAGAACGACGGGGTCGGCGTCGAGAATGTTGCGTGATGCAGACTTGGGTATCACCAGGAGGTGACCCGGCGATTGCGGCATCACGTCCATGAATGCAAGGGTATCGTCATCCTCGTAGACGCGATGGCAAGGAATTTCGCCGCGCAGGATCTTTGCGAATATATTGTTGTCGTCATAGGCGATGCCGCTCATGGACAAGTCCTCCGTTTTTGATGCGCCATCGGCGCCGTTATCTTTCGTTTCGTTGCTCGCTTCGATCCAGAAACCATGCAGCCCGGCTTTCGCCGTGCATGCTCAATCCTGCTCCTGTCGCTCGCCCTTTCGGAAAGGGCTGTGTTCGTTCAGGTAGCCACTCATGTCCTCGACGTCACGCCGCTCCCGCTCGAGGTAGTCGGCAATCGCGCGACGCAGACCCGGATGGGAAACGTAGTGCATGGAATGAGTGGTGACCGGAAGATAGCCGCGCGCCAGCTTGTGTTCGCCCTGAGCTCCCGCCTCGACGCGCTTCAGCCCCTTTGCCAGGGCGAAATCGATCGCCTGGTGGTAGCAGACCTCGAAATGGAGGTAGGGGTGATCCTCGATGCAGCCCCAATGGCGGCCGTAGAGCGTCTCCCCGCCGATGAAGTTGATCGCACCTGCGATGTAGTGACCGTCGCGCTTCGCCATGACGAGCAGGATATCGTCGGCCATGCGTTCGCCGATCAGCGAATAGAAGCTGCGCGTCAGATAGGGCCTGCCCCACTTGCGTCCGCCGGTATCCATGTAGAAGTCGAAGAACTGATCCCAGATATCCTCGGTAAGTTCCCTGCCGGTCAGCCAGTCGATGCTGATGCCGTTTTCCAGGGCCGCACGACGTTCCTTCTTCAGCGCCTTACGCTTGCGCGAGGCGAGGGTCTCCAGGAAGGCGTCATGATCAGCGTAACCCTCGTTGATGAAGTGGAACTGCTGGTCCGTCCGGTGCAGATATCCGGCGGCTTCGAAGACATCGATCTCCTCTTCCGGCACGAAGGTCACATGCGCCGAAGAAATGCCCAGCTGGCGGGTCACCTCCTGGAGACCGGCCGCGAGCGTCGATTGCATGGCGTCCCGGTCGAAGCCCGCGCCGACGAGAAGACGCGGGCCGGTCGCGGGTGTGAACGGGACCGAACACTGCAGCTTCGGATAATAGCGGCCGCCGGCGCGTTCGAAGGCGTCGGCCCAGCCGTGGTCGAAAACATACTCGCCCTGGCTGTGGCTCTTCAGATAGCCGGGGATCGCTCCCACCAGTGAGCCGTCTTCGTTCTCCAGCAGGAGATGATGGCCGAGCCATCCCGTCTTTGCCGTGGCGGAACCCGACTCTTCCAGCGCCGAAAGGAAGGCATGGGATAGGAAGGGATTGTAGGGCAGGGCGGCATCGAGAGATTTCGAGGCGCCTGCAAGCCGCGACCAGCTTTCGGGACTGATCGCGGCGAGGGAGTTTTCGATGCGGATCGTGAGATTGCCTGGCATGCTCTCGCTTACGTGGCGGGGGTCTCCCGCGGGTCGAAGCCTTCGAAGGTCATCTGTTCCGCATGACTATAGGTATGTTCGATCCCGTTTGCATCCCTCACGGTCCAGGTAATGACGGGAATTCCCGCCTGTCTCCGCGCGGTGATGAAGCTGTTGGGGAGGTGAGGCCAGTGGTAGGAGATGAAGTCCAGGCCGAGCTGCATCGCCTCGTCATGCCGGAAGAATTCCTCCGGCTTGTCGCCCATGGCGGTGAGGCCGACGGGATAGGGCGCGCCGGCGTCTTTCAGCCCGCGCAGGATGTGATGATCGAAACTCATCAGCGCGACCTTGCCCTGGTAGCCTTCCAGCACTTCCAGCACGTCCTCGACAAAGCCGTCATCGTCTTCGGGGGTGCGTCCCTTGATCTCGACTACCAGCGGCACACGACCCGCCACGAGTTCGAGCATCTGCTTCAGCGTCGGAATCCTGTCAGCCGTACCGCCGACGGCGAGCATCGACAGTTCGGCTGCAGTCCGCTCTCGAACGTCGCCGGGAATTCCGCACAGGCGTTCCAGCTTGTCGTCGTGGAAAATCATCGGCACGCTATCGGCCGAAAGCTGGATGTCGCATTCTATGGCGAAACCGGCTTCCACCGCGCGCGAAAAGGCCGAGAGAGTATTCTCCCAGACATCGCGGTTCATGTCGTGATAGCCGCGATGGGCGACGGGGACGTCCTTGATCCAGGATGCGGATGTCATGCTTGGATCTCGATGATGGCTTCGATCTCGACTGCGGCATTGAAAGGCAGCGCCGCCATGCCGACCGCGGCCCGGGCATGTTTCCCGGCATCGCCGAGAACGTTGGCGATGAGGTTGGAGGCGCCGTTGGTGACGATATGCTGCTCGAAGAAACCGGGCGCGGAGGCGACGAAGCTCGTCAACTTGACGACGCGCCTGATCCTGCCGAGGTCGCCGCCGAGTGCCGATTTTGCCTGCGCCAGGATGTTGATGGCGCAGAGTTCAGCGGCGCGCTGACCGGCCGCGACATCGACATCCCCACCGACGAGGCCGGTCACGGCGAGCGCGCCGTTCTCGTTGGGGAGCTGCCCGGAAATGTAGAGCATGTTGCCGCTGACGACATAGGGCAGGTAGTTGGCGGCCGGAGCTGCAGCCTGCGGCAGGTTGATACCGAGCTCTTCGAGGCGTGTGTCTATGGCGCTGGGCATTTCAGTCTCCCGTTTGTTGTAAATCGTTCAAAAATCCTGCATCAAGGTCATAACCTCGGCCAATGGCGTTCTTATAACACCAGGCTCCGAGTCCAATAGGAGAATGTGAATGCTGCGCATGAGCTTCGTGCTGTTTCTTGCCGCTGGTACAAGTCTTGCCCACGCAGCTCCGCCGATCGCCGACAGTGCTGCGCGCCTGCTCGTACCCCATCGCGCCGTCTACGACCTCAAGCTCAAGGATGCATCCGAGCGATCCGGCATCGAAGGCATGTTCGGCCGCATGGTCTATGAGTTCAACGGTTCTGCCTGCACGGGCTTCACGACCAATTTCCGCCTCGTGACGAAGATCAGCACCGGCGAGGAGACCCGGACGAGCGACCAGCAGACTCGGACTTTCGAGGACATTTCGGCGCGCCAGTTTCATTTCGAGACCAAATCCTTCACCGACGAGCAGCCCGACAAGGAAGTCGTGGGCGATGCGAGCCAGGGCGACGAAGGGGTCAAGGTGGAGCTGCAGGGCGCCAATGGCCGGGAAATAGATCTGCCTGCCAGTGCCTTTCCGACGAGCCACATGCTCGACATCATCAAGAACGCCAAGGACGACAAGCGGATTTTCGAGACCCGCGTCTTCGACGGGTCCGAAAACGGTGACCAGTCGCTCCTTACGTCTACCGTCATCGGCAAGGCCGAGATGCCGCAGAAGGACGATGCGGATGCCGGCAGCGCCGGGGATTTTGCCAAGAACCAGTATTGGCCGGTTACCATCGCCTATTTCAACGAGGGCACGGCAGGCGATCCGACACCGGTCTACAATATGTCGTTCAAGCTCTACGAGAATGGCATCACTCGCGATCTCACGATGGACTACGGCGACTTCGCCCTTTCCGGCAGTCTGGTTAAGCTCGAAGTGCTCAAGAAGGAGCAGGACCCTTGCCCGCCGGTGACGCGGTGATCCCGTCCAGGGCGACCGCTACGGAAACTTTCCCGACCGCACTGTCATGAAACTGTCATTCCCTGCTTCGTAGTGTGTCGCCGCGTCGGACGCGATCGAGCGGGGCGGGACTGTTGCAGCGGATACTGTCCCTCGGCAGGCCTTTCCCATACGGCCTCCATATCCGTCCTGCCGCGCGACCTGTCCGGGTCGATGACGAAACGGAATGCTGAAGGGGGACTTCGTGGCGGATACCGAGCTTGCAGTAACGTCGAGTGCCAATCTGCCTGTCGTCTCTGCCGATCCGGCGGAAATAGCCCGGATCTCCGAAGGCATCGACCTCGGCGACCGTTCCTCCGTCGCCGTATTCGGCGACAGGGCGCAGCAGTCCGTCACCGACTATGCCGACCGCATCCTGCGCGAAGTCCGCAACAAGGAGATGGGCGAGGTCGGCCGGCTGCTCAACGACATCATCCTCAAGTCGAAGAACCTCGATCCCGCCTCGATCAGGGAAGGCGGATTTCTCAGTCGCATGTTCAAGTCTGCGGAAGCGCGGCTGCAGAGGTTCAAGGAGGAGTTCGAAGACGTGGCCGGGCAGATCGACCGGATCGGTCTCGAGCTCGACCGCCACAAGGACGTGCTCCGCCGCGATATAGCGCTTCTAGACGATCTGCATGAGGAAACGAAACAGTCGATCATCAAGCTCGACGCCTATGTTCAGGCAGGCAAAGCTTTTGCCGAGAGCTTCCGCGCCAACGAACTGCCAAAACTGAAGGCCGCAGCCGAGGCCGCCGGTGCCGGTGCCGGCGATGGGCTGATCGAGGCGCAGTCCTATCAGGACAGGCTCCAGGCGCTCGACCGGCTGGAAAAGCGCATCTTCTATCTGCAGCAGGCCCGTCAGCTCGGCATACAGCAATTGCCGCAGATCCGTATCGTCCAGGCAGGTGACGAGACGTTGATAGAGAACCTGCAGGCGACGTCGGCGCTGACAGTGCCTGCCTGGAAGCAGAAGATGGTCATTCTGCTCGGTCTCAGCCGCCAGCAGTCGGCATTGGAACTGCAGAAGACGGTCACCGACGCCACCAACGACATGATCCGCCAAGCCTCGCAGATGATGAAGGACCAGGCGATCGCCATCGAAGAGCAGTCCCAGCGAGGCATTGTCGATATCGATACGCTGGAACAGGCCAATCGCGATCTCGTCGATACGATCTCTGGCGTGCTGCAGGTGCAGGAGGATGGCCGCAGGAAGCGCGCCGAGGCGGAGAGCCGCATGGAGCAACTGACTGCCAACCTCAAAAAGGCGATGACGAGCGCGTGATGGCGGGGATGGGAAAAACGCTGTCCCGGGCGTTTCCGCTGGCGGCGCTTCTGCTGCTCGCCGGCTGCAATTTCGGCAAGGGACCCGAATTCTCGATCGTCTCCGGTTCCGAAAACACCGTCATCCAGCCGATCGTCGAGGAGTTCTGCAAATCCAGGAAAGCCACCTGTTCCTTCCGGTACGAAGGCACGCTGGATATCGGCCTTGCGCTGCAGAGCGAAGCCGGGGTGGAGCAGGATGCGGTGTGGCCGGCTTCCAGCGTGTGGGTCGATCTGTTCGATACAAGACGCCGTGTGAAGAACCTGACATCAATCGCCCAGACGCCGGTAGTGCTCGGCGTGCGCAGGTCGAAGGCCGAGGCCCTCGGCTGGGTCGGCCGCGACGTCTATATGAAGGACATTCTCGCGGCGGTGAACGCCGGCTCGCTGAAATTCCTGATGACGTCGGCGACGCAGTCGAATTCCGGAGCGAGCGCCTATCTCGCGATGCTTTCGAGCGCGCTCGGCAACAAGCCGGTCATCGAACCCGGCGACCTGCAGGATGCCTCCGTGCAGGAGACCGTCAAGGGCCTGCTTGCCGGTGTCGAGCGCTCGTCCGGCTCTTCGGGATGGCTCGCCGACCTGTATGTCGATTCCGCCGGGCGCGGCACCCTTTACGATGCGATGTGGAACTACGAGGCCGTACTCAAGGAAACCAACGACAAGCTGGCCGGCATGCGGCAGGAGCCGCTCTATGCCGTCTATCCTGCAGACGGCGTAGCGGTCGCGGACTCACCGCTCGGTTTCGTCGATCATGGGCGAGGCGAGGATGTCCGCACCTTTTTCGACGAACTGCTGGCTCACCTGCGCAGTCCCGACATACAGAAGCGCATTGCAGAAACGGGGCGGCGCATACCTCTGGCCGACGTCGCGGCGGCGCCGGAGCCGTCATGGAATTTCGATCCGAAGCGGCTGGTCACGGCCATCCGCATGCCGGAGCCACAGGTCATCAGCGAGGCGCTGACGCTTTACCAGGCGGCGCTTCGCAAGCCGTCGCTCACGGCCATGTGCCTCGATTTCTCCGGCTCGATGTCGGGCGAGGGCGTGGGGCAGCTGAAGGACGCGATGACCTTCCTGTTCACGCCGGCCGCGACGAGCCGCGTTCTGGTCCAGTGGTCGCCGGCCGACCGCATCATCGTCATCCCGTTCGACGGAAGCGTTCGCCAGACGCTCGTGGCGAGCGGGGATCCGCTAGAGCAGGAGGGGATTCTCAACAGCATCATGAACCAGTATCCCGGCGGCGGGACGGACATGTATGCCTGCGCCTCGGAAGCCATGCGGCGGATCGTTCAGGTCCAGGGCAGGGAAAACTATCTGTCCTCCATCGTCATCATGACCGACGGCCGGTCGGACGACCGTAACATGCAGTTCATGGCGCAATGGTATCAGGCGCGCCCGTCGGTGCCGGTCTTCGGCATAACGTTCGGTGATGCCGACAAGACGCAGCTCGACAGGCTCGCGGAGAACACGTCCGCCCGCGTGTTCGACGGCGGCGCCGATCTCGCCGCCGCGTTCCGTACGGTGCGCGGTTACAATTAGGACCCGGATGCGCAAATGGTTCGGCAATGACTGGAATTGGATCGTGGCGGGCCTTGCCTCCGCGGCCGTCATTCCCGTGCTGACCTTCGGACTGGATGTCCCGATCCTCATCGCGGGCGTCATCGGCGTCGTCGTCTTCGCCGGGCTCGTCTTCCTCCTCGCGCCGCGCCGTCTTTTCGACGGGCTCGACGAGAAGGCCCTGGGTCGTGGCAGGATGGAATTCGTCCGCGAGCTGATGGCATCGGCCGTGCCGGCGGCCGAGCGGCTGGAGGCTGCGTCCGAGCGGATTTCGGACAGGGACACGGCCAGACGTGTCCGGCATCTCGCCGAGATTGCCGCGGATGTCTTCGCCAGGGTGGAGGCAAGTCCGGAAAGCGCCGGTGCGGTGCGCCGCTTCCTCAGCTACTATCTGCCGCGCGCAGCCGAGCTCGCCGAAGGCTTTGCGGCGGTCGAGGCCAAGCGCGCGCCCGACAGCAAGCAGCTTCAGGATGTGGGCGGCGTGCTGGTGAAGCTGGAGGATGCCTTCGTCCATTATGCCGACAGCCTCGTCGACGAGCAGCTGGAAGGCTTGAACACGGACCTGCGCCTGATACAGGCGTCTCTCAAAGAGGACCTCGAACGCTGATGGCGATATCCAGACGCGCCTTTGGAGTGGGACTGCTGGCAACCGGAGCCGTCGCTACCGGCGGATATCTGGCGGTCAGGGATCGTCCGGAACTGCAGGGCCTGCTCGGCAATCGCCAGAGCCTCTCCGGGTTCATCGGCGGAGAAAAGGAGGCGTTCCTCTCCGATCCGGACGTGGTCCGCGCGCTCGGCAGCCGCGGCCTGTCCATAGAGGGCAGGGTCGCCGGTTCGGTGGAGATGGTCCGCGAGCAGGCGCTCCTGTCGCAGCGCCCGCAGTTTCTCTGGCCCTCGTCCTCGATCATGGTCGACATCGCCCGGCAGAACGGCGTGAGGATCCGCGACGATCGCGTCGTATTGAACACACCGGTGGTGGTCTATTCATGGCAGCCGATTGCAGAGGGGTTGATGCAGGCCGGTCTGGTGACGCGCAGCGGCGCCGGTCACTATCACCTCGACCTGAAGGCCTTGCTGGATGCCGTGATCGCCGGTGCCGAATGGTCGAAGCTCGGGGTCTCGATGCTCTATGGGCGCTCGCGCATCGTCTCGACGGACCCGAACCGCTCGAATTCGGGTTTCATGTTCGCCGGCCTCGTGCTCAGCCTCTTGAGCGGAAATGTCGCCTCGGCCGAGGCGCTTGCCGAATTCGGGCCGAAGACGCAGGCGGTCTTCCGCAACATGGGCTTCAAGTCTCCTTCGTCGGGCAAGCTGTTCGAGCAATATCTGGCAGGCGGTTTGGGAGGCGAACCCATGATCGTCGGCTACGAGAACCAGCTCGTCGAATGGATTCTCGCCGACAAGACCCGCTGGGACCGCATCATGTCCGGCAGCGGCGCCAAGCCGGTCGTGCTCTATCCGCGCCCGACGGTCTATTCCGCGCACCCGCTGATCGTCGTGGACGAGGCCGCCGGCAGGTTGATGGATGCGTTGACGACGCCGGCGCTGCAGCAGCTCGCATGGGAAAAGCATGGTTTCCGCGGGCCGCTCGGCACGGCCACCGGAAATGCAGGCGACGACATAGCGGGCCTGCTGCCGGCAGATATCGATGCCGTGCTGCCGATGCCGGATGCCGGCGTCATGCTGCCGCTGCTCGAACTCCTGGCGCGCTAGCGACGCAAGGCCGCCGGCACAGCTTTTCGCGAAGCCGCTTGCAATTGTCACAAATCACCTGTATGGGCACCGGCATTCCACACGTAAGGCATGGGACCGTCCGGGAGAAATCCGGATCGTTCCGCCCGGTGGCATCTCTCTAGGAGAGGTGCTGTTCGCCTTGCGGAGGTTCAACCGGAAAAGGATAACAAGGCATGGCATTGCCCGATTTCTCTATGCGCCAGCTTCTCGAAGCAGGCGTCCACTTCGGCCACCAGACGCACCGCTGGAACCCGAAGATGAAGCCGTACATCTTCGGCGACCGTAACAACATCCACATCATCGACCTGGCTCAGACCGTTCCGATGCTGTCGCGCGCCCTTCAGGTCGTGTCCGACACCGTCGCCCGTGGCGGCCGCGTCCTGTTCGTCGGCACCAAGCGCCAGGCTTCCGAGCTGATCGCCGATTCGGCGAAGCGTTCTGCCCAGTATTACGTCAACTCCCGCTGGCTCGGCGGCATGATGACCAACTGGAAGACCATTTCGAACTCGATCGCCCGTCTGCGCAAGCTCGACGAGATCCTGAACTCGGAGCAGTCCGGTTACTCCAAGAAGGAGCGCCTGAACCTCGAGCGCGAACGCGAGAAGCTCGACAAGGCTCTCGGCGGTATCCGTGATATGGGCGGCGTTCCGGACCTGATGTTCATCATCGACACCAACAAGGAAAAGATCGCCATCGACGAAGCCAAGCGTCTTGGCATCCCGGTCGTCGCGATCATCGATTCGAACTGCGATCCGGACCTGATCGACTACGCGATCCCGGGCAACGACGACGCTTCGCGCGCTATCGCCCTGTATTGCGACCTCATCGCTCGTGCAGCGATCGATGGTATTGCTCGTCAGCAGGGCGCTTCTGGCCGTGACCTCGGCGCTGCCGCCGACGCTCCGGTCGAGGAAGCCCTCGAAGACGAAGCAAACGCCTGAGTTCTGCTGCGGAGCGGCGCAGGCCGCTCCCGACTTTCCTGCTTGAGCGAGGCCAGAGATATCCATCCCTGGCCTTGGTCGTTTAAAGGCCTCTCCTCCCGCAGCCCGTGCGGCCGCGGTCGAGGGCAAAGGCCGGTGATGGACTTCATCACCCTGTCACACTTCCGGGTACATTCGTTCCCAATACCTTGAGTTCGCCGGGGTTTCCGGTGGCACGCAACTTGAACCGACAAGAGGCTCACAATGGCTGAAATCACCGCTGCACTGGTGAAGGAACTGCGCGAAAAGTCCGGCGCAGGCATGATGGACTGCAAGAAGGCGCTGACCGAAAACAACGGTGACATCGAGGCGGCAATCGACTGGCTGCGCGCCAAGGGCATCGCCAAGGCCGATAAGAAGTCGGGCCGCACGGCTGCCGAAGGCCTGATCGGTGTTGCATCGAACGGCACCACTGCAGTTGTCGTCGAAGTCAACTCCGAAACCGACTTCGTCGCCCGTAACGACGCATTCCAGGCCATCGTCCGCGGTATCGCCGACGTAGCGCTGACCACCGACGGCACCGTCGAAGCCGTTGGCGCCGCCACCTACCCGGCAACCGGCAAGTCGGTCACCGACACCATCAAGGACGCAGTCGCGACCATCGGCGAAAACATGAACCTTCGCCGTTCGGCCCTCCTGTCTGTCGAAGACGGCGTCGTCGCGACCTACATCCACAACGCAGCAGCAGACCGTCTCGGCAAGCTCGGCGTTCTGGTTGCCCTGAAGTCGACCGGCAACAAGGAAGCACTCGCTGCCATCGGCCGCCAGGTCGCCATGCACGTCGCCGCGACCGCACCGCTCGCCATCCGCTCGGAAGAAGTCGATGCCGCCGTCGCCGAGCGCGAACGGAACGTCTTCATCGAGCAGTCGCGCGAATCCGGAAAGCCGGAAGCGATCATCGAAAAGATGGTCGAAGGCCGCATGCGCAAGTTCTTCGAAGAAGTCGCGCTGCTTTCGCAGGCCTTCGTCATCAATCCCGACCTGACCGTCGGCGCCGCCATCAAGGAAGCCGAAAAGGAAGTCGGTGCACCGATCGAAGTCACCGGCATGGCTCGCCTCCTGCTTGGCGAAGGCGTCGAGAAGGAAGAGACCGACTTCGCTGCAGAAGTCGCTGCTGCCGCAAAGGGCTGATTTTCGTCAGCTAACGCGGTGAAAAGGTTAAGGGCACCGGTGACAAGCCGGTGCCCTTCGTGTATCCGCAACCCGTTTGATCTCTCCGCACCCCGTTTCGCTTCCAAGGAGCCGTCATGTCGTCCCAGCCGATCTACAAGCGTGTTCTTCTCAAAGCCTCCGGCGAGGCTCTCATGGGCAGCCAGGGTTTTGGCATCGATGTGGCGGTGGCCGACCGGATCGCTTCGGATATCGCCGAGGCGAGGCGCATGGGCGTTGAAGTGGGCGTGGTCGTCGGCGGCGGCAACATCTTCCGCGGCGTCGCCGTGGCCTCGAAGGGCGGCGACCGCGTTACAGGCGACCATATGGGCATGCTCGCCACCGTCATCAACGCGCTCGCGCTCGCGACCTCACTGCGCAAGCTGAGCATCGACACCGTCGTCCTTTCGGCGATCGCGATGCCGGAGATCTGCGAGAGCTTCTCGCAGCGACAGGCGCTGCACCACATGGCGCAGGGCAGGGTGGTGATCTTCGCGGGCGGTACCGGCAATCCGTTCTTCACCACCGATTCGGCCGCGGCCCTGCGCGCGGCCGAGATCGGCGCGGAAGCGATATTCAAGGGCACCCAGGTCGACGGGATCTATTCCGCCGACCCGAAAAAGGACCCGTCCGCAACGCGTTTCGACAGCCTGACCCATAGTGAAGTCCTCGACCGGGGACTTGCCGTCATGGACGTGGCGGCGGTTGCGCTGGCGCGCGAAAACCACATTCCGATCGTCGTTTTCTCTATCCACGAGGCAGGCGGCTTTGCGCAAATCTTGACCGGCGGCGGCCGCAAGACCATCGTATCCGACAACTGAAAGCGGCTCTCTGCCGAGAGACAGCCGCCAATAACAAAGATGGGAGTTCCAGCTTATGAGTGGACCAGTCGATCTCAACGACATCAAGCGCCGTATGGATGGCGCGATCACGGCGTTCAAGAGCGATATCGCATCGCTGCGGACGGGTCGTGCCTCCGCCAACGTGCTCGACCCGGTGACGGTCGAAGCCTACGGCTCGCGCGTGCCGCTGAACCAGGTTGCCAACATCACCGTGCCGGAGCCCCGGATGCTCGGCGTTTCCATCTGGGACAAGTCGATGGTCAGCGCCGTCGAGCGCGCCATTCGCGAATCGCATCTCGGTCTCAACCCGATCGTCGATGGTCAGAACCTGCGCATTCCGCTTCCGGAACTGAACGAGGAACGTCGCAAGTCGCTGGTCAAGGTTGCGCATGATTACGCCGAAAAAGCCAAGGTCGCGGTTCGCCATGTTCGCCGTGACGGCATGGAAGGCCTGAAAAAAGCCGAAAAGGACGGCGTGATTGGCCAGGACGACAGCCGGTCGCAATCGGAGAGGGTCCAGAAGATGACCGACGATACGATTTCTGACGTCGACCGCTTGCTTGCGGATAAGGAAAAGGAAATCATGCAGGTCTAGGCCGGGCGACCTTCGCCCTCCCTTGGCCGCTTAAGGAATTGCATAGGATATGCTGACGCCAGATATTGCGATCATCCCGGAGCACGTTGCCATCATCATGGATGGCAACGGCCGCTGGGCGAACAAGCGCGGGCTGGCGCGCTCCATGGGACACAGCAAGGGTGTCGAGGCGGTCAAGGAAACCGTCAGGGCTGCTGGCGAGCTGGGCGTGAAGTACCTGACGCTGTTCGCGTTCTCTTCCGAAAACTGGAGCCGGCCGGAGGCCGAGGTCAACGATCTCCTCGGATTGCTGCGCCGGTTCATCCGCCGGGATCTGGCAGAGCTGCATCGGGAGAACGTGCGGATACGGGTGATCGGCGAGCGTGACAGGCTGCGTGGCGATATTCTTCCGCTGTTGCTCGAGGCCGAGGAAACCACTCGCCACAACACTGCGCTCACCGTGGTCATCGCCTTCAACTATGGCTCGCGCGACGAGATTGCGCGGGCAATGACCAAGATCGCCCGCAAGGTGGAGGCCGGCCTCATCCGTGCGGACATGGTCGATGCGTCGATGATCGAGGATCATCTCGACACCGCGGGGATCCCCGATCCGGATCTCATCATCCGCACAAGCGGAGAGGAGCGGCTGTCCAATTTCCTGCTGTGGCAGGCGGCCTATTCCGAATTCGTCTTTCTGCCGGACTATTGGCCGGACTTCAACCGAAGCCTCTTCATCGAAGCGCTCAAGATCTATGCGGCGCGTGACAGAAGGTTCGGGGGACTGTCTGCCCGGCCTGCGGCGGTCGTCGGCTGATGGCGAGCGAGCTGAAGCTTCGCACCGTCTCCGCCATCGTGCTGGCTATCGTGGTTCTCGGCGCGACCTGGATCGGGGGGCTGGCATTCAGCATCGTCGCGGCGCTCGCCGCCCCGCTCATCTATTATGAATGGTCGACGATTACACGGCTGGCGGATCGCGATTTCCAGTCCAACGCGTTCGGCTGGCTCATCGTCGTGCTGATTGCGGTGACCATCGTCTACGGCGACGGAAGCCTTTCGGTCCCGCTGCTTTGTGGCGGCGCGATTACCGCTCTGCTGCTCGTTCTGCTGCGGAAGGGAAGCTACTGGCTTCCGGGCGGCATCGTCTATGCGGGTCTGAGCGGTATCTCGCTTGCCGCGATCCGCGCCGACAACCAGGCCGGCTTTGTTTCTATGCTGTTCATCTTCGCCGTGGTGTGGGGAACGGATATTCTGGCCTATTTCGTCGGCCGGGCCATCGGCGGGCCGAAGCTTGCGCCTAAAATCTCGCCCGGCAAGACGTGGTCGGGGGCGATAGGCGGAACCGTGGCCGGTGTCGCGGCCGGCTCGCTCCTGACGCTCGGCGTCTTCTCCCGCCTGACATTGTGGACGATGGCGCTCGCTTTCCTGCTGTCGGTGGCCAGCCAGGTGGGTGACCTGTTCGAATCCTTCATCAAGCGCCGCTTCAAGGTGAAGGATTCCAGTCACCTCATACCCGGGCACGGCGG
The DNA here is from genome assembly GCA_052038935.1 of Neorhizobium sp. GTDB lineage: Bacteria > Pseudomonadota > Alphaproteobacteria > Rhizobiales > Rhizobiaceae > Neorhizobium. The sequence continues at coordinate 9,168 of JBQGDG010000247.1, read as the reverse complement.
CGTGATGGATCGGGTGGACGGCCTTGTCTTCGCCTGCTTTGCGGCGTTCTTGCTGACTCTTGTGGATGCGGCCATGAAAGGCCATGTTAACAGCTCGGTCGCAGCCTTCCTCTTCGGGCTGTAGGGCAGCCTTCGACCGATGCAACTCGAGCGGAATCACTGATGGCGATCCTCACTTTCATAACGGGCTACATCGTCCCGTTCATCCTCGTTCTATCCCTCCTCGTCTTCGTGCATGAGATGGGCCACTATCTCGTCGGGCGGTGGAGCGGGATCCGCGTCACGGCGTTCTCGGTCGGTTTCGGGCCCGAACTCGTCGGTTATACGGACAGTCACGGGACGCGCTGGAAGCTATCGGCGATACCGCTCGGCGGTTATGTGAAATTTTTCGGCGACGAGGACGCGTCGAGCCTGCCCGACGCATCGAGCGTCGCGCATATGAGCGAGGAGGACCGGTCGCGGACCCTGGCCGGTGCGAAGCTGTGGAAACGCGCGGCCACGGTCGCCGCCGGGCCGATCGCGAACTTCATACTCGCGATCGTCATATTCGCCGTGCTGTTTTCCGTCTATGGCAAGATGGTCGCCGATCCGGTCGTCGCCGAGGTCCGCCCGGAAAGCGCTGCCGCGGAAGCCGGCGTCCAGCCGGGCGACCGGCTGAAGGCCCTGGACGGATATGACGTCAACACGTTCGACGACGTTCGTCGCTATGTCAGCGTCCGCCCGGAAACCCCGATCGTGGTAACGGTCGAACGCAATGGTGAGGACCTCGATCTGCCGATGGTGCCGAAGCGCACCGAGATCACGGACCAGTTCGGCAACAAGGTCGAGCTCGGCCTCATCGGTATCGTGACCAACGAGGAGCGCGGCAATTTCAGGGTCGAGACCTTCACTCCGCTGCAGGCAGTCGCCGAGGGTGTGAAGGAGACGGGCAACATCGTTACCGGCACGTTCCGCTATATCGGCAATCTGGTGACCGGACGCATGAAGGCCGATCAGCTCGGCGGACCGGTGCGCGTCGCCCAGGCGTCGGGACAGATGGCGACGCTCGGTTTCGCCGCAGTCGTTCAGCTTGCCGCCGTGCTTTCGGTGTCGATCGGCCTCCTCAATCTCATGCCCGTTCCCGTGCTTGACGGCGGCCACCTGGTTTTCTACGCCATAGAAGCCGTCAGGGGAAAGCCTCTGGGTGCCGGTGCGCAGGAAATCGCCTTTCGCATAGGTCTCGCCATGGTGCTTAGCCTGATGGTGTTCGCGACATTCAACGATATCACCAACTTGATTGGCTGAAGTGATTGGCGCGGCTGAATAAACCGTTTATTCACCATGTTCCCAATGTTGCGTGGCCTCAAGGCCACGCCTCAAAAGGAAGTAAATAGAAATTAACGCGATAGCTTGCTTGTAGGGCAAAAGAAGGTAAAACGACACACGTGGCCGGAGTCGGGCTCCACCCGCCGAGGGACAACGGGAAAAGGTAAGAATTGAAAATGAAGGCTGGTTCAAAGTTCTTGAACGCAGTGTCGGCGTTTGCGCTGTCTGCTAGTGTTGTCGCGTCCGGCGCAGGTGTACTGGTACTTGCTACCGCTCCCGCTGCCGAAGCCGCGGTCATTCGTAGCGTCCAGGTCCGTGGCGCGCAGCGCGCCGGCGAAGAGGCCGTTCGTTCCAACCTCACGATCCGTCCGGGTGTCACCTTCTCCAACGTTGACATCGACGAGTCGGTCAAGCGTCTCTACGCGACCGGCTATTTTTCCGACGTGAAGATCGGCGTCTCCGGCAGCACGCTGGTCGTCACGGTCAACGAGAATCAGCTGGTCAACCAGGTCGTCTTCAACGGCAACCGCAAGATCAAGGACGACAAGCTCCAGGGCGTCGTCCAGACCCAGCCGCTCGGTCCCTACAACGAGACGATGGTCAATGCGGATATCGAGCGTATCCGCGAGGCCTATGCCTCGATCGGTCGCAGCGATATCGAGGTCACCACCCAGACCGCTAATGTCGGCCAGGGTCGCGTCAACGTCGCCTTCGTCATCAACGAAGGTGACCGTACGAAGATTGCCGATATCAGCTTCGTCGGCAACCAGGCCTATGGCGATGGTCGCCTGAAGGCCGTGATCGCGACGAAGGAATCTGGCCCGCTGTCGTTCCTGACCCGCCGCGACGTCTACAGCCAGGACAAGCTGCGCGCCGACGAAGATGCGCTGCGCCAGTTCTACTACAATCACGGTTATCCCGATTTCCGCATCATTTCCTCGGATGCGACGCTGGATGCCTCGTCGAACCAGTACAACATCAACTTCACTGTCGAAGAGGGTGCCCGCTACCAGTTCGGCGACATCTCGGTCGAATCGAGCGTCGAGGGCATCAGCGGCGACGACCTGAAGGGTCTCGTCGAGACGAAGCCGGGCGCGACCTACGACGCCCGCGAAATCCAGAAATCCATGGAAGCGATCTCCCAGAAGGTTTCTTCGCAGGGTTATCCTTTCGCACGCGTCACGCCGCGCGGTGACCGCAATCTGCAGACCAACACGATCGGCGTCTCCTACATGGTCGATCAGGGCGAGCGGGCCTATGTCGAGCGGATCGAGATCCGCGGCAACACCCGTACGCGCGACTACGTCATTCGCCGCGAGTTCGACTTCTCCGAAGGCGATGCGTTCAACCAGGAAATGATCTCGCGCGCCAAGCGCCGCCTGGAAGCGCTCGGCTACTTCACCTCGGTCAATATCTCGACGACCCAGGGCAGCGCGGCCGACCGCGTCGTCGTCGTGGTCGATGTCGAGGATCAGTCCACCGGTTCGTTCGGTATCGGCGCCGGCTATTCCGCAGGTGGCGACGGATTCATTCTCGAAGCCTCGATCGAAGAGAAGAACTTCCTCGGTCGCGGCCAGTATGTCCGCGTCGCGGTCGGTGGTGGTCTTGACGACGCGCGCACCTACTCGCTGTCGTTCACCGAGCCTTATTTCCTCGGTTACCGCCTTGCTGCCGGCTTCGACATCTTCCGCAGCGAGACGTCGTCGAACGATTACTACGACTATTCCGAGCAGGGCATAACCCTGCGTGTGACGGCGCCGATCACCGAAGATCTGGCAACGACCTTCCGTTACACCTACAAGCAGATCAAATACGAGAACGACGGCGCCTATGGCGAAGACGGTCTTCCGTTCACCGCGGACGACAATGTCTCGGAGCCCTATGCCAACCTGATCGATCACGGCAAATATACCCAGTCGTCGATCTCCCAGACGCTTACCTACAACACGCTCGACAGTCAGTCCCTGCCGCGCGACGGCATCTATGCGTCGTTCACGCATGAATTCGCCGGTCTCGGCGGCGATTCGGAATATTACAAGCTGTCCGGTCGCGCTCGTTACTTCCATCTCCTGTCGACCGAAGCCGACCTCATCGGTTCTGTCGCCGTCGGCGCCGGCCATGTCATGGGCACGGGCGACAACCTGAACGTCTTCGATCAGTTCACGATCGGCGGGCGCCAGATCCGCGGCTTCGACAATGACGGTATCGGTCCGCGGACCGTCGAGCATGGCGACGCACTGGGCGGCACGACGTACTTCACCGCGTCCGCCGAAGTGTCGCTGCCGATGCCGGCCGTTCCGGAAGACATCGGCCTGCGCGCCGCTTTCTTCGCGGATGCCGGAACGCTTTATGGCAACGACGTCAACAAGCTCGGCGCCGCAGTCGAGGGCACGGGCATGTCGTGGCGCGCCTCCGTCGGTGCGGGCGTCATGTGGGCTTCGCCGTTCGGCAACATCCGCTTCGATTATGCGGTTCCGGTGGTCAAGGAAGACTTCGACGAGACCCAGGAATTCCGCTTCAGCATGGCGAACCAGTTCTGATCGTTTTCCGGCCGCGAAAGCGGCCGGAGACCTGTTCAGGAGCTCGGCCTTATGGATCAGAACGAATTTTATCCGCCCCACGATGGCGTCAGTCTGCGTAAGCTGGCGTCCCATCTTGGGGCCGAACTTTTGGACGACGGCGCCGGCGATCGCGTGATCCGTTCGGTGGCGCCCGTCGCACGGGCCCGCGAAGGGCAAATCTGCTATTTGCTTTCGCGCAAGAGCCGTCACGAGCTGGAAAGTTGCAAGGCGTCGGCGATTATTTGCGATCCCGGCCTGGCGAATATCGTTCCGGGTCACGTCGCGGTTCTTGCCACGAAGACGCCCCATGCCGCCTTCGCCATGGCGGGTGCTTTCCTGCATCCGCAGGCCATGCGGCCCGTGCCGATAACTTCGGAAGACAGCGAGATTTCCCCCGCAGCCTATGTTGATGCGACCGCGAGGCTGGAAGACGGTGTCGTCGTCGAACCGATGGCTGTCGTCGGCGCCCGGGCGCATATCGGATCGGGCACGCGGATCGGTGCGGGTGCCGTCATCGGTCCCGACGTCCAGATCGGCAGGGATTGCAGCATCGCCAGCGGCGTCAGCCTGCTCGCCGCACTCGTCGGCAATGGTGTCATCATCCACAACGGCGCACGTATCGGCCAGGATGGTTTCGGTTTCGCCCCGGGGCCGCGCGGCATGCTGAAGATCGTCCAGATCGGTCGGGTGATCATCCAGGACAATGTCGAGATCGGCGCCAACACTACCGTCGACCGTGGCGCGATGGACGATACCGTCATCGGTGAGGGCACCAAGATCGACAATCAGGTACAGATCGCCCATAACGTCCATATCGGGCGTCATTGCGGTATTGCCGCTGGTGTCGGCATCGCAGGATCGACGAAAATCGGCAATGGCGTGCTCCTCGGTGGTGCATCCGGCATCAACGGCCACATCACGATTGGTGACGGGGTGCAGATCGCGGCCATGAGCGGCGTGGTGGCGGACGTGCCCCCGGGCGTCGTTTACGGCGGCATCCCGGCACGGCCGATGAAGGACTTCCTTCGGGAGATGGCGGAAAAAATGTCTCAGTCGGACGACCGGGCAAAGCGCAGAGGAGATAGAAATGACTGAGGGGACCAAGCCGGAACTCGGCGCGGCCGACATTCAGGAAATCATGAAGTTGTTGCCCCATCGCTACCCGTTCCTGATGGTCGACAAGATCATCGAGATCGACGGCGACAATTCGGCCATCGGCATCAAGAACGTCACCGCCAACGAACCGCAGTTCACCGGACATTTTCCGGAACGTCCGATCATGCCGGGTGTTCTTCTCGTAGAAGGAATGGCACAGACCGCCGGTGCGATCTGCGCGCGCAAGGAAGGTGAAAGCGGCAATCTCGTCTACTTCATGACGATCGACAATGCCCGTTTCCGCAAGCCGGTCGTGCCCGGCGACCGTGTCGAATTCCACGTCGTCAAGCAGAAGCAGCGCGGCAATATCTGGAAGTTTCACTGCGATGCCAAGGTTGATGGCTCGCTCGTGGCCGAGGCCGATATCGGCGCCATGATTGTCCGCAAGGAAGACGAATGAGCACCATTGCCGCCAGCGCGCGCATACATCCTCTCGCGATCGTCGAGGACGGAGCGGTCATCGGGGAGAACGTGGTCGTCGGCCCGTTCAGCCATGTCGGTTCCAATGTCGTACTCAACGATAACGTAGAGCTGGTGTCCCATGCTGTCGTGAGCGGCAAGACGGTGATCGGCAGGAACTGCCGGATATTTCCGATGGCGGTGATCGGCGGTGTGTCGCAGAGCCTTCATGAGGCGGGCGCGGATTCCACGCTCACGGTCGGCGACAACTGCACCATGCGCGAGGGCGTGACGATGAACACCGGGACAGTGGGCGGCGGGGGCAAGACCGTCGTCGGCGACAACTGCCTGTTCCTGGCCAACAGCCATGTCGCGCATGATTGCCAGCTCGGCCACGATATCATCATGTCGAACAATGTGATGCTTGCCGGCCATGTCCATGTCGGAGACCGGGCGATCCTCGGGGGCGGCTGCGCCGTGCACCAGTTCACCCGCATCGGCCGCCAGGCATTCATCGGCGGGCTTTCGGCAGTCAATTACGACGTGATCCCCTATGGCATGCTGAACGGGAACCCGGGGCTTCTCGGCGGTCTCAACGTCGTCGGGATGACCCGCGCCGGTATGGAGAAACAGACCATCCATCGGGTGCGCCGGGCGTTCAAGGACATTTTCGAAGGCGAGGGAAATGTCCGCGTGAATGCTGCTGCAGTTCGTGACAACTATGCAGATTGCCCGGAGGCGATGGAAATCATCGATTTCATCACCGCAGACAGCGACCGGGCGATCTCGTCCCCCTTCCGCAGGAAGGGGTGAGCGCCATGGCCGGCGCGTCTGGCCTGGCACGGATGGATCGTTTGGCGATCATCGCCGGACGCGGCCTGCTGCCGCTCCGGCTGGCGGAGGCCGCTCGGGCGACGGGCGAGCGGCCCTTCATCGTTCTTCTCAAAGGTGAGGCGGATGCCTCGTTCGAAGGGTTCGAGACGCTGAACGTGGGCGTCGGCAATCTCGCAGAAATCGAGAAGACGTTTCGCGAGAAGCATATCGGTCGCGTCGTCATGTCCGGTGGAGTGGCACGGCGGCCGGATTGGCGCGATATCCGACCGACATGGAGGACCATCGTCAAGATGCCGTCGGTCGTCCGTACACTGCTCTCCGGCGGAGACGATACCGTTTTGCAGATGGTCATCAAGCTGATCGAAGCGATGGGCTGCACGGTCGTCGGTGCCCATGAGATTGCTCCGGGCCTGCTTGCAAAGCTCGGGCCGCTCGGATCGATGTCTCCCGACCGCGACGACCTGTCGGACATAACGCGGGCGATCGAGGCTGCGCAGGCATTGGGCCGTCTGGATATCGGGCAGGGCGCAGTCTGCGTCGGCGGCAGGGTCGTGGCGCTCGAGGGGGTCGAGGGTACCGATGCGATGCTTGTGCGGGTCGCGGAACTCCGCGCGGCAGGACGGATCTCGGCACGCCGGCGCGGCGTTCTGGTAAAGCTCTGCAAACCGCAGCAGGATATGCGCGCCGACCTGCCGACGATCGGGCCATCGACCGTCGCCAATGCCGCAAGGGCGGGGCTGGCCGGCATCGCGGTGGAGGCCGGACGGGCGCTGGTTCTGGAGGAGCAGGCGATGATTGCCGCAGCCGACGCAGCAGGCATTTTCATCTGCGGCATCGAACCGACGCTCTTGAACGGAGGCTTGTAATGGCTCGTGCGCTGAAGGTGGCCGTCGTTGCCGGAGAGGTTTCCGGCGATCTTCTCGGCGGTGATCTGATCTCGGCGTTGAAGGCCGCTCATGACGGTCCCGTCGAACTGATCGGCGTCGGCGGTGATTCCCTGACAGCCCAGGGGCTGAAATCGCTTTTCGATTTTTCGGAACTGTCGATCATGGGGCTGACGCAGGTTCTGGCCCGGCTTCCCAATCTGATCGGACGCATCAATCAGACCGCCAAGGCCATTGTCGACGGTTGTCCGGATGTCCTGATCATCATCGACAGCCCGGATTTCACGCATCGTGTCGCCAGGAAGGTGAGGGCGGCCCTGCCCGGTCTGCCGATCGTGAATTACGTCTGCCCCAGTGTCTGGGCATGGAAGGAATACCGCGCCAAGGCGATGCTCGCCTATGTGGACAGAGTGCTCGCAGTGCTGCCCTTCGAACCGGAGGCGATGGCCAGGCTCGGCGGCCCGGAGACCATCTTCGTCGGCCACAGGCTGACCAGCGATGCCGACCTCCTGCGGGTTCGCAGTCTGCGCGCCGACCGGCCGGCAAAATCCTCGACGGACGAGAAGACGATCCTGCTGCTGCCTGGATCCCGTTCGGCAGAGATCAGGAGCCTGTTGCCGATTTTCGGCGAAGCGGCGCGGGAATTCGCCGCCAGAAACGGCAGGACGCGATTTCTGCTTCCGACCGTGGCCCGACGCGAGGCTCTGGTTCGAGACATGGCCGCGAAGCTTCCGGTTCACGTCGAGATCACGTCGGATGCGGATGGCAAATGGAAGGCGTTTGTGGAGGCCGACGCGGCAATGGCCGCCTCCGGCACCGTGATCCTGGAGCTTGGCCTCGCCACCGTGCCGGTCGTCTCCGCCTACAAGACCGACTGGCTGATCAAGCTTCTTGCCGGCCGGATCAAGATCTGGTCGGCGGCACTGCCGAACCTGATCGCCGATTATGCTGTCGTGCCGGAATATATCAACGAGGTGGTACGACCGGGCAGTCTCTGCCGCTGGGCGGAACGGCTGTCGAACGACACGCTGCAGCGTCGCTCGATGCTGGAAGGTTGCGATCTCGCCTGGCAGCGGCTGCAGGTTCCCGTCCCGCCCGGCGAGGCGGCGGCCGGCGCCGTTCTCGATCTCCTGGAGACGCGCGCGTCATCCGGACGCTGAGTCACCGCTGCAATTGATCGCCATACAACCCGAGTTTCGATGCGGATGTCTGCGGTCGTCATATCGGCATGAAAAAACCCGGCCGCTTCCGACCGGGTTCTGTTTGCATGGCCGCAAAGCTTAGCGCTTGGTGACCGGAACGTAGTCGCGCTTGGGTTCGCCGGTGTAGAGCTGACGCGGGCGACCGATACGCTGCTGCGGATCTTCTATCATTTCCGCCCACTGGGCGATCCAGCCTACGGTCCGTGCCAGTGCGAAGAGCACGGTGAACATGGTGGTGGGGAAACCCATCGCCTTCAGTGTGATACCCGAATAGAAGTCGATGTTCGGATAGAGCTTCTTCTCGATGAAGTATTCGTCCGTGAGGGCGATCTTTTCGAGTTCCATCGCGACCTGCAGGAGCGGATCGTCCTTGTGTCCGAGCTCTCCGAGAACCTCATGCGTCGTCTTCTGCATGATCTTGGCGCGCGGATCGTAGTTCTTGTAGACGCGGTGGCCAAAGCCCATCAGGCGGAACGGATCGTTCTTGTCCTTGGCGCGGGCAATGTATTCCGGGATCTTGTCGACGCTGCCGATTTCCTGAAGCATGTTGAGCGCCGCTTCGTTGGCGCCGCCATGTGCGGGACCCCAGAGGCAGGCAATGCCGGCTGCAATGCAGGCGAACGGGTTGGCGCCCGACGAGCCGGCGAGGCGGACCGTCGAGGTCGAGGCGTTCTGCTCGTGGTCGGCGTGCAGGATGAAGATGCGGTCCATGGCGCGGGCCAGAACCGGGTTCACCTTATACTCTTCGCAGGGGACGGCGAAACACATGCGCAGGAAGTTCGACGCGTAGTCGAGGTCGTTCTGCGGATAAACGAAGGGCTGGCCGAT
>JBQGDG010000246.1:0-5620 GCA_052038935.1 Neorhizobium sp. | reverse complement strand
ATGATGTTCACACGGTCGAGGAAGACCGCCTTGATCGCGTCCTGCCAGGACCACAACGACAAGGGATAGTAACTCAGCGGCCGGTAGTCAGCGTTCAGGACGAGCGCCGGCAAGGCCTGCGGGGAGACTGCAATCGTCAAGTGACGCTCCTACCCGATTCGGCATCTATCTCCTCTATATTAGGTCCGTTGTTACAGGATTGTGAAGCCCTATAAATGTAGCCGTCCGGTTCGGCCCGCCCTCACGCCAGAGGCAGGGCCTCGCGGCGCGTCATGACCGCGTAATGCGCCCAGAAAAGTCGCGCGGCGATCGACCGGTGCGGAGCCCAGGCCCTGGCGATTTCGACCAGCTGCCTGGCGCTCGGACGGGCGGGCATCGAAAGCGCCTTTGCGACCGACGCCTGCAGCGCCACGTCGCCCGAGGGGAAGATATCGGGATGCCCGCCGCAGAACATCAAATAGACCTCGGCCGTCCACGGGCCGATCCCCGGCAGGTGCACGAGCCGCCGGATGGCTTCCCCGCCGTCGAGGAGACAGACGCGTTCCAGATCGATCTCGCCAGCGACGACGGCTTCGGAAAGCCCTTTCAGCGTCGACGCCTTGGCGCGCGACAGGCCGAACGTGGCGATGACCTCCGGCTCGAGCGCCGCATAGGCCTCGGCGGTGACCGGACCGGCTGCGGCAATCCTCCGCCAGATCGCATCGGCGCTCGCCCGCGACACCATCTGCGAGACGATGATGGATGCGAGCCCGGCAAAGCCGGGCTCCGCCAGCCTGAGCGGCACGGGACCGGAAAATTCGGCGATCGGCACGAGCCGCGGGTCGAGCAGAAGCAGCTGCTGCAGCCCGGTCCTGATATCGGCTTCATGGCGGATGATGCTGAAATTGTTTTCGCCCATGGCGCATCCATGCGCGTGTCCGCGTCCCCGGGTCAAGTTCGCGGACGACGAGAGAAGCTCTGCAAACAGGCAGGAGAGGAAATAATTCGGCGAGTTCCGGTCGTCGCACAATCTGATAGAACCCATGCCAAGGGCTCGTCATCCTCGGGCTTGACCCGAGGTCCCGGACACAAGCGAACAATGCCAGATCCCCGTTCCGACAGACCGATATTCCGCTTCGCGCCGAGCCCGAACGGCGCGCTTCACCTCGGCCACGCGCTTTCGGCATTCCTGAACCACGATATGGCCCGGCAATCCGCGGGGCGCTTTCTCCTGCGTATCGAAGACATCGATCTCGCCCGCTGCACGGCCGAATTCGAGGCCATGATCTATCGTGACCTCTCCTGGCTCGGCCTCTCCTGGGAAGAGCCGGTCCGCCGGCAGTCGGAGCATTTCGACAGCTACCGCCGGGCGCTCCGGCGCCTCGAGGACATGGGGCTGGTCTATCCGGCCTTCCTGACCCGCGGCGAGGTGAAGGCGCGCGTCGCCGAATACGAGGCCGGCGGCGCGATCTGGCCGCGCGACCCCGACGGATCGCCGCTCTATCCCGCCGACGACAGGGAGCGCGGCGCGGAAGAACGGGCAAGGCTGATCGCGGCCGGCATCAGGCATGGCTGGCGGCTCGACGTCGGAAAGGCAAAGGCCATGGTCGGCGCACCTCTCTCGTGGCACGAGACGGGGGACGGTCCCGCACGGCGCGTCGATGCCGATCCGGGCATATGGGGCGATGTCGTCCTGTCCCGGTCGGATGCGCCTTCGAGCTATCATCTCTCGGTCGTGGTCGACGATGCCCTGCAGGGCGTGACCCATGTCGTGAGGGGGCTGGACCTTTTTTCCGCCACCGCCGTCCACCGACTGCTGCAGACGCTGCTCGATCTTCCCGAGCCGGCATATCATCACCATCGGCTGGTTCTCGACCGCGACGGCCGGAAACTTTCCAAGAGCGAAGGTTCAACCGGAATTGCGGCTCTTCGGGACGAGGGCCTCCCCGCCGCCGGCATTCGCCGCCTCGTCGGGCTTTGAGCGGTCCGTCCGCCTGGCCTTGCGCTGCCTGTTCACCTGCTTGACCACCGAATAGACCCGGTATTTCAGGATCGCGGCGTTGAATTCCGCGCCGAGCATGAAGATCACCCCCACCATATAGAGGAAGACGAGCACGATCATGATCGATGCGAGACCGGCATAGGTCGCCGAATAATTGGCGAAGGTGGAGAGATAGGCGGCGAAACCGAAACCGAACGCGGTCCAGAGCGCGACGGTGAGAGCGACGCCGGGCAGGATGTCGATCAGCCGCCGCTCGCCGGCCGGCAGCCATTTGTGCGAACCGAGCAGGCCGATCATCAAAAGGAGGGCGGTGCCGACCAGACCCCAGTTGGCGGCGGCATTCAGGTCGCTGAGCAGCCAGGGGAAGCGTGTCTGGGCGAAACGCGTGGCGACCGGCACCGCCAGCAGGAGAATGCTGATGACGGCGAAGATCACCACGGCGAGAATGACATAGCCGAGACTTTGCAGGCGGGTCACATACCAGGCCCGGGTCTCCGTGACCCGGTAGGCGCGGTTGAGCGAGATGCGCAGCGCCTCCACCCCGTTCGAGGCGAAATAGGCCGCCGCCAGCACGGAGACGGTCAGCAGGCCGCCGCGCGGGATCTGCAGCACGCGCTGGATTTCCGAGGCGATCGGATCGGCGATATCCGCCGGCCAGGTATCGAACAGCAGGTGTACCGCCGTTTCGGCAAAGCCGCCGGCGCCGAGGAAGCCGGCAAGCGCCGTTCCGAAGATGAGGAAAGGGAAGAGCGCCAGCAGCCCGGACAGGGCGACATGGCTCGCCATCGCCCAGCCGTCATCCTCGGAGAAATGCCAGTAGGCATCCCACAGCACCTTGAAGGCCAATCGGTGCCATCGCGGCCGACGCATTTCTTCCGACAAGGGAGACTCCGTTGTGACTCGTTGCGGAATATGGGAGGAACACCGTCGATTGTACAGGGAAGCGCCAAGAACGGGATCCTGATGACCGATAGAAGAACGATCATTGTCACGGGCTGTTCCTCCGGCATCGGCGCCCATTGCGCCCGTGCCCTGACGCGGGACGGCTGGCGCGTCTTCGCGACGGTGCGCAAACCGGAAGATCTCGCCGCGCTGGAGGCGGACGGCGTAGAGGCCCTGCTGATGGATTATACCCGATCCGGAACGATCGACCGGCTTGTCGAAACCGTCTCGGAGCGGACGGCGGGCAGGATCGACGCCCTGTTCAACAACGGCGCCTACGGCCAGCCGGGCGCGGTCGAGGACCTGTCCACCGAGGCGCTGAGGCAGCAGTTCGAGACCAATCTCTTCGGATGGCACGAGCTGACCCGGCAGGTGATCCCCTTCATGCGCGCCCGGGGCCGGGGCCGCATCGTCAACTGCTCGTCGATCCTAGGGCTTCTGCCATACCGGTATCGCGGCGCCTATACGGCATCGAAATACGCGCTCGAGGGGCTGACGCTCACGCTGCGCATGGAACTCGCCGGCAGCGGCATCGGGGTGAGCCTCATCGAGCCCGGCCCGATCGCATCGAGGTTCACGGCAAATGCGCTCGCCAAGATCAGAGAGCACATCGATCTCGCCGGGTCGGCCCATGCCGAAGAATACGAACAACAGCTGAGACGGCTCGACGGAACGGGCCCCGTCAACCGTCACAAGCTCGGCCCCGAAGCCGTTTACGAGGTGCTCGATCACGCCTTGAATGCCGCTCGTCCCCGGCCGCATTATCTGGTAACCAGACCTGCGAAGCAGGGCGCCTTGCTCAAGAGGCTGCTTCCCGCCGCGCTCTTTTATTCGCTTCTGCGGCGGACCGATTAACGGGAGACAAGAGATTGTCCAGCTTCACCACCATCCTCACCCTGATCGTGATGGGCCTCGTCGTGCTCGTGCTGATCCGGGGCCTGTTCAACATGCTGAAGGGCACCGACGCCAACCGCTCGAACAAGCTGATGCAATTGCGCCTCGTGCTGCAGGCGGTGGCGATCGTGCTCATCATGCTCACCCTCTGGATCACCGGCGGCGGCCGCCCGAGCTGAGAGGACACAAGCGCCATGGTCAAGCTCAACAAGATCTATACCCGAACCGGCGACAGGGGCACGACGGGCCTCGCCTCGGGTCCCCGTCGCGAAAAATTCGACCTGAGGGTGGAAGCCTACGGAACCGTGGACGAGACCAATTCGACCGTCGGCATGGCGCGTCTGCACATGTCCGGACTGACCGATCTGGACGCCATGCTGATGCGGATCCAGAACGACCTCTTCGATCTCGGCGCGGATCTCGCGACGCCCGACACGGGCGAGACGCTCGAATACGAACCGCTGCGCATCGTCGACGCCCAGGTCGAACGGCTCGAACGGGAGATCGACGCGCTCAATGCCGGGCTCGATCCCCTGAGGTCTTTCGTGCTGCCGGGCGGCAGCGCCGCCGCGGCGCATCTCCATCTCGCCCGCACCGTGGCGCGGCGGGCCGAGCGCCGGATGGTCGAACTGTCCCGCCAGGAAGCGGTCAGCGACGCGGCCCTGAAATATGTCAACCGCCTCTCCGATTTTCTCTTCGTCGCGGCGCGCTTTACAAACGACGCGGGCCGGGCGGATATTCTCTGGGTCCCCGGCAAGAACCGCTGACCATCCCGCAGGAGGAGAATGCGCCATGTTTATTCCCCTGCACGATACCAACGACCTCAAGCATATCCGCGTTCAATACGTCACGATCGGCCTCATCCTGCTGAACGTGTTCGCCTGGCTGTTCACCAGCTTCGCCCCCGTCGAACAGGCGGAGCGCGCATCTCTCGGTCTCGGATTCATTCCGGCGGTGATATTCGATCGCGCGATCCTCGATCCCTCTCTCGTCGTCGTGCCCGAAGACCTGACCTTCCTCACCTACGCTTTCCTGCATATCGACTTCTGGCATCTCGCGCCGAACATGCTCTTCCTCTGGGTGTTCGGCGACAATGTCGAGGATGCGCTCGGCCATCTCCGCTTTCTCGTCTTCTACCTCCTCTGCGCGGCGGCAGGCGCCGCCCTTCACGGGCTGGTCGCCCCCGGCGCGGAGGCGCCGCTGATCGGCGCGTCGGGAGCCGTTGCCGGCGTCGTTTCGGCCTATTTCCTGCTCCATCCGAGGGTGCGGGTGTGGGTGCTGGTGATGTTCCGCATCCCGCTGCCGCTGCCGGCCTTCATCCCGCTGGCGCTCTGGATCGCCCAGCAGTTCGTGATGCTTGCGCTCGATCTCGACGGAATGGTCTCCTGGGGCGCCCATGTGGGCGGCATCCTGGCAGGCGCGCTGCTCATCCTCGTGATGAGGCGAAAGGGCGTCCCCCTGTTCGACCGGCGCATCGTCGCGCCGCGTGCCGCGCACTATCGGCAGGACCTGCCGCGGGCCGATACGGCCGCCGAATAGCGATATGAGAAAAGCGCAAGCTGCGAGGCCGAATCCGCGTTGTATTCGGGTGAAAAATGCGTATCCATGTCGCCAACTGACAAATGAGGAGAGGGCGAATGTCGCAATTTGCCGTCGGAGCTAGTCAAGGAAGGACCCCATGAAGATCCTGGTGCCTGTTAAGCGCGTCGTCGACTACAACGTGAAGATCCGTGTGAAGCCGGACGGCACGGGTGTCGAGCTTGCGAACGTGAAGATGTCGATGAACCCGTTCGACGAGATATC
>JBQGDG010000245.1:0-39688 GCA_052038935.1 Neorhizobium sp. | reverse complement strand
GTGGTCGCGACCTTCTCCGGCAAGCGCCTGTTCGGTTATGCCTCGATGGTCTACGCCACCTGCGTGATCATGATCCTGTCCTACCTGGTGTGGCTGCACCACTTCTTCACGATGGGTTCGGGCGCTTCGGTCAACGCCTTCTTCGGCATCACCACGATGATCATCTCGATCCCGACGGGTGCAAAGATCTTCAACTGGCTGTTCACGATGTATCGCGGACGTGTCCGTTACGACGTGCCCATGTTGTGGACGCTCGGCTTCATGGTGACCTTCGTCATCGGCGGCATGACCGGCGTCATGCTGGCGGTGCCGCCGGCAGACTTCGTACTGCACAACTCTCTCTTCCTGATCGCGCACTTCCACAACGTCATCATCGGTGGTGTGCTCTTCGGCCTGCTGGCCGGCGTCAACTACTGGTTCCCCAAGGCGTTCGGCTACAAGCTCGATCCGTTCTGGGGCAAGATGAGCTTCTGGTTCTGGTTTGTCGGCTTCTACTTCGCCTTCATGCCGCTCTACGTGCTCGGCCTGATGGGCGTCACCCGCCGCGTCAGCCAGTTCGAGGACCCGTCGCTGCAGATCTGGTTCATCATCGCCGCCTTCGGCGCCGGCCTGATCGCCATCGGCATCGCCTCCTTCCTCATCCAGCTCGTCGTCAGCTACTTCAAGCGCGAAGAGCTCAGGGACGAGACGGGCGACCCGTGGCACGGCCGCACGCTGGAGTGGTCGACATCCTCGCCGCCGCCGGAATACAACTTCGCCTTCACCCCGGTCGTGCACGATCATGACAGCTGGTACGACATGAAGAACCGCGGCTATTCGCGGCCCCTGGAAGGCTTCCGCCCGATCCACATGCCGAAGAACACCGGCACGGGTGCCATCCTTTCGGCGCTGAGCGTTGTCCTGGCATTCGGTCTGATCTGGTACATGTGGTGGCTGGCGATCGTCTCCTTCGTCGCGATCATCGCGATCTCGATCGCCCATACCTTCAACTACAAGCGCGACTTCTACATTCCCGTGGAAACCGTTTCCGCCGAGGAAGCCGCACGAACCGAACTGCTGGCGAAGCAGGTGTGACAATGAGCAACAATACAAGCCAAACGGCGGAAAAACCGCAATTCCATCTCGAGGAAGATCATCATCCGGAAAACAGCACGAACCTCGGGTTCTGGCTGTACCTGATGAGCGACTGCCTCATCTTCGCGATGCTGTTCGCAACCTTCGCCGTCGTCGGCCGCAATTATGCGGCCGGCCCATCGCCGGCCGATCTGTTCGACCTGAAGCTCGTTGCGATCAACACCGCAATGCTGCTGTTCTCGTCGATCACCTACGGTTTCGCGATGCTGCAGATGGAGCGCAACGCCAAGGCTGAAACGCTTTTCTGGCTCGGCGTCACGGGGCTGTTCGGCCTCGCCTTCCTCGGGATCGAGCTCTATGAGTTCTATAACCTGATCCACGAGGGTGCGACGCCGCAGCGTTCGTCCTTCCTTTCTGCCTTCTTCACGCTCGTCGGCACCCACGGCCTGCACGTCACCTTCGGCATCATCTGGCTCGTCGTCCTGATGGCGCAGGTCAAGATGCACGGGCTGATCCCGGAAAACCGCCGTCGCCTGATGTGCCTGTCGATGTTCTGGCACTTCCTCGACGTCATCTGGATCGGCGTCTTCTCTGTTGTCTATCTCATGGGAGTTGTCGGATGACCGCTAAAGCCCCTTCGCACGAAGATGCGCACGAAGCCCATCACGGCCACAGCCACGGGCACGATGCGGGCCACGGCACCTTCAAGAGCTACGTGACCGGCTTCGTCCTGTCGGTCATCCTCACCGCCATTCCCTTCTGGCTGGTGATGGGTGACGTGCTCGACAGCAAGGTCGCCACCGTCGCCGCGATCATGATCCTCGGCGTCGTGCAGATCGTCGTCCACATGGTCTACTTCCTGCACATGAACAGCCGTTCGGAAGGCGGCTGGACGATGATGGCGCTGATCTTCACCATCGTCATCGTGGCGATCGCCCTCGTCGGCTCGCTGTGGGTCATGCATCACCTCAATGCCAACATGATGGTGATGTCGCCCGAGATGATGAAAAACATGCCGTAAGGCTCTGCCTTGCGCCCGCCATTCGCCGGGCGCAGGGCACTTCGAGGAATGGAAGCTCCGTGAGATCGCATCTGCCCCTTCGGGCTTTTCTCCTGCTCTCCGCGGCGGTATTCATCGCACTCGGCACCTGGCAGGTTCAGCGCCTGTTCTGGAAGCTGGATCTGATCGCGCGGGTGGACGCCAGGGTCCATGCCGCTGCAGTATCCCCGCCTCCGACCGCGGAATGGGCCCAACTGCGGGCAGACGACATCGAATATCGGCATGTGCGCGTCGCCGGAAGCTATGACCACGGGCGGGAAACGCTCGTGCAGGCGGTCACCGAGCGCGGTCCGGGTTTCTGGGTCCTGACGCCTCTCGAACTTGCCGACGGCAGCACCGTTATTGTCAACCGGGGCTTCGTGCCCCCGGAAAGACGTGATCCGTCGTCCCGCCCCGAAGGCCAGATCGTCGGTGAAACGGAGATTGCCGGGCTGCTGCGGATCAGCGAGCCGGACGGCGCCTTCCTGCGCACCAACGACCCCGAGGCCGGAGCGTGGTATTCGCGGGATGTGGCGGCTATCGGAGCCGCCAAGGGTATCGCCGATCTCGCACCCTACTTCATCGACGCCGATGCCGCGGCCAATCCGGGCGGCATGCCGGTCGGCGGATTGACGGTCATCCGGTTCCGCAACAGCCATCTCGTCTACGCCATTACCTGGTTCACTCTGGCGATCATGGCGATCGCGGCCGCCGTCATGCTCCGGCGCCTGCTGAAACGCGACAGCTGATCGCCTTCCGCGTCCGGTTTCGACACCCGGTTGCAACAGGTGCAAGAAATTGATCCCGCCGTCTTGAACAGTCGCCCCCCCGACACGAGATGCGGAAGGTTGCGATCCGTGACGGTACCCAAGAACTTCAGGCCGAGCGCGACGTTCCGCTGAACGAACGCGCATTTGCCCCACTCGTGGAAACCCGCAGGACACGCTATAAATGCCGGATGCAGCTTATCCGACGCCCGAGTCGGTCATGCTGTCGCTTTGGTGAAGGTTCATGCTGCAGAAGACGTTGCTAAGCTATATCTGGAGGCATACGCGTCCGCAGCAGAGCTGGATCCTGCTGATCGTGGCCCTGTCCATGATACCCTATTTCCTGGCGTTCGATCTGCCGAAGCAGATCATCAACGGCCCGATCCAGGGCGAGGGGTTCGAGGACCTGACGGTCACCCAGCCGTTCATGGGCTTCTCCTTCACGATCCCGATCGTCAACCAGGAGATCGGCTTCGCCGGCTATCCCCTCGATCGCATGGAGACGCTCGTCGCCCTCAGCGGCGTGTTCCTGCTTCTGGTGATCATCAACGGCGCGTTCAAATACTATATCAATACCTACAAGGGCCGCCTCGGGGAGCGGCTGTTGCGGCGCATCCGCTTCGAACTGGTCGATCGCGTGCTGCGGTTCCCGCCGCGACATGTGAAGAGCCTCAACGGCGCCGAAATCGCCAGCATGGTCAAGGATGAGGTGGAGCCGTTCGGCGGCTTCACCGGCGACGCATTCGTGCAGCCGGCGCTTCTCGGCGGCCAGGCGCTGGCGGCGCTCTTCTTCATCATCCTGCAGAATTTCTGGCTCGGCATGGTCGCAGCCTTCATGGTGGCCATCCAGGTCATCATCATCCCCAAGATGCGCCGCCGCCTGATCGAGCTCGGCCGCCAGAGACAGATCACCGCCCGACGGCTGGCCGGCAAGGTGAACGAAGTCGTCGAGGGTCTCGGTACGATCCACGCCTACGACACATCCAACTACGAACGTGCCGACGTCGCGAGCCGTCTCGGCGAGATCTACAGGATCCGCTACGACCTCTATCAATGGAAGTTTCTGGTCAAGTTCCTCAACAACTTCCTCTCCCAGCTGACGCCCTTCCTCTTCTATCTCATCGGTGGTTACCTGACGCTGCGCGGCACGCTCGACGTCGGTCAGCTCGTCGCCGTCATCAACGCCTACAAGGACCTGCCCGGTCCGCTCAAGGAGCTGATCGACTGGGATCAGGCGCGCCAGGACGTCCAGGTCAAATACGAACAGGTCGTGGAGAATTTCGAGGTCGAGGACCTCATCAATCCGACGCTGCATACCCTGACGGCCGCGGCCGCGGCAACCGCGTCCCAGACCCGGGGCGAGACACTGCAGGCGGTCGCAGTTTCGGTCAACGACGACAGCGGGGCCAAGGTCGTCGATCACGTCACGATGAAGATCGATCGCGGCTCGACGGTCGCAATGGTCGATCATATCGGTCGCGGCGCGGAAGCGATGGCTGAGGCGCTCGGCCGGCTCGCCTGGCCCACCAGCGGCAAGATCTGCCTCGGCGACGCAGACATCCGGGAGCTTCCCGAAGCGGTCACGGGCCGTTACATCTCCTACGTATCGACGGAGAGCTACTTCTTCCACGGCAGCCTGAAGGACAATCTTCTCTACGGCCTGAAGCATGCGCCCGTGCAGAAGGTCGAATATGCGGGCAAAGAGGCCCGCCAGCGGCTCTGGGAAATTCGCGAGGCGAAGAGGGCCGGCAATCCGCATCTCGATATCAGGGCCAGCTGGGTGGACTACAATTCCGCGGCTCTCGGCAACGGCGCGAAGGAGGATCTCAAGAAATCCCTCATCGCCGCGCTCGAAGCCGTCCAGCTGAAGGACGACGTACTGGAACTTGCGCTCCATTCAACCATTGATCCAGCGGAAGACCCCGAATTCGCCGCGCGAGTGGTCGACATGCGACACGCGCTACGCGAACGGATGAAGGAGCTGGGAATGGAATCCCTGGTCATCCCATTCGAACCGTACGAGTACAACGAACAGGCTACGGTGGCCGAGAACCTGCTGTTCGGCGCGACGCTCGAACCGCTCGCGCCGGAGAACGAGCTGCTGTCCAGCGAGCATTTCTACAATGCCCTCCACAAGGTCGGGCTGCAGCGCGCTTTCGTCGATATCGGCCGAACCGTGGCGAAGAACCTCGTCGAAATCTTCGGCGGACTGCCGGCCGATCACCCGTTCTTCCGCCAGGTGACGTCGCTCTCGGCGGAGGACATCAGCTACTATCAGAACCTATTGCAGCGCCGGGCCGAGCCGAAGCCCGTGAATTTCCGGCTCTCGGATGCAGACAAGGCGTTCATCCGCCTGACGCTCGAATACATCGAACCCCGCTACCGTCTCGGCATCCTGACCGCCGAACTGCGAGACAAGATCGTGGGGTCGCGGGAGCTTTTCTATACCGAGCTCCCCTCCCATCTGCGCGATCTGATCGAGCGCTACGACCCGGACAAATACGTGTCCGTCGCGAGCCTGCGGGAAAACATAGTGTTTGGGAAGCTGAGCAACCGCAATGCCGATGGCGTGGCGGAACTGCGCTCACTCGCAGCGAGCGTCTCCCAGGAACTCGGATTCGGCGATCAGCTTGTAAAAGCGGGTCTGGAATACGATATTGGGGCGGGCGGACGGCGGCTTACGCCGATCCAGCGGCGAAAGCTCAACCTGGCTCGCGCATTGATCCGGCGGTCCGACTTCTACGTCTTCAACAAGCCTCTCCCGGGGCTCGAAAGACATGCCCAGGAGGAAATCGTTCAGAACGTACTTGCATTTCTGCGCCAACAGGAGAATGATCCGGCGGTAGTCTGGGTCTTGTCAAATATCTCTTTGTCACGTTTGTTTGATAAAGTGGTCATGTTTGACGGCGGCGCAATTCTGGAAGAAGGTTCTTTCGAGACACTCGAACAGGAGAGCGGCACTTTCAAGGCCTTGGTGGCCTAGCCATCGGTCCGACAGGAAAGGCGGTAAGAGCGATGTTGCTATGTGATGAAGTCCAGTTGTTGCGGAAACTGCCGTATTTTGCGGAAGTGGACGCATGCAAGCTCAAGCTTCTGGCCTTCGCATCCGAGCGGGTAAGCTTCAAGGCTGGTCAGCGCCTGTTCACGCAGGGCGACAGCGGCGATTCCGCTTACTTCATCCTCAGCGGCAACGTAGAATTTCTCGTCACAACGGCCGAAGGCCCGGTAAAGGTCAGCGAACGCGGCGCCAACTCGATCGTCGGCGACATCTCCATTCTTTGCGATGGTCCTCGCAGCGCGACCGTTCAAGCCGCTTCTGCCGTCGAGGCGCTGAAGATCAACAAGGACTACCTGTTCCGCATCATGGACGATTGTCCCGGCATGACGATGAAGGTTACCAGGGCGCTCGCCGAACGGCTTCGCCTGACTTCCTCGGAGCTGGACAAGGTGCGCGCCCTTCAAAAAGTCTGAGCGCGCCCTCTTTCCTAGACCCTGCGATACATGAAGTACCGGCCTTCCTCGACCGAGGGCAGTCTCTGGATGGCCAGCAGGTCACTATGGGCGAGCGGCAGGCCGCTTACCGCATATCCGTCCGACTGGAGCATCGCGGCCACGAGATCCGGTAGCCATGAAAGAATGATGGCGTCCCTGTCGGGATAGCCCGTGCCGATATCGGCGTGGACCAAAGCAGCGCCGCTGCCGGCAAATCCCTTTCCCGTTTCGCTGATCTCGCCCATGACGAAATCCTTTTCGTCCGGCAGGAGGGTGCGGTGGGCATTCAATGCCCGGTCGAAAGCGACGATGCGACGATCGGGAAACAGCTCCCGAAGATGGCTGTAGGTTCGTCCGTTGCCGAGACCTACTTCCAGGACGGCACCGTCCGGCGGCAGGCCGAGGTCGCGGGCCACGTGGTTAAGGATATCGCGCTGGGCGCACATGCGATTGATGAATGTATCGAGGCGGCTCATGGGTCTTCCGATGACTAGGCTTTGATGACGATGTCCGACGAGATGCCCTTGCGGACGAAGACGTTACGCGTATCGACGATCAGTTGGGACGAGCGTGATATAGCGTCGTAATCGACATCGTCATGGTCCGTAGCGATCACCACGGCATCGAAGGAGGCGAGCGCCTCTTCATTCCAGTCGATCGACCGCCGGCCCATCAGGTCCGAATATTCTCTCGTTCGGGGTATTTCCGGAACATGGGGGTCGAAATAGGAGGCGCTGCCGCCGCGCTTCTCGATCAATTCCATCAGCCGCAGCGACGGGCTTTCACGGATATCCGGAACATTTTTCTTGTAAGCCAGGCCGATCAGCAGCACGCTCGAGCGGCTGAGCGCCTTGCCCCGCTTCACGTCCAGCGCCTCCGCCAGCCGGCCTACGATATGATGCGGCATGGCCGTGTTGATCTCTCCGGCGAGCTCGATGAAACGCGTCGGCACCTCGAATTCGCGCGATTTCCACGTGAGGTAAAAGGGATCGATCGGAATGCAATGGCCTCCGAGACCCGGCCCGGGATAAAACGGCATATAACCGAAGGGCTTCGACTTCGCTGCGTCGATCACCTCCCAGACATCTATCCCCATTGCGTCGTAGACGAGTTTCAGTTCGTTCACGAGAGCGATGTTGACGGCTCGAAAGATGTTCTCGGTCAGCTTGACGGCTTCCGCGGTGGCGGTCGTCGAGACGGGCACGACCGACGAGACGGTCGCCCCATAGAGCGCCTGCATCAGGCTGGACGCGGCTTCGCCGTCGCCGGCGACGACTTTGGGAATGGTCGCCGTCCGGAATTGCCGGTTGCCGGGGTCCTCCCGCTCCGGAGAATAGCCGAGGAAGAAGTCCGTGCCCGATTTCAGACCTGCCGCTTCGAGGATCGGCTTGACCACCTCGTCCGTAGTGCCGGGATAGGTGGTCGATTCCAGCACGATGAGCTGGCCCCTCCGCAAGGTCGCAGCGATCGCCTCGGCGGTTTTGGCGACGTAGGACAGATCGGGATCGCGATGGGCGGTGAGCGGCGTCGGCACGCAGATCGCAAGAATATCGCATTCCCCGAGGCCGGCGAAATCGCAGGTGGCAGCAAACCGCCCGGCATCGCATTCCGATCTCAAAACCTCGTCCGAGACCGCTTCGATATAGCTTTCCCCACGTCCGATGAGCTCGATCTTCGCAGGATCGATATCGAAGCCGGTGACGCCGAACCCCGCCCTGGCAAAGGCCATTGCCAGCGGCAAGCCGACATAACCGAGACCGATGACGCCCGCCTTGGCCGTGCGTGCCTTGATCATCGCGTGAAGCGCTGAAGGGAGGGGGGAGGCATTCATGATGGGAGATTCCTTGCGGTGAAGCAGCAGGCGACAGTTGAGAGAGAAGCACTGACGTGTCAAGAGTGGGTGACGGGGAGATGATCCCGTCGGCAATCCGTCACGTCTATGAAAATCCTGTTTTATTCGCCTCTGAAATCCCCTAACCACGCCGTGCCTTCGGGCGACCGGCTGATGGCGCGACTGATCATCCGGACACTTGTTCTGCTGGGGCACGATGTCACGGTGGCATCGGAGATGCGCACGTTCATGCGATCGCCCGAGCCGGCGGACGCGCTGGATGCATACCAGGCGGCAGCGAGCCTCGAGATCCAGCGTATCCTGACGGAATATTCCGGACCGAGAAAACCGGATATGTGGTTCACCTATCATCCCTACTACAAGGCACCAGATCTCCTGGGACCGGAGTTGTCCAGACTTCTCGGCATCCCGCTCGTGATCGCGGAAGCGTCCTATTCCCGTCGCCGCAATATCGGCGCCTGGAAGACGTCGCAGCATCTTCTCCTGGAAGGCCTCGAGGCAGCGGCGGTCACCCTCTGCTTCACGCGACGCGACATGGATGGGCTGCGGGCCGCCTCCCCGCATGTGCAGCTCGAACGGCTGGCGCCATTCATCGACGGAGCCGCCTATCGGAAGCGGGCACCTTCGCCGCAACCGATGCGGCTGGTAACCGTCGCGATGATGCGGCCGGGCGACAAGCTGAGCAGCTACAAGGCGCTGGCCGAGAGCCTCGAAATGATCACGGACCTGCCATGGACGCTTTCGGTGGCGGGAGACGGTGAATGCCGCGACGAGGTGATGCAGGCTTTCGCCCCGCTCGGTCCGAAGAGGGTGGAATGGCTCGGCGCCTTGCCGGAGGAGGAAGTGGCGCGGCTGCTTTCGCGGGGCTCGATCTTCGTCTGGCCGGGACATGGCGAGGCCTATGGCCTTGCCTATCTGGAGGCGCAGGCAGCCGGATTGCCGGTTGTCGCCGAAGCGACTGCCGGCGTTCCCGAGGTTGTCGAACAGGGTCGAACCGGAATATTGACCCCGGCGGACGACCGACAGGCCTTTGCCGCTGCGATCAGGCGACTGCTGACCGATGACGGTTTGCGCACCGTGCTCGCCCGGCAAGCGCATTCATTCGCGCTCGAAGAACGATCGCTCGCCGGTGCCGCCGCCCGCTTGCGCCAGATACTCGCCCGATATGTGGAGATCCGATGAGCCGCAGCCAATTTATCGAAACGCTCGATCGCATGGCCGAAAAGGGAATGACGGTCGACCTGTGGCTGCGCGACGACGACGCGGTGGAGCCTACCTCGCTCCTGGCTCGTCTCCTCGGCCTGTCGGCTGGATTTCCCCTGCCGATAACCCTGGCCGTCATTCCGGCCCGGGCGACGACGGCGCTGGCCGATCTGCTGCGGCAAAGGCAGGAGATCACGGTCGCCGTCCATGGCTGGGATCACACCAACCATGCCGCACCGACGGAGAAGAAACAGGAGCTCGGCCTGCAGCGGGGCGAGACGATCGTGCTCGGCACGCTCGCTGACGGGCTTCGCCGCATCCATGAAATGTTCGGCGCCCGTGCCGTACCGCTGCTGGTTCCGCCATGGAACCGCATCGCACCCTCTCTCGTCACTCGCCTTCCCGCGCTCGGATATGAGGCGCTCTCCGTATTCGGGCCTGAAAAGGCGGCCCCGCTACGGATGGTCAACACCCATGTCGACATCATCGACTGGAAGGGCAGCAGGGGCGGACGCGCAGCGGCGGAACTCTACGGCGAGGCGACCGACTGCCTGATCACCATGACGGCTTCCACCCGCACTCTCGGCATCCTCACGCATCATCTCGTCCACGATGAGGCCGCATGGGATTTCCTCGAGGATTTCCTCGAGGTCACCGGGTCTCATCCGGCGTGTCGATGGATATCGGTCCGTGAGCTGATGGTCGCCGACTGAGCGCTACCAGGGCTTCCAGGCGATCAGCAGGCCGCCGTCGCGCGCCTCCACATCCGCCGCACGGGCGATCACATCCCGGAGCGTGGCGTCGCCGGGCATCGAGCCGGCGACGAAGCCTGCCGCAGCCAGGTTGACGGGACCCGATCGGGCAACCACGGTGAAGATCAACGGCCCGGTCGACCACCAGGCCGGTGCGTCACCAAGATCGGCGACGATGGATGAAAGTGCGTCGGACAGCCTTGCGAAAACCGGGTTGCCCGGCGGTGTGGCGATGAAGGAGTTGGCAAACAGCGTCGAGCCGGCGCCGGTATTGCGGGGCGTCTCCTCCGCAAAGACGGCAAGACCCGTCAAAGGCAGGAAATCATGGAAGCTGCGAGCGCTGCGGGCCGGATACCAGTCGCAATCGAGATAGATGCCTCCGTGATCCCTGAGGATCATGTAGCGGGCCACATCCACCGCGCCGGGATAATCCCCCACCTCCAGCATGTGGCGGAGCGCCGGATGCCGATCATAGCCGGATTGCTCAATATCCGCTTCGCGCCATAGTCGATAC
This sequence comes from Neorhizobium sp., assembly GCA_052038935.1. Taxonomy (GTDB): domain Bacteria; phylum Pseudomonadota; class Alphaproteobacteria; order Rhizobiales; family Rhizobiaceae; genus Neorhizobium. Next base: position 28,995 of record JBQGDG010000245.1, on the reverse strand, counting down.
TCGTAGCCATTTGCGGAGGCGTGCTCCGCCCAGGCATGGACAGTTGGAGGAACAGCTCTTGCGCCGAGCCATATCTGATGGATGCATCTCGGCACCGGCATCCGCGACAGGTCGACCATTTTCGCCCGCTCTTCGGCGTGGAAGGCGGCGTAGGATGCAAGCCGTGCCGGCGGCGGAACGAGATGGAACTGGAAGGCGATCTTGCGGATCTCGTCGCCTTCGGCCTTGGCGAGCCTCAGCCTGGCGGACTGCAGCCGTCGCGGCAGGCCGAGCGCGGTGGAAGCATCGGCCATACCGAGGCCCCGGACCGAAATTTCCTGCAGAAGTGCTCGCGCCTCGTCCAGCCGGGCCGACCGGATCAGCTTCTTCGCTTCCGAAAGCATCCTTTTGTATTCTGGCTCGTTTATCATCGGTAGCGATCCGGCAACCTTCATATGCCATGGACTATGGTCATTGCTCTGCGCTACGCTCAATCTTGTTCCAGCGTCAACCCAATCAGGTGCCAAGACATGCATCCCGACAAATTCGGTTTTGCCGTCATGCAAAAAAGCGACGTCCTGACATGCAGGCCGAGGATGAATGCCGACGGCGTGACGGGTGACGCGGATCCGGCGTGGAAGAAGGCTGCCCGATGACGCCCGTGCCCGATCTCCTGCGAATCGAAAATCTGAGCGTCAGCTTCCCGGTCTTCGGCGGCACCATCCACGCCGTCAACGATTTGAGCATGCGCATCCAGCCGGGCAAGGTTACCGCGCTGGTGGGAGAATCCGGATCCGGAAAGTCGGTGATCGGTCGCACCATCGTCGGCATCGAGAGCCCGTTGGCATCGACGCAGGGCCGCGTATTCTTCAACGATCCCCGATCGGAGGAAGGTCCGATCGATCTCCTGCGGCTGCCCCAGGACGGAAGGCAGATCCGCGCCATCCGCGGCAACCGGATCGGCATGATCTTCCAGGAGCCGATGACGTCGCTTTCGCCGCTCCACACCATCGGCAACCAGATAGACGAGGCGTTGAGAATCCACGATGCGTCTTCGGCGAGCGAGCAACGCGAACGCGTCGAGGAAACGCTGTCGCTGGTGGGCTTCAAGGACCCGGCAAAAGTCCACAGCATGTATCCGTTCGAGCTCTCGGGCGGCATGCGCCAGCGCGCTATGATCGCCATGGCGCTCGTCTGCAGACCGGCACTGCTGATCGCCGACGAACCGACGACGGCACTCGACGTGACGATCCAGGCTCAGATTCTCAAGCTTCTGCGGGATCTTCAGTCGCGGTTCAACATGGCCATGCTGCTGATCACCCACGATCTCGGCGTCGTCACCAATCTCGCCGACGAGGTCGTGGTGGTCTATCGCGGCGAAGTGATGGAAGCGGGCAATGTGGACGATATCTTCCGCCGGCCCGTACATCCCTATCCGAAAGGCCTGCTCTCGGCCATTCCGACCTTCGAGATGGCGCGCGACCAGCGGCTGAAGCCGCTCCGGGAAATCACCGTGGATACGGCCAACCTGATGGGACAATCCGAGAGACGGGGCGGCGACACGCCGAACATCCTTTCGGTGCGCAATATCAGCAAGACGTTCAAGGCCAAGAAACGGAAGATCGGCAGCAGTGAGAGCAGCGTCACGCTGGCCGTGAACGACGTCAGCTTCGACATCCGCAGAGGAGAAAGCCTTGGCCTCGTCGGGGAGAGCGGCTGCGGCAAGACCACGCTCAGCAAGATCCTGATGCGCGGGCTGACGGCCGATACCGGATCGATCACGTTCGAAAGCGAGAAGGGACCGATCGACGTCCTTTCCGCCAGGGGTGACGACCTGGAGACCCTTCGGCAGCGCATACAGATGGTCTTCCAGGATCCCATCTCTTCGCTTTCGCCACGGATGACGGTGCGCGAGATCATCGCGGAAGGCCTGGAAATCCATGGACGCGGGTCCCGCAGCAGCAGGCTCGAGGCGGTGCAGCGCCTCTTGCGAACCATCGGTCTCGACGATGGCGCGCTGAACCGTTATCCGCACAGTTTCTCCGGCGGCCAGCGCCAACGGATCGGCATCGCCCGGGCGCTTGCGCTCGGACCGGAACTGCTGATCTGCGACGAACCCGTATCCGCGCTCGATGTATCGATCCAGGCGCAGATCCTCAACCTCCTCAAGGATCTGAAGACGGATCTCGGCCTGACCTATCTGTTCATTTCGCACAATCTCGCCGTGGTGAACTATATGGCGGACCGCGTTGCCGTCATGTATGCGGGCCAGATAGTCGAAATCGGCCCCTGCGAGGTGATCATGCGCAACCCGGCCCATCCCTATACGAAGCGGCTGATTGCCGCCGTGCCGATCCCCGACCTCGATCGCCCGCTCAACCTCGACACGCTCTATCTGCCGAAGAAGGCGACCCAGAACTGGGCGCCCGTCTTCGTCCAGGACGAGGGCGGCGAGCGGCTGACCCATCTCGATCTGGGCGAGGGCCATTTCGTGCTGGCCAAGCCTCAGGCGGATCTGCGGGAGCTGCGGGCATGATGAAGAGACGGACGATGCTCGGCGCATTCGCCGCAAGCCTGCTGCCGCTGAAAGCGTGGGCGGAATTCATTGGCCCGGAGAGCCTGAAGGGCGACGGTCTTCCCGAGGTCAGCGAAAGGCTGCCCCGCAACCCACGCGTCGTCAATCTCGGCGCAAAGAACCTTCGGCCCGGCCGTCACGGCGGGGTCGTCCGCGTCCTGATCGGCGGCCAGCGCGACATCCGCGTCATGCCGATCAACAGCTATTCGCGGCTGGTCGGTTACGACGAGCACCTCAACCTCCAGCCAGACATTCTCGAAAGCTATACGTCGGACGGCGACCGGATTTTCACCTTCACGCTGCGGGAGGGCCACAAATGGTCGGACGGATCTCCGCTCACCTCGGAGGATTTCCGCTATACCTGGGAAGACGTGATGAACAACCGCGATCTGCATCGCGGTGGCATTCCGGTCGATCTTAGGGTCAATGGCAAAGGCCCCCGTTTCGAGCCGGTCGACGGCCGGACGGTCCGCTATTCCTGGGACGAGCCCAACCCCGATTTCCTGGCGCAGCTGGCAAGCCCCTCGCCGCTTCTCATCGCCATGCCATCGGCCTATCTCAAACAGTTCCACCCGAAATATCAGGATGCGGACGAACTTGCCGGGCTGATGAAGAAATACAAGGCCGAGGAATGGGGCGATCTCCACAAGCGCATGTCGCGTACGGTGCGGCCGGAAAACCCGGAACTGCCAACGCTCGACCCTTGGTACAACAGCACCCAGCCGCCTTCCGGACAGTTCGTCTTCAAGCGCAATCCCTATTTCCACCGGGTCGACGAGAATGGTCTTCAGCTGCCCTATATCGACAAGATGGTGCTGAATGTCAGCGCGCCGGACCTCATCGCCGCAAAGGCGGGTTCGGGCGACAGCGACTTGCAGATCACCAATGTCGACTTTTCCGACTACACGTTCCTGAAGGCCGCCGAGAAGCGGTTCCCGATGAAGGTTGACCTGTGGAAGCGGACACAGGGATCGCGGGTAGCGCTCATTCCCAATCTCAACTGCAAGGACGACGGATGGCGCGCAGTGCTTCAGGACGTGCGGGTTCGCCGCGCGCTGTCGCTCGCAATCGATCGTGAAGAAATCAACAAGGCCGTCTTTTTCGGACTGGCCCATGAGGCCGGCAATTCCATCCTGCCCGACAGCCCGTTGTTCAAGACGGAATACGAAACCGCCTGGGCCAGCCATGACGTGGCCCTGGCAAACAGGCTTCTCGACGAGGCGGGGCTCATCGGCCGCAACGAGGACGGGCTGCGGCTCCTGCCGGACGGGCGGCCTACGAAGATCATCATCGAGAGCGCCGGGGAGAGCACGTTCGAAAGCGACGTTCTGGAACTGGTGACGGACCACTGGTCGAAGATCGGCATAGCGATCTTTACCCGCGTCTCGCAGCGGGAAATCTTCCGGAAGAGGGTGATCGGCGGCGAGACCCTCATGTGTGTCTGGATGGGTCTCGACAACGGTGTGCCCACCGCGGAAATGTCTCCGAAGGAACTCGCGCCGACTTTCGACGACCAGTTGCAGTGGCCGGTCTGGGGTCTTCATTACCTTTCAGGCGGCGGCGACGGCCATCCGCCGGACCTGCCGGAAGCAATGCAGCTTCTTGCCTTGATGAAGGAGTGGAAGACCGCGGGAACGCACGAGCAGCGGGAGGCGATCTGGCATTCCATGCTCACCATCTTCACCCAGAGCGTCTTCACCATCGGCATCGTCAATCAAGCGCTGCAGCCGGTCGTTCACTCATCGAAGCTGCGCAACATTCCCGAAAAGGGGCTCTTCGGCTACGATCCGACGTCCTATCTCGGCGTATATATGCCCGACACCTTCTGGTACGAGGAGGATCACGTATGATCCGCTACATTCTCTGGCGGCTTCTGGTGATGATCCCGACGCTGGTGCTGATCTCCATGCTGGTCTTCACCATCATCGAACTGCCGCCGGGTGACTATTTCGAAAGCTACATCGCCGAAATGCGGGCGATCGGCGAAAGTGCCGATCTTCAGGAAGTTGAGGAGCTGAGAGCCCGGTACGGTTTCGACCAACCCCTGCCGATCCGCTACCTGCACTGGGTCGGCGGGATGCTGGTCGGCGATTTCGGCTATTCCTTCGAATACAGGCTGCCGGTCTCCGATGTCGTGGGCGATCGGCTGTGGCTTACCATTCTCGTTTCGGTGGTGACGATCATCGTGACCTGGCTCCTGGCGTTTCCGATCGGCATCTATTCCGCCACCCACCAGTACAGCTGGGGTGACTACGGGCTGACGCTGCTCGGCCTCATCGGGCTTGCCGTTCCCAATTTCGTACTGGCGCTGATCCTGATGTATTTCGCCAATGTCTGGTTCGGAACCTCGATCGGCCACCTGATGGACCAGAAATATCTCAACCAGCCGATGAGCTGGGACAAGGCCATGTCGATCCTCGAGCATCTTTGGATCCCGGTAATCATCATCGGTACGGCCGGAACGGCCGGCATGGTGCGGCGCCTGCGCGCCAATCTCCTCGACGAGCTGCGCAAGCAGTATGTGATGACGGCGCGGGCGAAGGGACTTCATCCCTTCAAGGTCCTGACGAAGTATCCGCTGCGCATGTCGCTCAACTTCTTCATCTCCGATATCGGATCCATCCTGCCCCAGATCATTTCCGGCGCGGAAATCACCGCCGTCGTCCTTTCCCTGGAGACGACGGGGCCGATGCTCATCAAGGCATTGCAGACGCAGGACATGTATCTTGCCGGCTCGTTCCTGATGTTTCTCGCCGTGCTGACCGTGGTCGGCGTGCTCATTTCGGATATCGCACTCGCACTCTTCGATCCGCGCATCAGGCTTTACGGCGGCAGGACCAGATGACGATCAAGCTTCCCCCGGACGGCCAGCCGCTACCCCATTACGTTTCCGAAGCTCCTTTCGATCCCTATGCATTCGACAAGGGCATCGAAGGCGCACCGAGCGCGAAACAGGCGTCGCAATTGCGGCTTATGTGGTGGCGGTTCCGTCGCCACCGGCTGGCGCTGGTTTCCGGCATATTCCTGCTGATCGCCTATGTGTCGATCATCTTCGCCGAGTTCCTGGCGCCCTACAATCTCCACACCCGCAACATGGATCATATCTACGCGCCGCCACAGGCCGTGCGTCTGTTCCATGACGGCCAGTTCGTCGGACCGTTCGTCTACGGCCAGACGATGACTTTGGACATGGAGAACCTGAGACGGGTCTACAGCAACGATCCGAACAGGATCGAGCGGCTGCGCTTCTTCTGCAAGGGCGACAGCTACCGGTTCTGGGGGCTCATCGAGTCCGAACGCCACTTCGTCTGCCCTGCCGAAGGCGGCCAGATGTTCCTGTTCGGAACCGACCGCCTCGGACGCGACGTGCTGTCGCGCGTCATCTACGGTGCACGCATCTCGCTGACCATCGGTTTGCTCGGCATCACCACGAGCTTCGTCCTCGGCATCCTGATCGGCGGGCTCGCCGGTTATCGTGGCGGCGCGTTCGACCTCGTCGTCCAGCGCGTGATCGAGGTCCTCCAATCGATTCCGAGCATCCCGCTTTGGCTGGCGCTGGCCGCCATCATGCCGGCCGACTGGAGCCCGTTCGTCATCTATCTCGGCATCACCTTCATCCTCGGGCTTCTCGACTGGACGGGGCTGGCGCGCGCGGTAAGATCGAAACTGCTTTCGCTGCGCGAGGAAGACTATGTGCTTGCCGCGCAGCTGATGGGCGCCGGCCACTGGCGGATCATCGGCCGGCATCTGATCCCCGGCTTCATGTCGCATCTGATCGCCAGCGCGACCCTGACGATCCCGGGCATGATCCTCGGCGAAACGACGCTCAGCTTTCTCGGTCTCGGCCTGCGTCCGCCGGTGACCAGCTGGGGCGTGCTGCTGACGGAGGCGCGCACCGTCAACGTCGTCGCGCTCTATCCCTGGCTACTGATCCCCGTCATCCCGGTGATCCTCGTCATTCTCGCCTTCAACTTCCTCGGAGACGGGCTGCGTGACGCTGCCGACCCCTACCACTGATCTTGCACGGCCGGAGGCTGGCGGATACTGGTTTTTCCGACCAGCGTCAGCCCTTTCCAGACGCCGGTCGCCCAAGACCGCATAGGACAGACTTTGAACATACCGAAAAAAATGGTCGTGCTGCTGAAGGGCTACCCGCGACTGTCGGAAACCTTCATCGCACAGGAGCTGCGTGGCCTTGAGCGCGCCGGATTCCGGCTGGAGCTCTTTTCGATGCGGCATCCCACGGACAAGAAGCGCCATCCCGTGCATGCAGAGATAGAGGCGCCGGTCCACTATCTGCCGGAATATCTCCATCACGAGCCCGGGCGGGTCGTCCGCGCGCTGCTGCACTGGATGGGAAAACCCAGCTTCTACAAGGCGGCGAAATCGTTCCTGAAGGATCTTCCGCGCGACCTCACCCCCAATCGATTCCGCCGCTTCGGCCAGGCACTGGTCCTGGCGCGCGAATGGCCGGTCGGGGCAGAATGGCTGCATGTTCATTTCATCCATACGCCAGCCGCAGTCGGGCGTTATGCCTCCCAGCTGCTCGACATGCCCTGGACGATCTCCGCCCATGCCAAGGATATCTGGACAAGTCCCGGCTGGGAGCTGAGCGACAAGCTCGACGAAGCGCGCTGGACCGTCACCTGCACCGATGGCGGGCTCACACGCCTGCGGGCCCTTTCGAGCCGCAAGGACAGGGTTCATCTCAGCTATCACGGGCTCGATCTCAGCCGGTTTCCACCACCGAGGCGGGAGGCCGCGACCCGCGACGGCTCGGATCCGGGCGATCCGATCGTCATCCTCGCCGTTGGCCGCGCCGTCGAGAAGAAGGGTTTCGACATCCTGCTGCAGGCACTTGCCCTGCTTCCGGCGGAACTTTCCTGGCGGCTCGACCATGTCGGCGGCGGCGAAGAGCTCGCGACGCTGAAGCCTCTCGCGGACGAGCTCGAGCTTTCCGGCCGGGTCCACTGGCACGGAGCGATGTCACAGCAGGAAGTGCTGGAGCATTACAGCCGGGCCGACATCTTCGCGCTGCCGTGCCGTATCGGCAAGGACGGTGATCGCGACGGGCTGCCGAACGTACTCGTCGAAGCGGCAAGCCAACGCATCCTCTGCGTATCGACGACGATTTCCGGGATTCCCGAACTCTTCACCCACGAGGAGAATGGACTTCTGGTCGAGCCGGAGGATCCGCAGGCTCTGGCGGAGACCCTGGAACGTGCGATCCGCAATCCGGCGGAGCGTGACCGGATGGCGGCACGTGCGGAGGACAAGGTCCGCGGTCACTTCGACCACCTGACCAGCATACGGGACCTGGAAAGATTGTTCTCTTCCGCCTACGAGGCGCTGGCGGCTGAAGGACGCCCGAGATCATGACGTCACCGCGCGTATTTTTCTATGTCCAGCACCTTCTGGGGATCGGCCACATCGCCCGGGCAAGCCTTGTCGCCTCCGCCCTGGCCGCGGACGGTTTCGAGGTGACGATGGTAACCGGCGGACTTCCCGTCCACGGCTTTCCCGGTCCGGACGTCAGGCATGTCCAGCTCCTCCCCGGCGTTACCTCGAAGGAGGGTTTTTCCGGACTTCAGGATGCGGACAGCGTGCAGCTCGGCCGGGACGGCGAGCTGTCGCGGGTGCGGCAGCTGCTATCGGCCCTGCATGAGACGAAGCCGCATATCGTCATTACAGAAGCCTTTCCATTCGGGCGCCGGCAGATGCGCTTCGAGCTTATGCCGTTCCTCGACGCCCTCCGCGATATGCGGCCGAAGCCGCTGCTCTTCGCCTCCATCCGCGACATTCTGCAGACCAGCAAGAAGCCCGGACGCGACGAAGAAACGGTGGCTCTCGTGAGGGACCATTTCGACGGCGTGCTGGTCCATGGCGACCGGACCCTTACAGGGATCGAAGACACGTTCCCGCTCGCCGACCGGATTGCCGACAAGATCCTCTACACCGGGCTGGTCGCCCCGGACGCACCGGTTCCATCTTCCGACCGATATCGCGTCATCGTTTCGGCCGGCGGCGGAGCCGTCGGCCACAAGCTTCTGAATGCGGCGATCTCGGCGCGCGACCTCATGGCTTCCCCGGGCCGATGGTGTGCGATTACCGGACCCAATCTCGACCAGCAGAGCTTCGACGCGCTCTCGCGGCGGGGTTCCGGCGGTCTCGACGTGTTCCGCTTCCGCAGCGATTTCCGCCAACTGCTTGCAGGCGCCGACCTGTCGATATCGCAGGCGGGCTACAATACCGTGTGCGATATCCTGCGCGCGGGCTGCGGCGCGCTGCTCGTGCCCTTCGCAGCCGGTGGCGAAACAGAACAGACGGCCCGCGCCGAAAAGCTCGAAGCGATGGGACTTGCGAAAATGATAAGGGAGGCCGACGTCACGCCGGAGGCCATAACCGCGAGTATCGAGGCGATGGCGGCCGAACCGAGGCGCGGCAGTTTCAATCTGAATCTGGACGGCGCCCGGGAAACCGCACGTCTGCTTCGCCGGCAACTGGTCGGCGTGGTCTAGCTCTCAGTTCTCGACAAGCGACAGATAACCGGGGCTCTGCGAGCCCAGCCATTCCTGCACGATGGCAGACAGGTTGGGCAGTCCTTCCAACCTGAAATGCGGTGCCGTGACCGAAGGTGGCCGGCGCAGCAGAAGCGACTTGATCGCCGAGGAAAGCCGCATTCCTTCGACCGAGTGGTCGGGATGCAGCATTGCCACCAATCCCAGTTCGGTCGCCCTCATCGCCCGGATCAACTGCTCCTGGCGGGGTACGTAGCGCGGAATGATGAGCGCCGGCTTGTCGAAGGAGAGGATTTCGCAATAGGTGTTGTAACCGCCCATGGCGACGATCGCCTTGGCATTGGCGATCAGGTCTTCCATACGATTGTCGAATTCGATCACTTCCAGACAGTCGTGCTGCTGCGCCGACAGCTTCAGCGCATTCCGTTGCTCGCCCGGCATATAGGGGCCAAGCACGATCAGCGCCCTTTCCTTCAGCGTCGGGTCCGCGTCATAGGCGTTGATGACGTCACGGACGAGTTCGTAACCGTCGCCGCCGCCACCGGTGGTCACGAGGATATAGTCGCCACGCGGCTCTGGTTGGGACGTCGTGCGTCCCAGCGCCTTGCGCTGCAGGAACCCGACGAAGGTCATCTTGCGGCGCAGCGATACGGGCACGTCCAGCCCCACGAGCGGATCATGGAAATCCGGTGGGCCATAGACCCAGACATGATCGTAGAGCTGGTCGATCTTTGCCATCACGTCGTTGCGGCGCCATTCCGCATCGAGCAGATGCGGCGCGTCCATCACGTCCCTGAGACCGAGGACAAGAAGCGTGCCGCGGCTCTTCAGATAGACGAGCGTATCCTCCACCTCGCGCCGCAGACCGAGCGGCTCCTTGTCGACGATGAAGATGTCAGGCTGGAAGGACTCGGCCGTCTGTCGGATGATCGCCTGACGCATCTCGAGCGTCTCTTCCAGATTGATATGCTCGTCCATGGACGTGTAATCGCCATTGCGGAGCTTGATGACGCTGGGGATCTTCACATAGTCGACCCGCGAGCGGTAATCGAAGGCACCGGCGATCGTCGCCCCGGAAATGATCAGGACCTGCATTCCGCTGAACGTGCCGACAAGATGGTTGGCAATCGTCATGCAGCGGCGAAGATGCCCCAATCCGAACGTGTCATGGCTGTACATGAGGATCCGGGCATCCCTGAGACCGTCTGACATGCCCTTTACCCTTGGTGACATCCAATTCGCCATTTCCGGCAACATAAAGTCTTTCACAATCAAATCCAAGTCGCTCGATCCAAGACGTTGGGCGTCAGGCTGCCGGGCCTGAGCTCAAAGGTCTTGGAGATTTCTGCCTGAACCGAACTGGTTGGCCGAATGAGCAGTTGCAAGCCCGATCCGGCAGACGTGATGGCGCCGTTACCGGATGAAGCCCTTCACGATCCTACGGTCAATCGATTTCAGCCTGATGATCGAGATACCAATCGACGAACGCCTGAACGCCCTCGTCAAGGCGGGTTTCGGGCTTGCGGCCGGTCAAAGCCAAAAGCAGGTCCGGGCTGGCGAAGGTGCGCGGCACGTCACCCTGCTGCATCGGCAACATCCTGCGTTTCGCCGGCCGCTTCATCGCCCGCTCGATGACCTCGACGAAATCAAGCAGGCCGGCGGGTTGACCACCGCCGATATTTATCGTCCGGAACGGTCCCTGGGCGGACAGCGTATCGATGTCGGCGACACGGTTTGCTTCTCCGGGCGGAATCTGCGCGAGATCGACGATCGAATCGACCAGATCGTCGATATAGGTAAAGTCCCGGCTCATCTTGCCTTCGCCGTAGATCTCGATCTCCCGATCATCGATCATCGCCTTGACGAATTTGAAGAGCGCCATGTCGGGCCTGCCCCACGGCCCGTAGACGGTAAAAAAGCGGAAGGCGGTCGTGGGCACCCGGTAGAGATGGGCGTAGCTGTGAGCCATGACCTCCATCGCCTTCTTGCTTGCCGCATAGAAGGTCAGCGGCTCGTCCGCCTTGTCGGTCTCGCGGAAAGGAATATCGGGATTGGCGCCATAGACCGAAGAAGTCGATGCCAGCATCAGGTGGCCGACGCCGATCTGGCGGGCAATCTCGAGAATATTCCATGAACCGATGAGGTTCGAATCGAGGTAGGCCTTGGGGTTTTCCAGGCTGTAACGAACACCCGCCTGAGCTGCGAGATGGACGATCACATCCGGCTTGAAAGCACCGACGGTCCGCTCCAGAAGCTGCCTGTCCTCCAGCATGCCCTGGACGAAGCCGAAAGACGGGAACTGGACGAGAGCGGCGTTACGGGCCTCCTTGAGCCTGAGGCTGTAATAGGATGTCATGCCGTCATAGCCGACGACCTGATGTCCCTCCTGCAAAAGCTTGCGGGCGAGATGAAACCCGATGAATCCCGCCGTGCCTGTGATGAAGAAACGCATAGGTCCTCTGAACTCGCCCGATCACGATCCCTTAGAGCGTTTCGGATGCAAAGGGAAACGGTCTTTTCGGCAAGGGTGTGATGTGACGGATCGTTTCAATGAAACAGCCGGAGGCGAGCAGGCGGCACGCCCGGCTTGCCATTCTTGCGATCGACGGCGAACTGGATGAGATCCATCGAAGCCTGGTCGGTCAAGGGCTTCGCCATCACGCCTACCACCCCGTTGACACCCGAGGCGACGACGCCCGGATTGCCGGTGATCATGATGACGACAATGCCGTATTCGGCCAGAACCCGGGCGATTTCCGGCCCGGTTTCACCGTCCGCAAGGCGCACGTCGACGAAGGCGATATCGGTTTCGCGCGTGTAGTTCAGGGCCACCTTCATGTCGGGGGCAATGCCCACCACGTCATGTCCGCTGCGCTGGACGGCTTCCTCGATGTCCATCGCCACAAGCAGGCTGTCCTCAACAATCAGAAAGCGGTATTCCACTGGCATCTCCTACCACAACTCAGCCCGCAAATAGATTTGTGCCGCCAATTGGCAATAGGCACATGGTCGCTTCCGCCTTTTCGCGTGCGGGCGCGGGAACGTGCCGCGCGGACGTGACCTGCCGCTCTCCAAACATTTCACCGGATCACCAAAGGTGAGCCGGAGACCGGAACGCTCAGGCGGACCCGACAGTTTCTTGTCCGGAAGTCAAAAGAGGAGAAGAACCATGAAAAAGATCATTCTTGCTTCCTGTGCAGTTTTCGCAGCCACGTTCGCCGGTCAGGCGATTGCGCAAGAGAGCACCGTGACCGGCGCTGCCGGTGGTGCGGTGACGGGGGCCATCGTCGGCGGTCCGGTCGGCGCGGCCGTGGGTGGCGTTGCGGGCGCAATCGCCGGCTCGGCGATCGACCCGCCGCCGCGCGAAGTCGTCACCTATGTCGAGGAACAGCCGGCACCGACCACATCGGTAGTGGTGGAACAGCCGATCGCTGTCGGCAAACCGGTTCCTGAAACGGTGGTGCTGACGCCGGTGCCGAGCAACACGAAATACGCCTACACCGTCGTCAACAACCAGCGCGTCATCGTCGATCCGCAAACCCATACGGTGGTGCAGGTTCTGGACTGACCCCTTCCACGCGGCGAAATCCTGCCCTAGGGCGGGGTTTCGCTTCCCCTCAAACCAGCACGGCCTGATCGATGCGGTCTTCTTCGCCGAAGAAGCGGAGATAACGCTCGACCTCTTTACGCTCGCCGGTCGCCTTTTGCGGGTTGTCGGAGAGTTTGACGGCCGGACGGCCGTTCGCCTCGCTGACCTTGCAGACCACCGAGATCGGCTTGAGGCCGGCAATTTCGGTCGGTGCGCATCCGGCGAAATCATTTGTCAGGTTGGTACCCCAGCCGAAGCTCATCCGAACCCTTCCCTCGAAATGCCGGTAGGTGTCGATGATCGCATCGACATCGAGCCCGTCGGAGAAGATCAGCAGCTTGCCCTTGGGGTCGCGTCCCATCTTTCTCCACCAGTCGATGATCTTCTCGCCGCCTTCGATCGGGGGAGCGCTGTCGGGACGAAAGCCGGTCCAGTCCGCCACCCAATCCGGTGCGTTCCGCAGAAAAGCGGCAGTCCCATAGGCATCGGGCAGGACGATCAGGAGATTGCCGTGGTAGAGCCGGTTCCAGTCCTTCAGAACCTGATAGGGCGCGTTGCGCAGTTCTTCGTCCGTCTCGGCCAGCGCCGCCGCAACCATTGGAAGCTCATGCGCATTGGTGCCCACGGCTTCGAGATCGGAATCCATGGCGAGCAGGACGTTGCTGGTGCCGGTAAAGCGGGAGCCGATGCCCTCCTTCAACGCCTCCACGCACCATCTCTGCCAGAGGAAACTGTGGCGGCGGCGCGTGCCGAAATCCGAGATCCGCAGATGCGGAAGGCTGCGCAGCCGCTCGACCTTTTCCCACATCTTCGCCTTGGCCCGGGCATAAAGTATATCCAGGGTGAAATAACCGAGCGATCGCATGGCGGCGCGCGAACGCATTTCGTTGATGATCGCCAGCGCCGGTATTTCCCACATGGTCGTGTCCATCCACTTGCCGTGGAAGGTCAGCTCGTACTGGCCGTCGCGCTTCGACAGCTCGTATTCCGGCAATCGGTAGCCGGACAACCAGTTGAGGAATTCCGGCTCGAAGATCTGCTTGCGGCCGTAGAAGGTGTTACCGGCCAGCCAGATCATCTCCTTCTTCGACAAGGTCACCGTGCGGGCATGGTCGAGCTGTTCGCGAAGCGCTCCCTCGTCGATCTCCTGGGCGAGCCGGACGCTCGTGGTCCGATTGATCAGGGAGAATGTCGCGTCGACGTCCGGATACAGTTTCCAGATCATCTGCAGCATCAGAAGCTTGTAAAAGTCGGTGTCGATAAGACTGCGGATGATCGGGTCGAGCTTCCAGGTGTGGTTATAGACCCTGGTTGCGATATCGGTCTTGGTCATGCCTGCCCCTGTCCCGGTCGTCGGCAACCGGTCAGCCTCACTCGCTACGACGGGCCTGTTCGGCCCTCCGCAGCTTTATCGGGAAAAAACGAGGCGAAGTCCAGACGCAGTTCGGCCGCGGCGGTCGCGCGGCCGGTCTCGGCTCTTCGAACGCCGTGGAGATGTCAGGGATTGCTGTTCTGCGCACCGCCGCCCTGCGGCGCGGCCGGCGGCGGCGTCTCAGGATTGGCCGTAGGCGCGGCATTGGAATTTTGCGGCGTGGTTTCGCCGGCCGGCGGGGTCGCCGTCTGCTCGGGTGGCGCATCGGATGCCTCGCCCCACCATTCGGCTCCGCCCCAGGCCAGCGCGGCCAGTATCAGGCCGGCGATCAGGACCTTGAGCACCGGCATGCCCCTGCTTCCCTGACGAGCTTCCGTAGCCGTCTCCTGCACCGGAGCGCCGGACGAATCCGGATGCCGGGCTCCAGAATCCCGTGAGTCGAGACGAGTATTCATCGGTGCTCTCCTTGTTCCGGTCGGTGTTGCGGTCAATCTCCCACAAACGAACGGCCGACAAGAATGGTTCCGCCGCGCTTCCAGCACCGATCGTCAGTATCCCGTCGAGCGATCCACCAGATGCTGCAACGGTTCACCGCTTTCGAAGCGCTCCATCTGGATCTCTGCGTTGCGGAAGAGTGCGCGGACATCGGAAGCCGAAGCCGCATGCGGCGTCACGATTACATTGTCCATGTCCCAGAGCGGGCTCTGAGCCGACAGCGGTTCCTGTTGGAAGACGTCGAGCGACGCGCCGCCGAGAACGCCGCCCTGCAAGGCGGCGACCAGATCGGTTTCCACCTGACTGCCGCCCCTGCCGGCATTGATGAAGACCGGTTTTGCCAGCGCTCCGCCCTGCCTGAGCCTGGCAAAAAGCGAGGCGTCGAAGACGCCGCGAGTTTCTTCGGTCAGCGGCAGCAGCCCGACCAGGATGTCGGTGCGCGAAAGAAATGCATCGAGCTCGGCTGCATCGAAGGTGTCGACGCCTTCCATAACCTTGCGGCTTCTCGACCAACCGACAACCTCGAAACCCATGACCTTCAGTTTCCGGGCGGCATCCTGGCCAAGCACGCCGAGACCCATGATGCCGACCGTCAGATCCCTGGCTTCGGGTTGGGCAAGCTCGCGCCACGTGCGGGACCTCTGCTGGGCCGCGTAGGCGGGCACCTGACGCAGATGGCTGAGGCACTGCAGCACCACCCACTCGCTCATCCTGGTCGTCAGGCTGCGATCGACGAAACGCACGATGGGGAGATCCGGCAGGCCGGGCATGGCGAGGATGGAATCGACACCGGCGCCGCCCGAAAACAGCACCTCCAGCCCGGTCGCGCGCCGGAAGAGATCGGGATCCGGCTTCCAGAGCACGGCGTAACGGGCCTCGGAGAGGTCGGCAGACCTGTCGGAGGCGTGCAGGACACGACGCCCCGCGAATGCGTTACCGAGCGCCCGATCGACGTCACGCCGTTCGAATTTCAGATCGATGACGACCGCAGCTTTTTCCGACAAGAGACTTCCCCGTATTCTATTGACCGACGGCGCCGTTTTCGACCGCCTCGAGATCAAAGGCCGCCGCCATCAGCGCTCGCGTGTAATCCTGTTTCGGCGCCTTGAAGATCTCCTCCGCCGACCCTTCCTCGACGACCTTGCCCGAGCGCATGACGATGACATTGTTCGCCAGCGCCTTCACCACCTTGAGATCGTGGCTGATGAACAGGTAGGCTAGATCGTGCTTGGCCTGCAGATCGCGCAGGAGATCGACGACCTGAGCCTGAACCGTCATGTCGAGGGCCGATGTCGGCTCGTCGAGCATGACGAAGCGGGGTTTGAGCACCATGGCCCGGGCAATGGCGATACGCTGGCGCTGCCCGCCGGAAAATTCGTGCGGATAACGCCAGCGGGTTTCCGGATCGAGACCCACTTCCTTCAGCGCCCAGGCCACCCGCTCGTCCCGCTGGTCGGCGGAAAGGCCGCGCTCATGCACCTTCAGGCCTTCGGCAATGATCTCGCCGACCGGCATGCGGGGGCTCAATGAACCGAACGGGTCCTGAAAGACCACCTGCAGCCGGTTCCGGTAGGGCAGCATCTGCTTGAACGAATAACCGTTGATCGCGTCGCCGATGAAGACGATCCGTCCTTCGGACGCGATCAGCCGCGCAAGCGCCAGACCGAGCGTCGTCTTGCCGGAGCCGGATTCGCCGACGATGCCGAGCGTCTCACCCGCCCGCAGGGTCAGATCGACACCATCGACCGCCTTGACGTGATCGACGACGCGGCGCAGGAAACCGGCCTTGATCGGAAACCAGACCCGCAGGTCCCGGGCTTCCATGACCACGGGACGCGCTGCATCCGCCAGAGGCGGTTCACCGCGCGGCTCGGACGAAAGCAGATGCTTCGTATAGGCATGCTGCGGCCGTTCGAAGACCTCGGTGACCGAGCCCTCCTCGACGATCCTGCCCTTGGTCATGACGCAGACCCGATCGGCGAACTTCCTGACGATGCCGAGATCATGGGTGATGAACAGCATGGACATGCCGTGCTCGCCCTTGAGAGCGCGCAGAAGTTCGAGGATCTGCGCCTGCACGGTGACGTCGAGTGCGGTCGTCGGCTCGTCGGCGATCAGAAGCTTAGGCCGGTTGGCCAGCGCCATCGCGATCATGACGCGCTGGCGCTGGCCGCCTGACAATTCGTGCGGGAATGCCGGGAGCCGCTTTTCCGGCTCGCGGATGCCCACCTGATTCAGCAGTTCCAGCGTCCGGGCGCGTGCGGCCTGCCCCTTCAGCCCCTGATGCATCTCGAGAATCTCGCCGATCTGCTTTTCGATCGGATGGAGCGGATTGAGCGACGTCATCGGCTCCTGGAAGATCATCGTGATGTCGTTGCCGCGCACGCGCCGCAATTCCGCCTCCGGCGCCTTCAGTAGATCCTTGCCCTGGAAGAGTATCTCTCCCGTCGGATGGCTCGCGGCGGGATAGGAGAGAAGCTTCAGAATGGAGTTGGCGGTCACCGATTTTCCGGAACCCGACTCGCCAACAAGCGCGACGACCTCGCCCGGGGCGATATCGAACGACACCCGGTCGACGGCAAGGGTTTCGGTTTCACCCTGGTGAAAAGCGACGGACAGATCACGGACGGAGAGAAGCGGCTGGGTCATCGTATCACCGGAACGTCTTTCTCGGGTCGAACGCGTCGCGCACCGCCTCGCCGATGAAGATCAGGAGCGACAGCATGATCGACATGGTGAAGAAAGCCGACAGTCCGAGCCATGGCGCCTGAAGATTGTTCTTGCCCTGGGCGATCATCTCACCGAGCGAGGGAGACCCGGGCGGCATGCCGAAACCGAGGAAATCGAGCGAGGTCAGCGTCGCGATCGAACCGGACAGGATGAAGGGCAGGAAGGTCAGTGTCGCCACCATCGCGTTGGGCAGGAGATGGCGGTACATGATCGTCCAGTTGCCGACGCCGAGTGCGCGGGCGGCTCTCACATATTCGAAATTCCGGGCACGCAGGAATTCGGCCCTGACCACGCCGACCAGGCTTACCCACGAGAAGAGCAGGAGGATGCCGAGCAGGATGAAAAAGCCGGGCGGCAATATGGAGGCGATGATCAGCAGGATGTAGAGAACCGGCATGGCCGACCAGATTTCGATGAAACGCTGCATCAGAAGGTCGGTCCAGCCGCCGAAATAGCCCTGCACGGCACCGGCTCCGACACCGATGACGGCCGAGCAGATCGTCAGGGCAAGGCCGAACAGGACCGAGATACGGAAGCCGTAGATCATTCGCGCCATGACATCGCGCGCCTGGTCGTCGGTCCCCAGCCAGTTCAGGTTGCCGATGATGCAGTTCGGATCCCGGTCACCTTGAGGATAGGCCTTGCAGCGTTCCTCCTTCGCCATCAGCCAGAAGGGTTCCGTCGGGGCAGAGTGGGGGATCTGCGAATTCACCGTCTGGTACGAATAGCGGATCGGCGGCCAGACCATCCATCCATTGGCATCGATTTCCTGCTGGATGAAGTCCGAGCGGTAGTCGGTCGTGGCCAGGAAGCCGCCGAACTTCTCCTCCGGATAGTCGACGAGTACCGGATAGAGGATCTCGCCCTTGTAGGAGGCGATGATCGGCCGGTCGTTGGCGATCAGTTCCGCCACGAGGCTGAGCAGGAAGAGGACGAGGAATATCCAGAACGACCAGTAGCCGCGCTTGTTGGCGCGGAAATTGGCGAGCCGGCGCTTGCTGGTCGGCGACAGGAACGGGCGCCTGGCCGGCTTCGTGATGCCGGCATCCGTGGTTGCAGCGGCCGTATTCATCAGACGTCCCTCCGCTCGAAGTCGATGCGGGGATCGATCCAGGTATAGATGAGGTCGGACACGAGGTTCACGACCAGCCCCATGAGAGAGAAGATGAAGAGCGTGCCGAAAACGACCGGATAGTCGCGATTGACGATCGACAGGTAACCGAGCCGGCCGAGCCCGTCGAGCGAGAAGATATTCTCGATCAGCAGCGAGCCGGTGAAGAAGGCGGAGATGAAGGCACCCGGAAATCCGGCGATGACGATCAGCATGGCATTGCGGAAGACATGACCGTACAGGACCTGTCTCTCGTTCAGCCCCTTGGCGCGCGCCGTCGTGACATACTGCTTCTTGATCTCGTCGATGAAGGAATTCTTCGTCAGCAGCGTCGTCGTCGCGAAGGCGGAGAGCGACATCGCGATCAATGGCAGCGTCAGATGCCAGAAATAGTCGGCAATCTTCTGCCACCAGGGAAGCTGGTCGAAATTCTCCGACACGAGGCCGCGCAGCGGAAACCAGTCGAAGAAGGAGCCGCCGGCGAACATGACGATCAGCAGAATGCCGAACAGGAAGCTCGGCACGGCGTAGCCGACGATGATGACGCCCGATGTCCAGACGTCGAATGTCGAGCCGTCGCGGACGGCCTTGCGGATGCCGAGCGGAATGGAGATCAGGTAGGATACGATCAGGATCCAAAAGCCGAGCGAGATGGACACGGGCAGTTTGTCGATGATCAGGTCGATCACCGAGGTATTGCGGAAGAAGCTCTCGCCGAAGTCGAAGCGGATGTAGTTCCACATCATGTCGAGGAAACGGGTCAGCGGCGGCTTGTCGAAGCCGAACTGCTTTTCCAGCTGGGCGATGAATTCCGGATCGAGCCCCTGGGCGCCGCGGTAACGGCCTTCGTCACCGCCTCCGCCCTGGGCTGTCAGGTCGTTGCTGCTGCCGGAAAGGCGGTCGCCGCTATCCTGCCCCTGGATCTGGGCGATGATCTGCTCGACCGGGCCACCCGGCGCAAACTGCACAATGAGAAAGGAAATTCCCATGATGCCGACGATGGTCGGGATCATCAGCAGCAGGCGGCGAAGAATATAGGCGCCCATCAGAATTCCCCACCCGCCGTGTCGGGCTTCGTCTCACCGCGGATCTGCGCAAGGATCAACCGGATTTCCTTCGTATTCGAGCGAATCAATCGGTCCATTTGGACCAGTTGGAACCGTAGTGTGCAAGCGCCCTGCTGAGGCCGCCTATCTGGCCGCCTGGCCGGCATGCCAGATATCGGGAAAACCGGTACCGTATTCCGGCAGTGTCTGCGGATGCGCGATCTTTTTCCAATAGGCGATCTTCTCCTCGCCGGAATAGAAGAGCGGCACGACATAGTGGTTGGCGAGCAGTACGCGGTCCATGGCCTTGATCGCCGCGACCTGATCTTCCCGGTTCGGCGAAAAGACGATCTGGCGGATCAGCGCATCGATGGCGGGATCGGCGATGCCGGCATAGTTGCGCGAGCCCTGGCGGTCGACCGACTCGGACCCCCAATATTCCGCCTGCTCGTTGCCCGGATTCATCGTCTGCGCCCAGACCGCCCAGATGACGTCGTAGTCGAAGCTCCTGGTCCGGTTGATATATTGCGACGCGTCGACGGTGCGGATACGGGCCTCGACACCGATCTTCTTCAGGCTCGTGACGAACGGATTGACCGAACGCTCCATTCCGGGGCTGCTCAGCAGGATCTCGAAACTCATGGGCTGGCCGGTGCGCGTGTTGACCATGCGGTTGCCCTTGAGTTCCCAACCGGCTTCCTTGAACAGGCCGACCGCCTTGCGCAGGTTGTCGCGTACCTTGTTCGGGTCACCGCCGACCGGGTTCGTATAGGACGTGGTAAAGACCGACTCTGGGACCTTTCCCTTCAACTCGTTCAGTATCTCGAGCTCCTTGCCCTGGGGCAGGCCAGAGGATGCGAGTTCGGTTCCCCAGAAGAAGCTGTCGACGCGCTTCAGGCCGCCGAACGCCAGGTTCTTGTTCATGTCCTCGAAATCGAAAGCGTAGTTGAGCGCCTCGCGGACGCGTGCGTCCTTGAAGATTTCGCGGCGCATGTTCGGCACCATGGCCTGCATCACGCCGGTCGCCTTGAAAGGATTGGTCAGCGCCTCCTTGGTCACGCGGCCATCCTTGACGGCATCGAAATCGTAACGTGTCGCCCAGCGGCTGGAGCTGTTTTCACGGCGGTAGTCGATCGTTCCGGCGCGGAAGGCTTCGAATTCGACGTCGCTATCGGAGAAATAGGTGTGGCT
Organism: Neorhizobium sp.; assembly: GCA_052038935.1. Taxonomy (GTDB): domain Bacteria; phylum Pseudomonadota; class Alphaproteobacteria; order Rhizobiales; family Rhizobiaceae; genus Neorhizobium. The sequence goes on along the minus strand of JBQGDG010000245.1, from coordinate 8,389 downwards.
GACGGCGCGGAAATTGTATTGGCCGAGGTTGATCGGCAGATCCTTGCCCCAATAATCGTCACGCAATTCGTAGCGGATGCCGGATCCCGGCTGCACGGAGGCGACCTTGTAGGGACCGGAACCCATCGGCGGTTCGAGCGTGGTGCGGGAAATGTCGCGCTGCTTGCCCTGCGCGTCTTTTCCTTCCCACCAATGCTTGGGCAGGATCGGGAAATCACCCACGATCGAAGGGAGCTCCTTGTTGTTCTTCTCGTCGAAGCGGAAGGTCACCTCGCGGTCGCCGGTCTTTTCCACGCCCGTCACATGCCGGTAATAGCCGGAATAGAAGGCGCTGTGCTGCTTGAGCATCTCCATGCTGAAGACAACGTCTTCCGGCGTGACCGGCTCGCCATCCGCCCATTTTGCCTCCGGCCGCAGGCGGAAGCTGACGGATGCCATATCATCCGGATAGGAGACGGCTTCGGCGAGCAACCCATAGGTGCCGAAGACCTCGTTTTCCGACCGTTTCATCAGCGTGTCGAAGACCATGCCGAGACCGGCGGCAGGGGCTCCCCTGTCGATGACGAGATTGAGATTGTCGAAGGTACCTTCATCGGCGAGGCGCAACTCGCCGGTTTTCGGTGCGTCGACATCCACGTAGGGAAGCTGCTTGAAATCCGCCGGAAGTTCGAGATCACCGATCACGGCGATCCCATGGCGCCATTTCGGCTCCTGCGCCGGCGCCGCGGAAGACCCCAGAACCGACGCCGCCAGGGCGATCATCACGGCTTTGCTCAGCCTCGCCAATTCCATGCACCATTCCTTCCTGCGATCCGTGTTGCAGCGAAGCATAGGGCAAAAGCAGGCAAAAAACAGGAGCGCCTTCTCACAAGCGTTTTATCGCACCGCAAACCGGAGCCGCATCTCCATTTCACCAAAATCGCATTTCACGGTAGGATCAGGATTGAAGTGATTTGCGGCGGATCTTGATGAAATCGATTTCGAAAATTGTCCTCGGACTGGCTGCGGCAGCCATGCTCTGCAGCGCCGCCGCGGAACCTGTCCTCGCCCAGGAGGGCACCCCGGCAAAACAGCTTTTCGGCGGCATGCGGCTTCCGAGCGCTTCAGGTCCCCAGCCGTTCGGCTCCTATGCCAAAGGCTGCATGTCCGGAGCCGTCGCGCTGCCCACCGACGGGCCGACCTGGCAAGCGATGCGCCTTTCCCGCAACAGGCGGTGGGGCAATCCGGAAATGATCGCTCTCCTCGAACAATTCTCACGCGACGCCACGAGGCTCGGCTGGGGCACGGGTATCCTCGTCGGCGATATTTCCCAGCCGCGCGGCGGCCCGATGCTGAGCGGCCATGCCTCCCATCAGGTCGGCCTCGACGCTGATATCTGGTTCACCCCGAAGCCCGCCCGGCCGATGAGCCCCCAGCAGCGCGAAGACCTTCCCTTCACGTCAATGCTCGACAAGAGCAGGTTCCTGACCGTCGATTCCCGCCGCTGGACGAGCACCCATGCGAACGTGGTGATGCAGGCTGCGAGCTATCCGCAGGTCGAGCGCGTCTTCGTCAATCCGGCGATCAAGAAGAAGCTTTGCGAGACCTGGACCGGCGATCGGGACCTGCTCGGCAAGGTGAGACCCATCTACGGACATGACGAGCATTTCCATATCCGCATCCAGTGCCCGGCGGGCGCTTCCGGCTGCAAGCCGCAGGCCCCGGTCGGCAAGGGCGACGGCTGCGACAAGTCTCTCGCCTGGTGGTTTACGCCGGAGCCTTGGGCGAAGCCGAAGCCGGATCCCAACAGGAAGCCGGTCAAGCCGCGTCAGGTGATGCTTTCGGACCTGCCGAGGGCCTGCTCGGCCGTGCTTGCGGCGCCGTCCCGATCCGAGGGCGATGCGACATTCGGTGGTCCGGCCATGGCCTATTCCACGGAAAGCCCTGCGTCGCCTGCCGCTTCCCGGACGCTGGACAGCATGGCCTACGATCCGGCAGGCATCCCGGCGGATGTCCCGCTGCCGCGGGAGCGACCGTTCCGCTGAGGCGGCATCGCAACCGCTGTTTGCGATCAAGCGACCAAGCCTTCCCATATCCCTTTTGCCACGATAGAACGCCTAACGGCATCGGCCGGAACCGACACCGGTTTCCGTCGATGCCACGCGTGGACTCGAAAGCCCGCCGCTCCGTGTGCAGCCATCGGCATGCACTACGCGCCGAGGCGAATCGACATGGCCCTGTGGAGGAGCGCCTTTGGAACCGGCCAAGCCCTGTATCGCGCTGATCGCGCATGACCTGAAGAAGGACGAGATGGCGGATTTCGCCCGCAAGCACGCGGCGGCGCTTTCCAGGTTCCAGATCGTCGCCACAGGCACGACAGGCGGGCGCGTACAGGAAGCCTGCCCCGGCCTCGACGTTACCCGGCTGAAGAGCGGTCCGCTCGGCGGCGATCAGCAGATCGGCGCGATGATCGCGACCGGCACGGTCGGCATGCTGATCTTCTTCATAGATCCCCTGAGCGCTCTGCCCCACGACGTCGACGTCAAGGCGCTGACCCGGCTTGCGACCGTCTACGACATTCCGATGGCGCTGAACCGCGCCACCGCCGAACATCTCATCGACTTCCAGTAATCCGCGAGATCCGTCCCCCATGGCCGACACTCAATTCGACACGCTGCCTTTCCCGATCCTTATCGGCGATATCGGTGGCACCAACGCCCGTTTTTCCATTCTTGCCGATGCCGAAAGCAAGGCATCCGATTTCATCCATGTACAGACGGCAGACTATGAGACGATCGACGACGCGATCAGGGAAAAGATCCTCGGCACGGACCTTGCCAGGCCGCGTTCGGCGATCCTCGCCGTTGCCGGCCCGATCGACGGCGACGAGATCGATCTGACCAATTGCGACTGGATCGTGCGGCCGAAGAAGATGATCGGCGAACTCGGCTTCGATGCGGTGCTGGTGCTCAACGATTTCGAGGCTCAGGCCCTGGCCGTCGCCTCCCTGACCGAAGCCGACAGGGAGCAGATCGGACCGATGGAGGCGGCTGTGGACGCCACGCGCGTCGTGCTCGGGCCCGGCACCGGTCTCGGCGTCGCCGGCCTTCTGCACGCACGCGACACCTGGTTCCCGGTTCCGGGCGAAGGCGGCCATGTGGACATCGGTCCGCGCTCGGACCGGGATCTGCAGATCTTCCCGCACCTGGCCAGGATCGAGGGCCGGGTTTCCGCCGAGGAGATCATCTCGGGCCGCGGGCTTCTCAACATCTATCGGGCCGTCTGCGCCGCCGACGGCGTGGAACCGAGCCTGCACAGCCCTCCCGAGGTGACAGAGGAGGGTCTTGCCGGCAAGAATGCGCAGGCCGCAGAGACGCTTGACCTGTTCGTCGCCTATCTCGGGCGACTTGCCGGTGATCTCGCCCTCATCTTCATGGCACGCGGCGGTGTTTTCCTCGGCGGCGGCATTTCTCCGAAAATCCTTTCCGAGCTGAAGAAGCCGGCGTTCCGAGCCGAATTCGAGGACAAGGCGCCGCATACCGAGCTGATGAAGACGATCCCGACCTTCGTCGTCACCCATCCGCAAGCCGCGCTCGCGGGGCTCGCCAGCTATGCGCGCCTCCCGGCCGCCTACGGGATCGCAACGGAAGGGCGCTGCTGGCGCCGCTGATCCGCGCCCATGGAGCATCGTTCGGACACGAAGGAACCGGGGCCGGTTTAGCCCGCGCACCCGCCTCTTCGTGCCGCATTCCTCATGCCGGAATGCAACAGATGAGGCGAATCGATCCGCATCGTCTGGCAAAACATGCGGCAAGGAGGTAACAAGCCCTTTGAACTCAAGGGCCATCCAGCCGAACAGGGATATCGATTGAAGGCTGAGAAAGACAAGAAAAGACACGTGGATTCCGGCACCGTCGTCAGCGTGCTGAAGCGGATCATTTCCGAAAACGGGCGCGACCACATCCGCGGTTATGCATTCGCCATCGGCTGTCTGGTGCTGGTGGCGCTGTCCACTGCGTTCACCGCCTGGATCATGGAGTCCGTCGTCAACGAGGCCTTCGCCAACAAGCGTGCCGACGTCGTGTGGCTGATCTGTGGCGCGATCCTCTTTGCTTTCGTTCTGCGAGGCTTCGCCACCTATGGACAGGCCGTTGCCCTGTCGAAGATCAGCAACAATATCGTCGCGCGGTACCAGCGCCGGCTCTACAGCCATATGATGACCCTGTCGGTCGGTTTCTTTTCGGAAGCGCGGTCCTCCCATCTCGCGGCCCAGGTCAGCCAGAACATCGCCGGCATTCGCGACGTGATGAACCTGACCGTGACGTCCACGGCGCGCGACCTGCTGACGCTGGTATCGCTGATCGGGGTGATGGTGTCGAAGGACTGGGTGCTTTCGCTGATCGTCTTCGCCGTGGCGCCGCCGCTTCTCTACGCGCTGCGCTATGTCTCGCGCAGGCTCCGGCTCGCTACCCGCGAATCGGTGGAGATCAACAGCCGCGTGCTGGGCGCCATGCAGGAAACCGTCCAGGGCATCGCGGTGGTGAAAGCCTTCACCATGGAGCATGAGCTCGAAAACAAGGTCAACAAGATCATCCTCACTGCCGAGGCCCGTTCGAACCGCATCGCGCGGCTTTCGGAGCGCACCTCGCCGCTGACCGAAACCTTTGCCGGCTTCGCGATCTCCAGCGTTCTCGCCTATGCCGCCTTCCGGTCGATATACGACAACGTGCCCCCGGGCGCCTTCTTCGCCTTCGTCACGGCTCTGCTCATGGCCTACGATCCGGCACGGCGCCTGGCCAAACTGCAGGTCCAGATGGACCGAGCCGTGGTCAACGCGCAGATGATCTACGCTTTGCTCGACCTGCAGCCGCAGCAGCGGGAAAAGCCGGGTGCGGCCGATCTCCGTATCGCCACGGCGACGGTCGAACTGAAGGACGTGGTCTTCTCCTATGCCACGGGCGCGCCAATCCTGCGCGGCGTCAACCTCGTTGCCGAGGGGGGGAAGACGACCGCCCTCGTCGGACCTTCCGGCGCCGGCAAATCCACGATCATCAACCTGATCCCGCGCTTCTACGATCCGGCCGAGGGGCAGATCCTGATCGACGGCCAGGACATTGCGGACGTCACCAAGTCGTCACTCAGGCACCAGCTCGCCTATGTGTCGCAGCAGCCCTATCTCTTCGAGGGGTCGATCCGGGACAATATCCGCTACGGACGGCCGGAGGCCACCGACAAAGACGTGGAAGAGGCCGCAAGGCTCGCCCATGCCCATGACTTCATCCTCGCGCAGCCGCAGGGTTACGACACCGCCGTCGGGGAAAACGGCATCACCCTGTCGGGCGGACAGAGACAGAGGCTTTCGATCGCCCGCGCGCTCGTCCGCAACGCACCCATCCTGCTGCTCGACGAGGCGACATCCGCGCTGGACAATGAATCCGAGGCGGCTGTCCAGAAAGCGCTCGATACCGCAATGCGCGGCCGCACCGTCATCGTCATCGCCCACCGGCTGTCGACCGTCGTCAATGCCGACAAGATCGTCGTCATGCAGGACGGGCGGGTCGTGGAGGAAGGCACTCATGAAGAGCTTGCGCGGCGCAAGCAGGGTCTTTACGCTCGGCTCAACAATCTCCAGGCGCCCGACGGCGCGTGAACAGCCAGCAGGAACACCCCGACATGAGTGACAGTGCGATGAAGCTGGTGGTGGTGGGCGCCGGCGGACGCATGGGCCAGACCCTCATCCATATCATTCACGAGACGCAAGGCGTCACCCTGCATGCGGCAATCGAGCGCGAAGGCTCTCCGTTTCTCGGCAAGGATGCAGGCGAACTCGCCGGTCTCGGTCCTATCGGCGTCCCGGTCAGCAGCGATCCGCTCGCAGCGTTCCTCAATGCCGAAGGTGTCGTCGATTTCACCGCACCGGCGGCGAGCGTCACCTTTGCCGGTCTCGCGGCCCAGGCGCGGATCGTGCATGTGATCGGCACGACCGGCTGCTCGGCGGCGGACGAGGAGAAGTTCGCGGCGGCCGGCCGGCATGCCAGGATCGTGAAGTCCGGCAACATGAGCCTCGGCGTCAATCTTCTCGGCGTCCTCGCCAAACAGGCGGCGCAAGCGCTCCCGGCGGACGGCTGGGACATCGAGATCGTCGAGATGCACCACAAGCACAAGGTGGATGCGCCCTCAGGCACGGCGCTGCTACTCGGCCAGGCGGCAGCCGACGGCCGCGGCATCGATCTTGCCGGTCAATCGGTCCGCGTGCGTGACGGCCACACCGGCGCACGCCCCGGCGGCACCATCGGCTTCGCCACGCTGCGCGGCGGCTCGGTCGTCGGCGACCATTCCGTCATCCTTGCCGGCGAGGGAGAACTGGTGACGCTGTCGCACAGTGCGCGCGACCGCTCGATCTTTGCCCGCGGCGCAATAACTGCGGCATTGTGGGCCCGCGACAAGAAACCCGGCCACTATTCCATGCTCGACGTGCTCGGGCTTTCAAACTGACATTCGGAGGATTTTCCAAGATGAGCGGTACCCTCGTCCTCGTTCGCCACGGCCAGAGCGACTGGAACCTGAAAAACCTGTTTACCGGCTGGCGCGATCCCGAACTCACGCCGCTCGGTATCCAGGAGGCTGAAACCGGCGGACAGGCGCTTGCCGATACCGGCATCAAATTCGACATCGCCTTCACCTCTGACCTGAAGCGCGCCCAGGACACCCTCAAGATCGTGCTCGAAAAGGTCGGTCAGGCAGGTCTCGAGACGATCCGCGACCAAGCGCTGAACGAACGCGACTACGGCGATCTCTCCGGCCTCAACAAGGACGATGCCCGTGCCAAGTGGGGCGAGGAGCAGGTGCATGTCTGGCGCCGGTCCTATGACGTTCCGCCGCCCGGCGGCGAAAGCCTGCGCGACACCGGCGCGCGTGTATGGCCCTATTACCTGACGGAAATCCTGCCGCGCGTGCTGCGGGGTGAAAAGGTGCTGGTTGCAGCCCACGGCAATTCGCTGCGCTCGCTGGTCATGGTGCTCGACAAGCTGAGCAAGGAAGAAATCCTGAAGCTCAACCTCGCGACCGGCGTGCCGATGATCTATCGGCTGAATGCCGACTCGACCGTCGCGTCGAAGGAAATTCTCGGCGACATGTCCGGCGCGCATTGAGCTTCGGACATGCGCCACGCGTTCGACGCCGGCCGACGGGAAACCGCGGCCGGCGTTCGCATATACGGTCCTGTCAGTTCTCGATCGTGAACTGAACCGCATCGGCGGGGAAACGGCTGACGGCATATTGGACCGGCACACCATCCGGATCGACATTCAATGCCCGCGTGACCAGCACGATCGCGCCGGGAGACAGTTCCAGAACGGATAGATCGTCGTTGTCGGCATGGACGGCGGTAATCTCCGTCGATGCGCGGACATAATCCGGCAGTCCGACCTCGCTGAATGCAGCGGTGATCGAACCGCTGTCCCGGTAAGCCTCGGCAATCCCATCGAATCGATCTGCCGGAAACCAGGCCGTGGCTCGCGAAACGGGGCGCCGATCGGCTTTTCGCAACGTCTCGAGGCGGATGAGGCGGGAACCGGCGGAAAGCTGCAATCTCCCCGCAAGTTCTGCCGTCGCCGCCTCTTCGGACGCGGCCAGCAGAAGCCCCTCCTTCTCTCTCGCCTGTTCGCCGATACCCTGCGTGAAGCGCGTCCGGCGTGTGATGGGGAAGTTCAGTCTTTCCTTGCGGAGGATGAGAGTACCGCGCCCCTGCACCGCCTGGACGATCCCCTCCTGCCCTAGCGCCGCGAGCGCGCTGCGCACCGTGTGGCGATTGACGCCGAACTGTGCGGCGAGCACCATTTCCGGCGGCACCTTGCCTGTCGCATCGTAGTCGCCGGCCGCGATGGCCGAGCGGATCCTGTCCGCGATCTGGCGCCACAACGCCACCCCGTTCTGCCGCCGAACGGCCCCTTCATGCATATCCATGTCACACGCTTGTTATATCGGAAGCTTATGGCTAAGGTATCTTGTATGGTTGTCTATATCAATAGACATTTTGGAGATTGGCCATGAATGTTGCAGAGCAGGCCGCAACGGATGCGGACTTGGCGGGGCGCCGCCGCTGCGCCGGCCTTTTGGCGGGCGCCACCTCAAAGGAGCTGAACGAGGCGTGGACGGCGTTGAAGGACAAGCCGGATGCGAAACCCGTTCGCGGCCCCGAAACCGGCCTCGTCATGGTGCGCGGGCGGATCGGCGGCGGCGGCAGTGCCTTCAATCTCGGCGAGGCAACGGTGACGCGCGCCACCGTCGCACTCGATGGCGGCAACGTCGGCCATGCCCAGGCGCTGGGAACGGATAAGGAAAAAGTTCGGCTCGCAGCGATCTTCGACGCAATGTGGCAGGCGGTCGCAACGCGCGACTTCATCGAAAG
>JBQGDG010000244.1:0-2462 GCA_052038935.1 Neorhizobium sp. | reverse complement strand
CGAACTACCGATGATCAACCTGCGCTCCGGCAATGACAACGCCTCCCTCCCCTGTCTATCTGTTCAGAAGCGCTGGGTTCGCTCCATCCGGCAACACGGTGGTGTGCGTTGCTCCGCTCGATTGCGTCATCGCGGTCTATGGCGGTGGCGGCGTAGTGGGAGAAGGCGGATTGTCAGCGGCTTTCGGCGGTGCGGCCGTGTTCAGGAACGATGACCTCGGAGACTATCTCGTCGGCGTATGGGGAGGGCGAAATGCTTCCCGTTTTCGCAGTGAACTTCGCGCTCAGGTTCAAATTATCGTCCACAAACATGCGCCGGTTGGCCGGCTGGCTTTTTGGGGGGCGGAAAAAACGCGTCCCAAAAAGCGAAAGAGCACAGCCCCTGCGTCATGACATCCCCCGATCCTATCTCCACATTTCTCGCCATGTGGCTTCCCGGCCATTCCGTCGGTGAACTCGTCTTCGTGTTGTGTGCCGCCGTAATTTCGGGGCTCGCACGCGGGTTTTCCGGATTCGGCGGGGCGCTGATCTTCGTGCCCCTGGCGGGCGCGGCCACCAGTCCGGCGATCGCGTCGGCGCTGCTGCTCGTCATCGACGGGACCATGACGCTCGGCATGGTCCCGGAGGGCTGGCGGAAGGCGAACCGGCGCGACGTCTTTACCATGCTTGCCGGCGCCGTCATCGGCGTGCCGGCGGGGGCCACGGCGCTTTCGCTCATGCCATCCGTCACGCTGCGCTGGATCATTTCGCTCGTCGTGCTCGGACTGCTCCTGTTCCTGATGTCCGGCTGGCGTTATCACGGCCGGCCGAAAACCTGGCTCACCGTCGGGGTCGGCGCTCTTGCGGGCCTGTTCGGCGGAGCCGCCCAGATGTCCGGTCCGCCTGTCGTCGCCTACTGGCTCGGCGGCGCGATCGAGCGCCGGGTGGTGCGCGCCAATCTCGTCCTCTATTTCGCACTCGCCTCCATCCTGTCGGCGACCTCCTATATCATCGGCGGCATCCTGACCCGGGACGTGCTGCTGCTGGCGCTGGTCGCGGGACCGGCCTACGGCATCGGCCTGTCCTTCGGCTCGCGGATGTTCGGCATCGCCAGCGAACATACGTTCCGGCACATCTGTTTCGCCCTCATCGCGGCGGCGGCGATCGTCGGACTGCCGATCCTCGACGGGTTGCGCCCGTGACGATGCCGCTCCGTTCAGCAAGGCTTAACGGAGCCGCGCTAGTTTTGCGCCATCGGGGCAAGGGGCGATCACGCGATCATCATGAAGGACAAGGCGAAAGCCATCTGGCGGCGCAACGTCAAGCGCTGGCTGATCGGCGCGGGTCTGGAGGTCTCTGCCTCGGCAGCCGCAGCCGGCGCCCTCGGCCGCGCACGCGGCCTCGGTGCGATCTTCACTCTGCACCATGTCCGGCCGGAGGTTCAGTCCGTTACCGGCCCGAACAGGCATCTCGAGGTCACCCCGGAATTTCTCGACACGGCGCTCGGCCAGCTGACGGCGCTCGGCTACGACTTCATCGCCCTTTCGGACGTGCCGGCAAGGCTCGCTGAAGCCTCGCCGCGCCCCTTCGCCGTCTTCACCCTCGACGACGGCTACCGCAACAATGCCGATTGCGCCCTTCCCGTCTTCGCCCGGCATGCCGCACCCTTCACCGTGTTCGTGGCGCAGGGACTGGCCGAACACAGCCAGCCGCTGTGGTGGGAGGTCATCGGCCGGCTGCTGCGCCAGGAAGAGCGCATCGCCTTCGATTTCGGCCGGGGGACGGAGACGCTGGAACTCGATACCCCGGCGCGCAGGCTCGACACGTTCTTCCGTTTCGCCACCCATGTGTGGCAGGGAGAGGAGGCACGCCAGGTCGCCGCGCTCTGCGGGCTTGCCGAACGGCACGGCATCGATCCGCTGGCGCTGACTGCAGAACTGGTGATGGGACCGGAGGAGCTGAAGACCTTCGCGGCGCACCCGCTCGTATCGCTCGGCGCCCATACGGTCACCCACCGCAAGCTGGCGAAGCTCGGCGGGGAAGATGCCGCGGCCGAAATGTCCCGCTCGGCCGACTGGCTGGAACGGCTCACCGGCACGCGGCCGACGGCGATCGCCTATCCCTACGGCAGCCGCGATGCGGTGGGGCCGCGGGAATTCGAGACCGCCCGGCAGGCCGGCTTTTCCATCGGCGTCACCACCCAGCCGGGAACGCTCGGCGCGGCCGACCTGACCCGGCCGCTGGCGCTGCCGCGCATTTCGCTGAACGGCTATTACCAGAAGCGCCGCTACGTCTCTGCGCTCGCATCGGGCATCCCGTTCTCGCTGAAACGCTGATCCCGCTTCAGGGATACATTCTCACCTTTTCCCAGGCGCCGGACGGATCGTTGCGGCGAAACTCGACGCGGTCATGCAGGCGGAACTGGCGGTCGTGCCAGAACTCGATCGAGGTCGGGCGAATGCGGAAACCGGACCAGTGGGGCGG
>JBQGDG010000243.1:0-21826 GCA_052038935.1 Neorhizobium sp. | reverse complement strand
AATCCCGGCCCTGCGCCCTTCTTCCAGCAGGATCGCCGTCGATACGGTGTTGACGTCGAAAGCGTCCGTGGCCGTGGCGATCGCGCTTTTCGGCCCGAGCGTGATCGCTGCAGCATGGATGATCCTGGTCACTCCGTGACGAGAAAGGACCGTGGCCATCGCGGTGCGGTCACGTACATCGGCGATTTCCACCGCGATCCCGTCGAGGGCCGCAAAAGCTGAAGGTAGTGGGCGATTGTTGAGTGCGACGACCTGCTGGCCGTTGGCCAGCAGGATCTCGATGAGATTGAGGCCGATGAAACCGCCGGCACCGGTGATCAGGATCGTCATGGCTTGTTCCCTTCGTGTCGGTCCAGTTCCCGGGCGACAAGATGACCGTGATACACGGCTTCCAGTGCTGTCCGCGGCGCCAGATTGTCGCCGATCTGGCGGGCGCGGATACCGAGCGCCTGAAGTTCTCGAAACAGCGTCTGGTCTGCAAAATTATGTTCGGCGGCAATCAGCGCGCTGAAGCCGGAATGCTTCTCGATTTCGCCGGTCGACAGGTCTTCTACCGTCACCGACCGACCGTCATAGGCGGTAACGCGGCGAAGCGTCGCGATCTTCACCTTGCGATCGCGCAGCCGCTTCAGGTTGGCGAGGGTCGAATAGATGGTCGTGCGCCATGCGATGCCGCCGGCCGGCGAGAAGAAAGTCACCTTCTTGCCGAGATCGGCCAGGTATTCGGCAAGCGTCAGGGCCGCCCATTCGCCGGTCCGGTCGAACAGAGCGACATTGCCCCCGAGCGCGTCGGGATGCCGGATCGCTTCGATTACGGTGAGGGCTTTGCCGTCGCCCGGAATATCGGTGCGAACGGGTGTCGAACCGATGGCGAGGAATACCGCATCGGCGTGGAAAGCTGCGATATCGGCCACAGAAGCGTCTTTCCCGTACACGACTTCGACGCCCTGCCTCTGAATATCCGCCAACTGTTCTTCGAGTAGCGTGGAAAAGCTCGATCGTTTGGGCATCTTCGAAGCGTCACGAAGCTGGCCGCCGAGCTGACTGTCTCTTTCCCACAGAGTGACGGTGTGACCACGTGCGGCTGCGGTGCGGGCTGCTTCCAGACCTGCGGGCCCGCCGCCGACGACGAGCAGCCGTTTTGGATCGGCCGTTCCTGCAGCTTCGAGCTCCGGCCATTCGCCCTCCAGCCCTGCCCGTGGGTTGACCAGACATCGGATCGGCAGGTTCTTTTCCAGCATGCCGGCGCAGCCCTGATTGCAGGCAATGCAGGTGCGGATTTCCTGCGTCCGTAGCTCAACGGTTTTTCTGACGATCGCGGGTTCCGCGATATGGGCGCGTGCCATGCCGACTGCATCCGCGCTTCCCCTGGCGATCAGGTCTTCCGCCTCGTCCAGTTTCGTGAAGCGGCACACGGCAAACACCGGCATCGACCAGCCGCCATCCCGCAAAGCCGTTCGGATACGCGCAGGAAGCTCGCGAAAAGGCGCCGGGTCGATCGCCATGTCGGCCATCTGCGACGCCAGCGAAAAGGAGGCATGATATGCGGAATGGGAGACGTTGACGAAATCGACTTTCGCCGCGGCCGCGAGCGTCGGCGCGATCTTTTCGGCGTGTTCGATCGTCAAGCCGCCTTCGACATATTCGTCGCCGCTCAGCCGGATGCCGAGGCAGAAATCGGCGCCCACTTCGGCGCGAACGGCCTTCAGGACCTCGATCGGAAAGCGAAGCCGGTTTTCCAGCGAGCCGCCATAGTCATCCTCCCGCGTGTTGGAGAGCGGTGACATGAACTGCTGCAGCAGATGGCCGTGCGCCATCTGCAACTCGAGGCCCTCGAAGCCTGAGGCGACGAGATTGCGTGCCGTCCGGACATGCCCTTCGATCACCGCTTCCATGTCGTCGCGTTCCATCGGTCGAGGGGGAAGGGCAGACGTCGACCAGGGAAGAGGGGAAGGCCCCCAGGAAACGGTGCGCTCGAAGTCGCCCTCTACCTGGCGGCCGAGATGGATAATCTGGCCGAGGATACGCGCGCCCTCCGCCTTCACCGCGTCGGTGATCTTGCGAAACGGTGCGATACAGCCCGGATCGAATCCGCAGACGGCCTGGGGCCGCCCGAGAGAATTGGCATGAACACGGATCGACTCGAAGATGATGGCGCCGACACCGCCTTTGGCCCGTTCCCGATGATAGGCGAGATGGCGATCGCTCGGCATGTGATTATCGCCGAAATTCGTCGTATGCGCAGGAACGATGATCCTGTTGCGGAACGTGAGGTTTCCCACTTGCAGCGGTTTGAGAGTATGCGGAAAGGCTTGCGACATCGGTACGTCATTCCCGGTATTGCACTGCACATAGGCATCGACGGCTTCTGGCACTTATATGGGCATTGACGTGATCTGTCATCTTCCATATACCAAAGCTGTATTAAAAATAGGATAGATTGGGGAATTTGCCTTGAGGCTGGCAACGGAACCGCTGAAGACACAGAAAGTCTATCTTCTGCTTCGCGACAGGATCGTCTCCGGCGAATTGAAGGTCGGTGCGCGACTGCCGAGCGAACTCGCGCTCGCGAGCCAGTATGACGTTTCACGCGTCACCATCCGACTTGCGCTGGACCTGCTCGCCAAGGAAGATCTGGTCGAAAAACGCGTCGGATCGGGAACCTACGTGAAAGGTTCGGTATTCGGCCAGCCCGTGACTGCGGATCTTTCCAACGCCTTCGCCCATCTTATAGAAATGGGACGTTCGACCGCCGTCCGGCTCGTGTCCTTCGAATATGTCGAGCCCCCGTTGAAGGTTGCCGAAGCGCTTCGCCTCGAAGATGACGAGCGGGTGCAGAAATCCGTCCGCGTCCGTTCCTTCGACGACGTTCCGTTTTCCTATCTCACCGCCTATGTGCCCGAAAGAATCGGGCGGGAATATTCCCGTGACGACCTGGCTCACCTGGCTTTGCTCGAGCTGATGGAGCGCGCCGGGCTGCGGGCGGAAACCGCATGGCAGGAAGTGGGGGCGATCCTCGCCAATCCGGAAGTGGCTGAAGCGCTCGGCATAGGCGTGGGGTCACCCCTGATCGCACTTACCCGTGTCGTCTCCGGAAAGGGCGGCCGCGGCATGGAATATCTCCAGGCCCTCTATCGTCCGGACCGCTACAGTCTGCAAATGAACCTCGTACGCAAGGGCAGCGATGGGAGCCGGCACTGGAGCCCGACGTCCGAGGTGTATCGGAGCGAGCGCGCCGACGGCCCCCGCGCAGGTAAGAGGATGGTGAAAAAATGAGGACTTTTCTGAATTCCATATCCAGACGAACCCTGCTGCAGACCGGCGGTGTTCTGGCTGCATCGCTCGCTGCTCCGGGTCTTGTGAGAGCCCAGGCTGCGACGATCAAGATCGGCCTGCTGCAGCCCATGACCGGACCTCTGGCCAATGACGGCGACCTGGCCAGGATCGGCGCCGAATACGCCGTCAAGGAGATCAACGACGCCGGCGGCATCAAGGCGCTCGACGGCGCGAAGCTGGAACTGATCGTCGGCGACTCGCGCTCGAATGCCGAAGCCGGCGCACAGGCGACCGAGCAATTGCAGGCCGACGGTGCCGCGATCGTCGTCGGCGGCTTTGCCAGCGGCATCGCCATGACAGCTACTCAGGCTGCAGCCCGCTACGAACTGCCGTTCATCATCGATTGCGCGGTATCGGACGCGCTGATGACCCGCAATCTCAAGAATGTCTTCCGTTTCAATCCCAGTTTCTCGATGGCGGCCGACGTGGCTCTGAAGAATCTGGTGATCATCAACGACGCTGCCGGCAAAGCCGCCAAGACGGTCGCGATCGTCCACGAGGACGGCCTGCTCGGCTCCGGCCTCGCCAAGCTCATGCAGGCCAGACTTCCGGAACTCGGTTTCGAAGTGGTCGAAACAATTTCCCATCCGACACCGGCTCGCGACATGTCGAATGTCGTGCTGCGCCTGCGTTCGCTGCAACCCGATCTCATCATCCCGTCGCATTATTTCAACGAATTCGTCCTCTTCGCCCGTACGCTGCAGCAGCAGCGCGTCAAGCCCAAAGGCATCTACGCGCTCTTCGGCGGTGCGGCGTCGAGCTACAAGTTTGTCAGCGAGTTTCCCGAGGCGGCCGAAGGCGTGATGGACGTCAACCACTGGGGTGATCCGACGAACCCGGTGAACGATCAGCTCATGGCCGCGGTCAAGGCAGCGGGCAAGTTCTATGCCTATAATACGCCGATCAATTATTCCGTGGTGAAGGTGGCAGCCCAGGCGCTGGAAACGGCCAAGAGCGCGGACCGCGGGGCTCTCGTCGAAGCGCTGGCGAAGAACGAGTTCGACAGCGGGATCATGCCCTACGGCAAGACGAAGTTCGATGCCACCGGCCAGAATGTCAATGCGCTGCCCCTGAACACGCAGGTCCAGGGCGGCGAGATCAAGGTGATCTATCCGGAGCAGTTTGCGCAAGCGAAGCCGAAATTCCCGATCAACGGCTGACCCAGCGAGTGCGGCAGACCCGGGGCGGCGTCCTTTGCCCCGGGTCCTTCACCGAAGGAAGTTCATGTATTCGCCTGTTATCATATTGGAGGCGCTGGCCAACGGCCTCATGCTGGGTGCTGTCTACGCGCTGATCTCGCTCGGACTGACGCTGATCTACGGCGTTCTTCACATCGTCAATTTTGCTCATGGAGCACTTCTGACCGTCGCGATGTACGTCGTCTGGCTCGCATGCGAGAAGTTCGGTCTCGATCCCTACCTGTCCATCGTCTTTGTGACGCCCCTGATGTTTGCTCTCGGCTATGCGATGCAGCGCTTCATCATCGGCCCCGCAAGCCACGGATCGGACAATGGCATCCTGCTGGTGACGCTTGGCCTGTCGATCGTCATCCAGAATGTCCTGCTTGCCGGTTTCAGTTCGGACACGCTGACGATCGCCACGGACTATTCCTTCGAGGTCGTGCCTGTCGGTCCGCTCCTCCTTTCGCTGCCGCGGGTGATCGGTCTCGGCGTTTCGCTGGTCACCGCGGCGCTGCTCTGGCTCATCCTCAATCGCACGGATGTCGGGAAGGCTATCCGGGCGGTCGCGAAAGAGAAGCTTGGTGCGAGGCTGGTAGGCATCGATGTCGCCCATGTCTATGCGATGACCTTCGCTCTCGGTACCGCCTGTCTCGGGATCGCGGCCGCCCTGTTGATGCCGACCTTCTACGTCAGTCCGACGACCGGAGCGACCTTCGTCCTCGTCGCGTTCACCATCGTCGTTCTCGGCGGAATGGGATCCGTGCCCGGCGCCCTCGTCGGCGGGCTGCTGATCGGTGTCGTTGAGGCGATATCAAGCCTCTTTCTCGGTGACAGTCTGGGCCAGATCGGCATCTTCCTGATCTTCATCCTGGTGCTGCTGTTGAAGCCGACCGGCCTTTTTGGAGCGCGTGGATGATGAGGAACACCGAACTCGTCAGCGCATTGGCGTTTCTGGTCCTGCTCGCGGTCGTGGCGCTGATCGGCTTGCCCGGCAACATTCTCAACCTGTTCATTTTCATGATGATCATCGCGCTCACCGCCCAGGGGTGGAACCTGCTCGGCGGCTATGGCGGACTGTCGTCGTTCGGCCATGCGGCCTTCTTCGGTACCGGCGCCTATGCGATGACGATCCTGCAGACGAGCTTTGGCATCAACGCCTGGATCGCGCTGATCTGCGGCGTGTTTCTCGGTGCGGTCGTCGGTGCTTTCATCGGATTTCTGAGTTTCCGCGCCGGGCTCAAGGGATCGTATTTCGCGCTCATCACGCTCGCCTTTGCCGAGGTGCTGAGGATACTTGCCAATAGTTGGGAATTCACCGGCGGGGCGGCCGGCATGCTGGTCAAGCTCCAGAACGGCATCGTCTATCTGCAATTCTCCGACCGTCGCTATTTTCTGCTGATCCTCATCGTGTTTGTCGCGCTCGGCCTGCTCCTCACCCGTTGGCTGGAGCGCTCCGCCTTCGGTGCCTATCTCATCGCGCTGCGCGAAAACGATCAGGCGGCCCAGGCGCTCGGCGTCGACGTATTCCGTGTCAAGATGCAGGCGATCACCCTGTCCGCGGCGGTCACTGCGCTTGCGGGATGTCTCTACGTCCAGAACTTTCTGTTCATCGACGCCAATGTCGCCTATGGATCGTGGATATCGATCGAAGCCCTGTTTGCCGCTATCGTCGGCGGAGCCGGCACGATCATCGGTCCTCTGATCGGCTCCGTCCTTCTCCTTGGCCTCGGAGAGATCACGAAAGTCTTTTCCGGCGGCATACCGGGAGTGGACCTCGTCGTTTTCGGCGTCGTCCTTGTGCTTTGCGTCGCATTTGCGCCCAATGGTGTGCGGGGCTTCTTTTCCGACATGCGCCACCGGCGCGCGAGCCGTCGCAAGATCGTGTGAGGATCAGCCAATGCTTCAGGTCCATAACCTCACGAAACGGTTCTTCGGTCTGGTCGCGGTCGACAACGCGTCGATAGAGGTGCCGGAAGGTTCGATCACGGGTCTGATCGGCCCCAATGGCGCCGGCAAGACAACGTTGTTTGCGATGGTCGCGGGCTTCCTGCCGCCGACGGAGGGGAGCGTCATCTTCCAGGGAGAGGATATCACCAAGGAGAAGCCGCATCTGCGCGCACGCCGGGGCCTGGCGCGCACGTTCCAGATCGTCCAGCCTTTTGCCGGGCTCGATGTTCGGGACAATATTGCGGTGGGCGCCTATCTCCACACGAAGGATTCGGTCGAGGCGAAGCGCCGCGCGACCGAAGTCGCGGAAAAGGTCGGCCTTGCCGGCGAGCTCGACAAGCTTGCCTCGGGACTGACGATTGCCGGCCGCAAGCGGCTGGAACTCGCCCGCGCGCTGGCGACGCAGCCGAAGCTGCTTCTGCTCGACGAGGTGCTGGCCGGCCTCAATCCCTCGGAAATTCGCGATGTCCTGCCGATCATCCGCGGCATTCGCGATGAGGGTGTCACCATCCTGATGATCGAGCACATCATGCAGGCGGTGATGAACCTGTGCGACAGCGTGTATGTCTTGGCGCAGGGCCGGATGATCGCGAACGGGGAGCCGAAGGTCGTCTGCACGGATAAGTCCGTCATCGAAGCCTATCTCGGCCATGGTGCGGCGGCCCGCATGCAGGCGGAAGGAGTAGCCGGTGCTTGAAGTCTCAGATCTGAGAGCCGGTTATGGCGGCACGGAGGTGCTGCGCGGGCTAAGCCTTGCGGTGGGACAGGGCGAGGTGGTCGCCGTGCTCGGTTCCAACGGCGTCGGCAAGACGACGCTGAACAAGGTTCTCTCGGGAGTGCAGCCGGCGCGCAGCGGTTCGATCCGCTTCAACGGCGAGAACATCCTCGGCGCCGGTGCGAAGCGTATCGTGGAGGCTGGATTGATCCATGTGCCCGAAGGCCGCAAGATCTTCCCGAACCTGACGATCCTGGAAAACCTCGAGCTCGGAGCCTATTGCCGGCCAAGGACTGCCCGCCGGGCGAACCTCGAGAAGATCTTCGCGACGTTCCCGCGCCTCAAGGAAAGAACCGGCCAGTATGCCGGCACGTTGTCCGGGGGGGAACAGCAGATGCTGGCAATCGGCCGCGGGCTGATGGGCGAGCCGAAGCTGCTTATCCTCGATGAACCGTCGCTCGGCCTGTCTCCGCGTCTCGTCGAGGAAATGTTCGAGCTGATCAAGGCGCTGAGCAGCGAGGGTCTGCCGATCATGCTCGTCGAACAGAATGTCGTCCAGTCGCTGGAAGTGGCAAGCCGGGCCTACATTCTCGAAAACGGTGCGGTTGCACTTTCCGGGGAGGCCGCAACACTTCGCGACGATCCGGAACTGAAGCGGGCCTATCTCGGTCTCTGACCCGCCGGCGCATTGGCTTTACCCCGTCACGATCGCGATCATTTCTGCTCTATGGATGCTCCAAAAGCTTGAAAATGCGGGCTTCGAGCAGAATGCGGAATTGCCAGAATAGCCAATATCTGTATTATTGATAATACAGATATTGTTATAATTATCTGGCAGATCATCGGATCAGAACATGGGGAACAGATGAACAGCTTCCAATTGAACCGGCGCCATTTTCTGGCGTCGTCCATCGCTCTCGGATCGACGGCGGCCTTTGGCGTGCCTCTTTACGCCCAGGGTGCCGAGGCCATGACCTACATGACACCGTTCGGCTTCCTGATGGACTATGTCGAAACGATTTACGGCAAGACGTCGGGCATTTTCGAAAAGCGCAATGTCGATCTCAAAATCGAGGGCGGGCGCGGCTCTTCCATGGCGATCCAGCAATTGACGGCCGGCAACATCCTCGTCTCGCGGACCGGTGGCACGGATCTTCTCAAGGCCTACGCCAAGGAGCCGCAGCTCGTGGCGATCGCCAGCGTGTATCCGAAGGATCTCTTCTGGGTCATCAGCAACAAGGAAACACCGATCAACAGTGTCGAGGAGATGGCCGGCAAGACGATCGGCGTCGTGTCGGTCGGCGGCGCCACCGAAAATCTCCTCGACATGATGCTGGCAAAAGCCGGAATTGAGAAAGACGCGGTCAAGCGCGAAGCCGTGGGCACCGCGCCGGCCGCTTTCGAGCTGATAGCTGCTGGCCGCATCTCGGCTTACATCTCGACGGATCTGACCCTCTTCCTGCTTCAGCAGGCCGGTCGCCCGGTCAGTGCCTGGAGTATCGACAAGGTAGCGCCGTCGCCGGGCGATCTCTACGTGACCACCAAGAAGGCGGTCGAGGAAAAGCCTGAGCTGCTGGCGAATTTCCTTCTCGGCGTGAACGACACGCTCGCGGCGCTGACGGCGTCGAAGCCGGAAGACATCATCAAGTCGGTGTCGACGGGCTACGACCTGCCGGAAACCAAGCGGCCGGATGGCGGCGTGCCGGCACTGGACTTCGCGATGAAAAACTTCCGCCATGTGCACGACCTAAAACTGAAGCCGGAACAGGCGAGTTTCGATAGCGCGCACGAGCTGTTGGTCAAGGCAGGCATCATCCAGCCGCTGGCCGATAAGGGCTATCTCGATATGTCGATCTGGCAGCGTGCGTTCGGCTGATCGTATCAGGAGCCGCCTGCGGTTCGGCCGCGGGCGGCTGCTTCCACTTCAGCCTCGCCATTGTCCTGCGGTACGCGGCTCGACATCCATATTCAGCTGATGATGATCGTCATATTCGTCGAGGCTGTGGAAGGGCAGGGGGGCAGCGGTCCAGGCAGCCTCGAGTTCCTTCCCGAAACGGTCGAGGATGCGATGGCGATGCTCCTCGCCGCCGCGCAGGACCGCATAGGCTACATGCGGCGGCATCACGTCGAGGCCGGAGTAACGCAGCGTATTATGAATGGGCCAGAGAATGCGTTCCATGTCGCCGTGGCGCCCGGTGGGAGCGAATGCGCCGTCGGAACCGGCGCAGGTCAGCGACAGCATGGCCCTTCTGCCCTTCAGGCCACCCTTTTCGAACCATCTGCGGCCGGCGACATCGGCCTTGACCTCGTGGGCGAAACCGCTCGAAAACACGCGCTCCATCCATCCCTTGAGGATTGCCGGCTGCGAGTAGAGCCATAGGGGGAACTGGAAGAGGACGAAATCTGCCCAGAGGAGCTTGCGCTGTTCCTCGGCGATATCGGCCGCGGTCGTTCCGGTCCGATGCGCATTCTCCTGTTCGAGAGGTATTTGCAGCATGTCCCGGTTGGCGGGGGAATGAAAGTCGCGCTGGTCGATGGTCGGTTTGAAATCCATCGCGTAGAGATCCGACACCACGACGTCATGACCGGCGGCTTCGAAAACCTCCCTTGCGCGGTCCCTCAATGCGGCGTTGAAGGATTTCGGTTCGGGATGGGCGTAGACGATGAAGGCTTTCACTGGCTGTCCGTCGATTCTGGCGCCGTCAGCGCGGATTGTTGTCCTGTACGGGTATGGCGGCCTTGAAACGCGAAGGGCCCTGCTTGTCGCGCTCCATCGTCATCCGATATTGATACCGGTCGGTCCTGTAGAGGATGCGGATGAATTCCACCGGCCGTTCCTCGCTGTCGAGAACCGTTCGGGTGATGGCAAGCAGAGGCGTTCCGACCGGCACGCCGAGCGCCTGGCCGATCTTGGGGTCGGCCAGTGCCGCGCTGAAGCTCTGGCGGGCGCTGCCGATCCTTATGCCGTGTTTTTCGAACAGGCTCATCAGCGAGGCGGCATTCATGTCCTCCTCGCTGAAGCGTTGGCCGATATAGCCCGGCACGAAACTGGTCAGGTAGGAAAACGGCTCGCCGTTGTAGCTGCGGACGCGCACCGCGCGTTGGACGAGTTCGTTCGTTCCGACCTGAAGCTCCTGTTGTGCTTCCGCCGGAGGCAGAACGAAGCCGAATTCCAGCACTTTCGCCTTGGTACGGCTGCCCATGTCGGCGAGGTTTTCCAGAAGTCCGTCGATATTGGCAGGTACCGGGGGCGCCACATCGCGGGTGACGATGCGGGTGCCGGCACCCCGCCGCCTCTCGACGAAGCCCTGCTGGGCCAGTTCATTGATGGCACGCGCTACAGTGATCCGCGACACGTCGAACTCGCGTGCCAGTTCCATTTCCGCCGGCAGCATGCCGTTCGGGCCATAATAACCCTGCTCGATACGCTCCCGCAGCACCAGGTGCACCTGATGGTAGAGCGGCGTCGGAATCTCGGCGGGAGATCGGACGAGAGGAGTATCTGTCATTTCAAAATCCTTTCCGCCGAGTGTCCGGATGCAATCGCAACGACGAGCGTTTCTTCTACTACTGAGCGGCGGGAACGTTCAACTTCAGGATGCGGATGGCGTTTTCGCCGAGCAGGCCATCCAGCGCTTCCTGTGGAATGCCGAGAGCCCGGACTTCCTCGAGCGATTTCGTCAGGTTCTGCACCGGCCAGTCGGTTCCCCACATGACCTTGCGGATCCCGTCGCGATTCACGAATCCTGTCTTCGAGACATAGTCGACAAAATGCTGCGACCATGTGCTCGGCGGATGCGCGTCGGCGATGATGTAGACATTTTCGTGGGAGATCGCCGCGCTCGTCATCTCGTAGTCGTAGGGTATGCCGATATGCAGGCCGATAAGGGTCAGTTCGGGGAAGTCGAAGGCGGCGTCTTCGATCCATTCCGGGCGTGCACAAAGCTTGCCGCCCGAGCGCGGCGACTGCCGGCCGACCTGCAGCGTGATCGGGATGTCGAGTTCGCAGCACTTGGCGTAGATCGGCCAGTAGGTCCGATCGTTTATCGGCACGCCGAACCAGTGCGGATAGACATGTACGCCTTTGAAGCCCAACTCCTTGACCGCCCGTTCGATATAGCGAAGCGTCTCCATGCCGCCGAGCGGGTTGATCCCGACCCAGCCGAAGAAGCGGTCCGGATGTTGCTGGAGAAGCGGGTAGACCTCGTCGACATGCGTTGCAAGGAGCTCCCCGCGGACGCCGTTCTGCACCACGTTGGCGATGACGCCGGTCATGGCTACGCCGTTGCGGTCCATTTCCGCGATGTAGGCCTGCGCATCGAAGCGCTGTGCGGAAGCCCGATCGATGCCGAGCACGTCGTAAAGTTTCAGCTGGGTATGCGGCTTGAAATTGGCAGAGACGTCGATGATGCGGGCCATGCTGTCCTCCTCGTTATCTTCAGTCGCTCTTGGCTGCCGCATGCCACGGTGTCAGATACCGGCGCAGCATGACGACCAGGAAATAAAGGATGAGGCCCAGGACGGTCAGGATGAGGATGACACCGAACATCCCCTGAACGTCGAAGGCGTTGAGCGTCGCGACGGCCATGTAGCCGAGACCCTGGCTGCCGCCGAGATATTCGCCGACGATCGCGCCGATCGTCGCCAGGACGATGCCGACCTCCATGCCGGTCAGGATGAACGGCAGGGCGCTCGGGAGTTCGACATCCCGGAACGTCTGCCAGCGGCTGGCATTCAGCGCCAGCATGACGTCACGGTGACCGGCCTCGACCGATTTGATCCCGAGGATCGTGTTGGTCATGATGGGGAAGAAAGAGATGACTGCGGCGAGCACGATCTTCGAGGTTACGCCGAAACCGAACCAGACGATGAAGAGCGGAATGAGCGCTACTTTCGGCATGACCTGCAGGCCGACGATCAGCGGGTTCAGCGTGTGTTCCAGCCAGCGGATCTTGCCGAGGAAGCCGCCGAAGACGATACCGATGATGACGGCGAGCACGAAGCCGGCGACGATCTCGTAGAGCGTGATCAGCGTATGCTGCCAGGTGCGCGGATCGGCCAGCAGGACGACGACGGCATCCCCGACCGCAAACGGCGAGGGGAGGATGAAGGGAGAGACGGAGAAGATCGTGACATAGCCATGCCAGATGGCGACGAGGATGATCAGGACGAGAGGGGTCGTGATCCAGGCGGTGTTGATTTTGGGCATGGGAACCTCCTAGATCTCAGGCGAACGTATCGAGACGCTTGCGCAATTCCAGCTCGTAGGCCTGGAACGCCGGCGTCGATTGATCGTAGCTGGTGCGTGGGCGCGCGATCTCGATGTCGCGCAACGTATCCATCTTGCCCGGACGCGGCGACAGAAGCAGGACGCGATCGGCGAGGAAGACGGCTTCGCGGATCGAGTGTGTGACGAGCACGACCGTGCAGCCGCTTTCCATCCATATCCGCTGGAGTTCCAGATTCATCTGTTCGCGCGTCATGGCGTCGAGCGCGCCGAACGGCTCGTCCATCAGCAGGATCTGTGGGCGACAGCTGAGCGCGCGGGCGATCGCGGCGCGCTGGCGCATGCCGCCCGAAAGTTCGCGCGGCCAGCGCTTTTCAAAGCCCCTGATGCCGACGAGCTCGCACAGTTCGGCCGCCCGCCTGCGCCTTTCCTCCTTGCCGACCCCGCGCAACTTCAAGGGGAGCGCAATATTGTCCTCGATGGTCAGCCAGGGGAACATGTTGGCGTCCTGGAACACGACCCCGAGCTCTTCCATCACCTTGTCGTTGCGCCGGCCGCCGTTCCAGAGAGGCTGCCCATCGATCTCGACCGTGCCGCTGGTGGATTTCAAGAGGCCCGCAATGATGCGCATGAGCGTGGTCTTCCCGCAGCCGGACGGGCCGAGAAGAACCAGGAATTCGCCCTTGCCGATCTCCAGATCGACGCCTGTCAGTGCAAGAACGGAGGATTTGGGATCACCGTAGCGCTGTTCGACACCCTTCAGCTTGATGCCGGCTCCCTTGGCGCCGGCGCGCTCGATCCCCAGCTGTTCAATCACGCTCATTTCGACGTCCCATTCAACATATGTTCGGCCTCGGTGAGGCTGAGTTGCTTTGCAAATCCGAATGCCATGGAGGCGATCGCCGCATCGTGGCGCGGCTGGTCGAAGTCGGCACAGGCGTCTGCGACGAAGAAGGTCTTGAAATCCCGCTGGCCGAGATCTCTGACGGTGCTCTCGACACACATCGAGGTCGTTACCCCGCAGACGAGGACACGCTGGATGCCCTTGTCACGCAGGAGCGCCTCGAGGTCGGTTCCGATCAATGCCGAGTAGCGCGTCTTGTCGAGGACGATGTCACCCGGCTGTGGTTTGACCACCTCGGAAAGGCATTCGTCACCGCTTCCCCGTTTCAAGGCTCCGATCTTTGCGAGGCCCGGCCGGATCGAGGCGGTCAGTTCGCCGCCGTCGGAATAGTCCGGGGCGAATACCATTCGCGTCCAGATCACGGTGACCCCTGCTCGACGCGCCCTGTCGGCCAGGGCGTTGCATGTCACGGCAGCGGCGCGCATCCCGTCGATCGGCCTGCCCTGCCGCGCCATCGATCCGTCGGCATCGCAGAACGACACTTGGGGATCGATGACGATGAGGGCGGTAGCAACAGTGCCGGACATCAGGGGAAAGCCAGCATTCGCGCGGAATCGTCGTAGAAGTTCTGGTCCGCGATCTCGGGGATCAGTTTCGCCTTGACCATGAGAGCATAGGCCGATTTCCAGGCTTCCTCGTTCGACTTGAGCTTTTCCTGATGCGCGCGCTTGAAGTTGTCGAGCGCGTATTCGAGCACGGCGAGCCCCTTGTCCGGGCGGGCGCCTTCAGCCAGCTGGTATTTGCCGCTGATCGATTCCAGCAGGGGGCCTGCCCCCTTTGACGCCAGCATCTCGCCGAGCGCCTCGTAGACTGCCGCGAAGAACTTGGCGATCGTCTCCTTGCTCTCCGCAAGCTGGGCTTTCGACGTCATGTAGACCTGGCCCGGGCAGAGCGCCACGTCGTCGGTCGACCACGCGGTGACGGCCTCTCCGGACGACGAGAGCTGGAAGGCGGTGTCGTTGGTGGCGATGAAGGCTGCGATGCGGCCCTGTTTGATCAGCTGGAAGGCTGCCGGCGCGTTGCCGACGACTTCACGCTTCACGTCGTCCTTGGATATTTCCTTGGCTGCGAGCATCATGTCGAGAATGTTTTCCGTCGCGCCTGCCGCCGAAACGATGCCGATCGTCTTGCCCGCCATATCCTCCGGCTTTTCGATCGGAGCGTCCTTCGAGCTGATGACGTAGAAGATGTCGCGCTGGTAGATCTCGCCGACCGCAACGATGGACGGGTCCTTGGCATAGGCCTTGATGAGATCGGTACCGCCGGTGCGGGAAACGAGCGCGTTGCCTGCCGTCACCTGCTGGACGGCCATGGACGAGCCCCGGCCGCCTTCGATCGTCACGTCGAGCCCGTGCTTTTTGAAGATCCCCGCCGTATCGGCGTACATCGTTTCCGAGAAACCGATAATGTAACCGAAGGGCGTGAGATAGGTCATCTTGACCAGATCCTGTGCCCGAGCCATGCCCGACAATCCGGGCAGGGCCGCGCCGAGGGCCAACGCCTGAGCGCCGACCAGGAAATTGCGACGTTTCATCTCGAACTTATGCATCGTTCCCTCTTTTGTTTGACGTTTGCAGTCCGGCATTGATCAGGCGCTGGGGAGGCTCCCCGTATAGTCGTGAAGCAGCTTGGCGTTACGATCGGTCGTCCAGCCGCGCTGATAGGCAAACCCTCCCGTCACCTCGACGTCGCCGAGTGAAGCCAGTTCCTCGTTGGGCGCGTCGAAAAACTCCAGAGATCCGGTTCCGGCACGAATGCCGCTCATCGAAACATTGGTGAAGGAGAGTTCCATCAGCTGCTCGACCTCGGGAATGCCTGGACCGGGGCTGGCGATATAGCGGTACAGAAAGCTCGATCCTCCATGGCCGGGCAGGGCTGGGATCTGTTCCCCTTCGCCTTCGAATTCCACTGACATCCTGAGAATGGTATTGCCGTATCGGGCGACTGAGCCACCGAGACGGCGGCGGCCGCCGGCAAAGACGGGATTGGCGGCCTGGAGACGGGTTCTGTCGACCGCTGCGAGCCGCTTGCCCCAGCCGAAGATCGTACCCATTCCCAACGACCAGTCGCGATCGACCCAGACAAGCGCGCTGTAGCGGCCGATACGATCGCCGAACCGGCAATAGAAGCCGAGGACACATTCGTTGTATGAGGATCGCGCCGGATCCTGCCAGATCTGATCGACGTTGCCGGCGCTGACCTTCGCCATTTCGGCGATCATGACCCAGCCCTCGCCATCGTCGAGAGGCTCCAGGCCGGGGGGTAGGAAAGCTGCTGCACGGGCTGGGTCGGCACGAAAGCTCACATGCAACGCGTCGCAGCTTATGTGGTGGGGCAGAGGCTCCACCAGAGACGACAAGCCGGTCGATGTACGCGGCAGGGATTGACCTGCCCATGGCCGTGAAGCCTGCATGTTACCCTCTGATCGTTCTTATTTGTTATATTGGCATAACATTATGATGAAGCAACGTCGCGTGCAATAGGAAAGATAGGATCGAGCGCCTCTCCGGCGCAAGAATTTCCGATCTCACAGAGGCGTCAGGCGGGAAGATAGCTCGGCCTTGAGCACCTTTCCGGCGCTGTTGCGCGGAAGGTCTTCGACCTGAAGGATCACCTTCGGTACCTTGTATGGCGCAAGCCGTTCCCTGCACCAGATCTTCAAGGCATCTTCATCGATCGGAGCTGTCGCGATGACGAATGCCGCGATCTCTTCACCCAGGCGGGCCGAGGCCCAGCTTACGACCGCCGCCTCGCTGATCGCCGGATGTTCGCGCAGGATGGTCTCGATCTCGCCAGGGTAGATGTTCACGCCGCCACGGATGATCATGTCCTTGGCCCGGCCGCGCAAGGAGATATGGCCGGCATCATCGATCTCGGCGAGGTCGCCCGGATAGAACCAGCCGTCGCGAAACGTGTCCTGGCCGTCATCCGTCTCGTTGAAATAACCGCTCGCGACGCCCGGGCCGCGGTAACGCAGTCGGCCGATCGCGTTTGGTCCGAGTGGCTGGTGATCTTCGCCGACCACTTCGACATCGACGCCGAAGACCGGCCGACCGACCGAGTTCGGTTGAAGCTGACGCGTTTCGCGCGTGCCGATCGATACGCCTCCGCCTTCGGTCGAAGCGTAATATTCGATGAAGTTTGCGCAGAGGCCGTCGATCGTGATCCGTTCATCCGCGTCGAGCGGCGCGCCGCTCGAAATCAGCAGGCGGAGGTTGCGCACCGGCCCGAGTGCTGCGGCGTTCTGGCCGAGCAGCTTGCGAATCTGGGTCGGCACAAGGAACGTGCTGGTGGCTGAAACCCGCATGAGCTCGTCGCAGAGCTCGCTGGCGTCGAACGGCGGCGGAAACAGGATGACGGTGCCGCCGGCAAACAGGATCGACATCGCGAAGGTACGTCCACCGCCGAAATAGAGCGGCGTCGCCGACACGTAGCGGTCGGTACTGTTGAGTCCGAGATTGATCCAGTGGGTCCAGAAGCGCCGCAGCATCTGGTAGTGGGTGATCCGTGGTCCTTTCGGTCTTCCGGTCGTGCCGGACGACAGCGAGAGCAACAGGGGGATGTCCTGGCCGGTGACGAGGGCCTCCCGGCTGTGGTCCGCGTTCGCGGGCAGGTCTGCCACGGCGATTGTTTCGATCGCGCCGAGGGCGGAGGCATTAGGTTCACTGAGGACCAGTCTGGCGCCGAAATGCTCGGCGACGCGAAGTTTTTCGGCATCTGTCCAGCGGACGTCCATAGGCAGGATCACCGCGCCGATGCGGGCAAGTGCGTAGATGTAGACGAGATGGTCCGCCGTATCGGCGAGGCATAGACCGATGACGGCGCCGGCCTCGATGCCCTTTGCGCGAAGCCGGCCGGATGCCCGGCGAACGGCGGCGGCGAGTTCACGGTAGGTGAGCCTTACGTCACCTTCGATGATCGCGACATGATCCGGTCGCCCCTTGGCGTTGACCTCGATGGCCTCGGCGAGATTCATCACTTGTCGAGCCCGTAGATGCGGATTGCATTTTCCCTCAGGAACTTCTGCTTCGGAACCGGACGCAGTTCCAGCTCGTCGATCTGCCGCATGGTTTCCTTGAAATCGAGGACCGGGAAGTCGGTGCCGAAAATGACCTTATCCTGACCAAAGGTGTTGATGTAGTGGATGAACGACTGTGGCCAGTAGCGTGGAGCATGGGCATCCGAACCGATGAAGACGTTTTCGTGCTTCCAGGCCATGGCGATCATCTCGTCCGTCCACGGGATGCCGATATGAATGCCGATCAGCTTCAGTTCCGGAAAGTCGCAGGCGACGGAATCGAGCGTGATCGGCCGGCCGACGCTGCGGCGGGGGAAGCTCTTGTCATATACGAGCGACTGACCGACCTGCATCTGGATCGGCACGTCCAGTTCGACGCATTTTGCATAGAAGGGGTAATAGCGGGCGTGATCGGGCGCAAGCTCGAACCAGTGCGGATAAAGGTGAGCGCCGATGAAGCCGTATTCGCGCACCGCGCGCTCCATCTCCCGCACCCCGCGCATGCCTTCCGTCGGATCGACGCCTGCCAGCCCGAGAAAGCGGTCCGGATATTTCTGCACGGCATCGGCCACCATCGAATAGGGTACGTGATAGCAGGCGCGATGATCGGCCGGCCCCACCTTGGCGGCAATGAGCATCGAGCGCTCGATGCCGGCATCGTCCATGCGGCGTATCATGTCCTCCAGGGACACGCCTTCAAACGTCGCCTGGTCGACCTTGACCTTGCCCGTGTAGAAGTCCTTGCGTTCCGGGCGCCCTTTCAGGGCCTCTTCCGTCCAGATGTTTACAACCGCGTCGATCGCGCCCTTAGAGCTCATGGCAAGAGTTCCCTGATTACTTATTGCTATAACAATATGCATACGGCCGATGGCGTCGCAAGCCGTAAAAGGCCATATTCAAGGCGTGGATCGTCAAAATTATCCAAGCGCCAGCAAATCATGCTTGTTTCAGGCGATAGCATATGTTCTATTCATAGTACATTTAAGAGGGCGTTATGAAAGTCACACTCGCCGCGGCTCATGCCTCATCCATCTTGCTCGACAAGCAGGCGTCGATAGCCAAGGCATGTGACCTGATCGCCGATGCGGGCAGACGAGGTGTCTCTCTGCTCTGCTTTCCCGAGACATTCGTGCCGGGTTTTCCCTACTGGATCAATCTCTATCCTCCGGGCGACCAGCACGCGATCCATGTCGAGTATCTGAGGCAGTCGGTCGATCTCGCAGCGGACGAGCTTGCGCCGGTTCGTCAGGCGTCCGCCGATGCCGGGGTTTTCGTTGTACTCGGCATCAGCGAGCGCGACGGCGCCACGATGTATAACAGTCAGGTCTTTATCGGCCCGGACGGTGCCATTGTCGGAAAGCACCGGAAGCTGCAGCCGACTTTCGCCGAGAGAATGCTTTGGGGGCAGGGGGATGGTTCGACCCTGCGGGTCTTCGATACTCCTGTTGGCCGTGTCGGAGGGCTGATCTGCTACGAGCATATGCTGAACCTTGCGCGGCAGGCCCTGATCGATCAGCGTATGCAGATCCATTGCGCGAGCTGGCCGACTTTTGCCAGCCTTTCCGGGCGTGGTTCGACCTATGACATGACGGTGGATGCGCTGATGCGGTCACATGCCATCACCGGCCAGTGTTTTGTCGTCGTCGCCCAGAATCCAGTCACCCCCGCCTATATCGAGACGATGGAAAAGCTGCTCGGGCCTCAGCATGTCCTGCAGGCTGGCGGTGGATCCTCGGCGATCTACGGACCGAACGGCATGATGCTCGCCGGACCGCATGTCGGTGAGGAGGAGGTGCTCCTGACCGCGGATGTGGATCTCGACATGATTCTGCGCTCGAAGGTGCTTGCCGATACCGCGGGGCACTACGCGCGCCCCGAAATAATGCATCTGGTTGTCGATCGTCGTGAGCAGCGAAATATGCATGATGTCCGGGAGGGCGAGTAGGGTGGCCCGGTCGTTTCCCGACGCATCGCTGGCGGGCCTCGACATTGACGCAACCTGTGCGCTCTCTTATACAAAACCTGTATTAAAAATAAGATAGATTGGGAGAGAGTTTTGTGGCCGGCAATCATTTCGCCGAACAGCCGGAGACGGTTTCCCGTTTCGGCACGATGCGATTTGCGAAGCGCTGGCGATACGCGGTCTGCCTCGACCGGCCACCATACGCACCTGCCGGAGCCGTCGACCGAGATGGTGAAGATACGATCCGGGCTGCGGCATCTCGATCCGAAGTCAGGTATCACGGCCCGAAGAGGCCGGACGAGAAACAACAAGGAAGAATGAAATGAGCCTGCGCAGCCTGATTGATAGCGGGAGCCACGTCGTCGCACCCGGCATTTTCGACGCTCTGACGGCATCGATAGCGGAAGCGGCCGGGTTCAAGGCGCTTTATCTCAGCGGCGCCGCGATCGCCTACACCCATCTGGGGCGGCCGGACATCGGTCTCGTCTCGATGGCCGAGGTGGCCGATCGTATCGCGATGATCTGTGACCGCATCTCGACGCCGATCATCGTCGATGCCGATACCGGATACGGCAACGCCCTCAACGTTCAGCGGACGGTGAGACTGTTCGAGCGCATGGGCGCCCAGGGAATTCAGCTGGAAGACCAGACCACGCCGAAACGCTGCGGCCATCTGAACGACAAATCGGTCATCTCGGCGGGCGAAATGGTCGGCAAGATCCGGGCTGCGGTCGATGCGCGCGCCAATGAAAACACGCTGATCATCGCGCGTACCGATGCATTGCAGATGGAAGGCATCGAAAGAGCGCTGGAACGTGCCCATCTCTATGCGGAAGCAGGGGCCGACATCCTGTTCGTCGAGGCGCCCAAGAGCGGTGATCAGCTGGGATCGATCGCCGACGCCTTGAAGGGCGTCAAGCCGCTCGTCGCCAATATGGTCGAAGGTGGGACGACGCCGATCCACAATGCGGCGAAGCTCGGCGAACTCGGCTTCCAGCTCGTCATTTTCCCGGGCGGCATCGTGCGTGCCATGGCTCGTACGGCCACCGAATACTACCGGTCGCTTGCCGAGAACGGGTCGAATGCTCCTTTCGGCAATCGCATGTTCGATTTCAACGGGCTCAACGAGCTCATCGGTACGCCCCAGATGCTCGAACTCGGCGCAACCTACGAAGACAAGACCGATGCGAAGGACAGAGATGAGGATGCGGCATGAGTTCGCTTGATCCCGTAACGCTTGCCATCCTCAAGGGACGGCTCGAACAGATCGCCGACGAGATGGACGCGACGCTCTACCGCTCCGCCTTCAACCCGACGATCGCCGAGGCCAAGGATGCCTGCCACGGCATCTATCATGCCGAGACCGGCGACACGCTGGTGCAGGGCACGTCCGGCCTGCCGATCTTTGTCGGCGCCATGGCATTCGCCGTTCGCGCAGTCATCGCCAAGGTGGCGCGGGAAGGCGGGTTGAAGGAGAAGGATACCTTCATCTTCAACGACCCTTACGAGGGTGGCACGCATCTCAACGACTTCCGCCTCGTGCGGCCGATCTTCCGTGACGGCAGGCTGTTCTGCTGGATGGCCTCGGTCGGCCACTGGCTCGATATCGGCGGCAATGTCGCCGGCAGCTACAATCCGAAAGCGGTCGAAAGCTTTCAGGAAGGCGTGCGCATTCCGGTCGTCAAGCTCATCTCCGAAGGGCAGATGAACAACGACATCATCGAGATCATCTCGGCCAATTCGCGCGTGCCGATGTCGAACTGGGGCGATCTGAACGGCCAGCTCAATGCGCTCGATCTCGGCGAAAAGCGGCTCGGCGCGCTGCTGGAAGAATATGGCGCGGAGACGATCGAAGCCTCCTTTGACGCCTTCTCCAATCGTGCCGAAGCGCTGATGCGCTCGGCCATCTCGTCGATGCCGGACGGGACCTACAGTTTCGAGGACGTGCTCGACAATGACGGCATCACAGACGAGATGCTGACGGTCGCGCTCGACCTGACGATCTCCGGCGACACGATGGAGCTCGACTTTTCCCGCTCCACCCAGGCCGCCCAGGGTCCGATCAACATCTCGCGGTCGACGACGATTGCCGCCTGCTATGTGGC
Organism: Neorhizobium sp.; assembly: GCA_052038935.1. Lineage (GTDB taxonomy): Bacteria > Pseudomonadota > Alphaproteobacteria > Rhizobiales > Rhizobiaceae > Neorhizobium. The sequence goes on along the minus strand of JBQGDG010000243.1, from coordinate 430 downwards.
GCTGAAGCACATCTTTACCGAAGTTCCGGCCAATGCTGGCTGCCTGCGGCCGATCTCGTTCAACATCGTCGACAACTCGCTGCTCGGTGCCAACGCGCCGAAGCCGGTTGCCGGCTATACCGAAACCATCCTGCGCCTCATCGGCGTCGTGCTCGGCGCGATCGCTCAGGCCGATCCTGACCGCGCGACGGCAGCGCCCTTTGGTACGATCAACGCGCTCTCGGTTGCCGGCCATCGGCAGAACGGATCGCGCTGGGTGATGTTCTCCTTCTTCGGCGGCGGTCTCGGCGGCAATCCGGTGTCCGATGGCTTGAACCACGCCAACAACCCGATTTCGACGGCGACGATTCCACCGGTCGAAATTCTGGAAGCGGCCTATCCGGTGATGTTCACTCAATGGGCGCTGCGGCCGGATTCGGCGGGCGCCGGC
>JBQGDG010000242.1:0-11078 GCA_052038935.1 Neorhizobium sp. | reverse complement strand
TGGCCCTGGGTGACGCCGTCGCACATGGCCGGCACGGCTCCGGCCACCTGGGCGATGCCGCCGGCCTCGCGCGCCGCCTCGCGGATGATCGGCGGAAAAGTCTCGTAGGGCTGATGCGCCGAGAGCATGTCGTTATAGGCGGTGATGATGCCGAGATTGGGAACGACCGCTTCCGCCAGCGCGTCCTTCTCGGCGGGGGAACAGACGGCAAAGCCGTGGGCGAGGTTGCCGCAGGACAACACTGCCCGGTGTGCGCCCTTGCTGGACGCGCGCCGCACCCGGTCGAGATAGGCTTCCCGATGCGGCTTGGAGCGTTCGACGATCCTCGAGGTGATCGCCTGGATAGCGGAATTGCTCGTCATGACATGTCCTCTCTCATCGATCCCGGTGCACGCGGGGCGATCGACCGGGATCATGCTTCATTTGATGGCCGGCGGCGCCGGCCATCGGCCGCCTCAGGGCGCCCAGTAGATTTCCAGCGGCGAAGCGGCCCTGTTGAGCACCGCCCGCACCGGCATTTCCGTTTCGTCGGATCCGGCTTCGGCCTTGGCCAGAACGTCCTTCTTTTCCTGGCCCTCGATATGAAGGACGAGATATTTCGCGTCCGACAGGCTGGAGAAGGTGAAGGTCAGCCGCTCCTCGCCGGCGCCCGCCGCCGTCATCGTGATGACGCCGCAGAGACCGCTCGCGTCGAGCGCCCGCTCGAGATTGTCGCCATGCGGGAAGAAGGAGGCGGTGTGCCCGTCTCCCCCCATGCCGAGAATGGCGACGTCGAACGGCTTGTCGAGGCTCGCGGTCTTTTCCGTCGCCTTCGCCGCCGACTCCTCGATCGAACCGACGTCGTAGTAGAGCGGTACGAAGGTGGCGGCGGCAGCGTTGTTTTTCAGCAGATGCGTGGCGACGAGAAGATGGTTGGAGCGCGGGTTATCCGCCGGTACGAAACGCTCGTCGACCAGCGTCACCTTCACCTTGTCCCATGCCAGTTCACGGGTCGAAAGCTCCTCGAAGAAGCGCTTCGGCGTCGAACCGCCCGATACCGCGATCGAAGCGGAATCGCGCGCGTAGATCGCGGCGGCCAGACGGTTTGCGACATCGTCGGCCAGCGCCGAGGCCAGCTCGGCGCCATTTTCGAATTCATGCAGGGTCGAAGCCATGGTCGTCTCAGCCCTCGTGCCAGGTGCGGCCGTCGCGCTCGATCAGGGCGATCGCCTGGCTCGGACCCCATGTGCCTGCCGTGTAACCCTGCACCTGCTGGCCGGCCGCTTCCCAGCCCTTCAGGATCGGATCGACCCACCGCCATGCGGCTTCCACTTCGTCGCGGCGCATGAACAGCGTCTGGTTGGAGCGGATCGTATCCATCAGCAGCCGTTCGTAGGCATCCGGGTTACGCACGTGGAAGGCTTCGGCGAAGCTCATGTCGAGCGACACCTCTCGCAGGCGCATGCCACCCGGGCCCGGGTCCTTGATCATCAGCGACTGCTTGACGCCTTCGTCCGGCTGCAGGCGGATAATCAGCTGGTTCTGGTTGATGCGTCCGGCGCTGGCATCGAAGATGTTGTGCGGGATCGGCTTGAAGGTGATGACGATTTCCGAAACGCGGTTGGCGAGGCGCTTGCCGGTGCGAATGTAGAAGGGCACGCCCGCCCAGCGCCAGTTGCCGATCTCCGCCTTGATGGCGACGAAGGTCTCCGTGTTCGAGACGCCCCCCTCGAGTTCGTCGAGATAGCCCTTGACCGGACCACCGGCGGAGGCGCCGGCGCGATACTGGCCGCGTACCGTCATCTGCTCGACATTGGCTTCGGTGATCGGCTTCAGCGCGCGAAGAACCTTGAGTTTTTCGTCGCGCACCGCTTCGGAATCCATCGAGGACGGCGTTTCCATCGCCACGAGGCAGAGGAGCTGGAGGATGTGGTTCTGCACCATGTCGCGCAGCGCGCCGGCCGTATCATAATAGCCGGCACGGCCTTCGAGGCCGACCGCTTCCGCCACCGTGATCTGCACGTGGTCGATATGCTGGGCGTTCCACAGCGGCTCATAGAGCGCGTTGGCAAAGCGCAGAGCCATCAGGTTCTGCACGGTCTCCTTGCCGAGATAGTGGTCGATGCGGAAGATCTGCTCTTCCGAGAACACCTTGCCGATCGTGTTGTTGAGTTCGAGCGCGGAGGCGAGATCGCGGCCGATCGGCTTCTCGACGACGATACGGGTCGATTTGGTGATCAGCTTGTGATCGCGGATCTTCTCCGAGATCGCGCCGAAGATGCCGGGCGCAACGGCGAGATAGAACACCCTTACGCGATCCTTGCCGTCGTCGAGCAGCTTCTTCAGCCCGTCCCAGCCCTGGTCGGACTTGGCGTCGACGGGCACGTAATAGATGCGTTCGCAGAACGTCTTGACCTGAGCCTCGTCGTATTCGCCCTTCTTGAGATGCTCCTTTAGGGCGTCCTCGGCGAATTTGCGGTACTCTTCGTGGGAAAGCGCGCTGCGCGATGCACCGATGATGCGCGTCGGCTCAGTGAAGTGACCTTCGATCTGGCGGTGGTAGAGTGCCGGGAGCAGCTTGCGCTCCGCAAGGTCGCCTGTGCCGCCGAAAACGACGCAATCGAATGGTTCCACTGGAATGATCTGGCTGCTCATCGCTCAACTTTCATCTTGGGTGGTTGGGTGCTTCATATTCTAATCGATTTAAAAATACCAGCCCGATAATAGGGCGGCGGTCAGATCCGGTCCCTCAGGGCGAACCACGTCAGGGCGAGGAAAAGCAGTGGCTTGCGCATGTGACGCCCTCCAGGAAAGGCCGATATGTTGAGGTCGGCGAGCGCGTCGAGGTCGCTCGCCCTTCCGGCGACCATTTCAGCATAAAGCTTGCCGCAGTAATTTGACAGCATGACGCCATGGCCGGAATATCCGCCGATCGAGGTGACCCCGGGCATGACTTCGCGCACGAAAGGCCTTCGCGGCAGGGTGATTCCCACATTGCCGCCCCATGCATGGGTGACGCGGATCTTCGCCAGTGCCGGATAGGTGGTGACGATCTGCCGCCGAATCGCTTCGGCAGTGTCGTGCGGATCGCTCGAACTGTAGACCTCCCGGCCGCCGAACAGCAGCCGGTTGTCCTTCGACTTGCGGAAATAGCGCACCACGAACCGCGAATCGCAGACGGATTCACCACCGGGAATGACCTGGGGGAAGTCGTCGAGCGGTTCGGTGGCGGCAATGAACGAGCCGATCGGCATGATATGCGCCGCCGTCGTCGGCTCGAGTTCGCCGATATAGGCATTGGTCGCGATCAGCACGCGATCTGCCGAAAGCGTGCCCTTCGCTGTCTCGACCGCCAGCCTGCCGCCGGCACGGCGCAACGCTGTCGCCTTCGTGTTCTCATGGATGGAAGCTCCGGCAGCGCTCGCCACCCGCGCCAGCCCGACGAGCAGCTTGAGCGGATGGATATGGCCGGTTCCGACATCCCGCACGCCGCAGAAATAGTCCTTCGTGCCGACCCTCTCGGCCGTTTCGGCCGCGTCCATGAACGACATGTGCGGATAGTCGTAGCGTTCCGCCGCGATCTCGGCGTTTTCCCTGTATTCGCGCTCATGTCCCCGCTTGTGCGACACGTTCAAGTGGCCCGGCATGTAATCCATGTCTATGCCATGCATACTGGCAAAATCCATGAGATGGCGCTTGGCGCTTTCTGCCATGTCGAACAGGAGTTTGGAACGCTGGTAGCCGAGCTCCTTCTCGTAATCCTCCGGCCACCAGCGCTGCCCCGTTCCCAGTTGCCCGCCATTGCGGCCCGAAGCGCCGTCGCCGAGGCGATGCGCTTCGATCAGCACCACCGAAACGCCGGATCTGGCCAGATTGTAGGCGGCCTGGAGGCCGGTAAAGCCCCCGCCGACGATGACGACATCGACCGTCCTCGATCCGTCGAGCTGCGGATAGGAGGGCCGTTCGCCGATCGTATCCTGATACCAGGAAAGCCCCGGCGCGATAGGGCTCTGCCACGTGTCCATGCCGGCCCTTCCTAGACGTTGAGCAGCAGGAATTCACGCTCCCACGGGCTGATCACCTGCATGAACGTCTCGAATTCGCCGCGCTTGACGCCGGCATAGATGCCGATGAACTCGGCGCTGAAGACCTCGGCGAGTGCCGGTTCTTCCTCGAGCATCGAGACGGCCTTCAGCAGGTCGCGCGGCAGGTCGATCGCACCCTCGTTGGCCGATTCGTCGGTGGGTGGCGTCGGTTCGCACTGGTTCATGATGCCGAGCAGGCCGCAGCCGAGCGAGGCCGCGAGTGCCAGATAGGGATTGGCGTCCGAACTCGGCAGGCGGTTTTCCACACGCCGTGCGACCGGGTCGGAAACCGGCACGCGGAAGGCCGTCGTACGGTTGTCGTAACCCCAGGCGCTGTTGACCGGCGCCGCCATGTCAGGCGTCAGCCGGCGATAGGAATTCACATAGGGCGCCATCATCGCCAGCGCCTTCGGGATATAGGTCTGCATTCCGCCGATGAACTGGAAGAATTCCTTCGAGGCCGAACCGTCCGCGTTGGAGAAAATGTTGGCGCCGCTCTCGATATCGACGACGGACTGGTGGATATGCATCGCCGATCCGGCCTGGCCCTGCATCGGCTTGGCCATGAAGGTCGCATAGATGCCGTGCTTCAGCGCGGCCTCGCGGATGGTGCGCTTGAACATGAAGACCTGGTCGGCAAGTTCAATCGGGTCGCCGTGGCGCAGGTTGATCTCGAGCTGTGCCGGTCCTTCCTCATGGATCAGCGTGTCGATCTCCAGTCCCTGCTTTTCGGAGAAATGGTAGATGTCGTCGATCAGTTCGTCGAACTCGTTGATCCCTGCGATCGAATAGCCCTGGCCGCCGAGAATGGAGCGGCCCGACCGGCCTTTCGGCGGGTGCAGCGGATAGTCCGGATCGTCGTTCTTGGCGACGAGATAGAACTCGATTTCCGGTGCCACGACCGGTTTCCAGCCGCGTGCGTTGTAGAGGTTCACGACGTTGCGCAGCACGTTGCGCGGCGTGTAGGCCACCGCATTGCCTTCCGTGTTGACGATGTCGCAGATCACCTGAGCCGTCGGATCCGTTTCCCACGGCACCACCGAGAGGGTCGAAAGGTCCGGCACCAGCTTCAGGTCGCTGTCGCGCGGCTCGTATCGGAAGCTTGCGGTCTCCTCCGGATACTCGCCGGAAATCGTGTGCCGGTAGAGCGCGGAAGGCAGCGCCAGCGACGTGTTGGAGGTGAATTTCGACGACGGCATCATCTTGCCGCGCGGAACACCTGCAAGGTCGGGCGTGATGCATTCGATATCCTCGATCCCGCGGGCGCGCAGCCAGGCCGCCGCTTCCTGCCAGTCCGCAACGCCTCGCAGCGAAGTGAGCGTCGGCTGTTTGGCGGCAGCTTTCGCCACCGTGCCGGCAGCGAGTTTGGGAGCGGATTTTTTGGGCGGCATGACACACCGGGGTGAGGTTGATCGGACTTGCCATCATAACCACGGATTGGCGATTGGCGAGAGGGGAGACATTGACTTTGGAACAAGTATGGCGAAGAGCGACAGGGGCAACCTGAGGAGCGAAGCTTGGCGCGGAAATTCGATGTGGTCATCCTGGGCGCGGGAGCCGCCGGCATGTTGTGCGCCATCCGGGCCGGGCAGCGCGGCCGTTCGGTGCTCGTCCTCGACCACGCCAGGGCGCCCGGCGAAAAGATCCGCATTTCCGGTGGCGGCCGCTGCAACTTCACCAACATCAACGCAGCGGCGAAGAACTATCTGTCCTCCAACCCGCATTTCGTCAAATCGGCGCTGGCGCGTTATTCCGCGCAGGATTTCATCGATCTCGTCGGCCGACATGGCATTGCCTGGCACGAGAAGACCCTGGGTCAGCTCTTCTGTGACGACAGCGCCAGGGACATCATCCGCATGCTCCTGGCCGAGATGGATGCGGCCGGCGTGGTGCTGGAACTGCAGACGGGCGTGGAGGGCGTCGAGAAATCCGGCTGCGGCTTTCGCCTCTCCACCTCCCGAAGCGACGTGATCGAGGCCGCGTCGCTCGTCGTCGCGACCGGCGGCAAGTCTATCCCCAAGATGGGCGCGACCGGGCTCGCCTACGATATCGCCCGGCAGTTCGGGCTGAAGCTCGTCGAGACCCGTCCCGGCCTTGTGCCGCTGACGCTCGACCAGAACCTCCTGGAGAGGATTTCTCCGTTGTCGGGCATCGCCGTACCGGCCGAGATCCGTCACGGAAAGACGACGTTCCGCGAGGCGCTGCTCTTCACCCATCGCGGACTGAGCGGCCCGGCGATCCTGCAGATTTCGTCCTACTGGCGCGAAGGCGACGAGATCGTCCTGACGCTCGAGCCGGACCGGCAGATCGCCGATCTGCTGAAGACCGCGCGAAAGGTCAATGGCCGGCAGACGCTGCATACGGCACTCGCCGAAATCCTGCCGAAGCGGCTGGCGCAATTCTTTGTCGAAACCTGTCCGCCCGCCACGAAGCTTGCGGACTGTTCGGACAGGCTGATCGACGGATTGGTGTCCGGCATTCGCGACTGGCGGATAAATCCGGCCGGCTCGGAAGGCTACAGGACCGCCGAGGTGACGCTCGGCGGAATCGATACCGCCGAACTCGATTCAAAGACGATGGCGGCGAAGGCGGTTCCCGGCCTTCATTTCATCGGCGAATGCGTCGATGTGACGGGCTGGCTCGGCGGTTACAATTTCCAGTGGGCCTGGTCGTCCGGTTATGTCTGCGGCGATTCTCTCTAGCGGGACGCGATTCAGCACTTGTTAATAGGGCTGGAGGATGCTGCCTTATTGCCAGCCAATTTTCGTGTTCATAGGCTGTATGGGCCGGTAAAGTCCGGTTCCTGCAATTGTCTCGGAGTTCGAACCTGATGCCGAATGCTCGTCGTGCCCGTGCCATCGCCATTGCCAAGGCGGATGATCGCGCCACCCTTTACCGGTTTCTCGTAATGATGCTTGCCGTCGGTGCCACCGCGGCACTTCTGGCCGTACCGGTTCTGCTTTAGGCGGTACGCCGGTCTATTGGCCATCGGACATGGCTTACATCGTAAGATGAGGCCTCCCGAGGTGCATTACTTTTATCTTTAATCAAATTCAGCAAATTTTCATTCCCTTGGCGGATCATGCGGGAGTTCACTATTCTCGTAAGGTTGCTCCATGAAGAAGATTATTCCCTCTTCTGTCGTCGTCAGGATCGTTTTCCTCTGCCTGTTTCTGATCACGGTCGCGGTCTCCGCGGTTGCCGGACTGGCATACAGCTACTTCCGCAAGGACATCATGGACACGGCCCTCGCAGATTCGCGTAATGCGATCAGGACGATGGGCCTTCTCTACGAGACGTCGCTCGATGGTGCCCGGGCAGACCTCCGCAACGGCGCGCTGGACCGGGTCGTCAGCGGCGAGGGAGCGCCGAAGGATCATGATCTCGTCGACCGTACCGCAGCCGCCATCGGCGGCGTTGCCACCCTTTTCGAAAAGCAGGCCGGCGATTACGTCCGCATATCGACCAACGTGAAGAACGAGAAGGGCGAACGCGCCCTCGGCACCAAGCTCGCGGCCGGTCATCCCGCACAAGCCGTCCTCGCCGGCGGCCAGCCCTATTTCGGCCCTGCAGTCCTGTTCGGCCGCGATTTCATGACCGGTTACTTCCCGATCACCGATGCGGCAGGCACGGTGAACGGCGTCCTGTTCATCGGCATCCCGATGGAGGTCTATTTCGCCCACATCGCTTCGGCGGGCCTGGCCATCGCGCTTACGTCGCTCGTCGCGCTTCTTGTCATCGCCGTCGTCAGCTTCTTCGTAATTCGCGCCATGGTCCGGCCGATCGGAGTGCTCACCGGCACGGTGCGGGCGATTTCCGGCGGCGACAACGATGCGGCCATCCCCTATCTCGGACGTCCCGACGAGTTCGGCAATATCGCCCGGGCCCTGCAGGTCTTCCGCGACAACGCGCTCGAAAAACGGCGCGTCGAGGATCGCAGCGCCAGAGAGCGCGCCGAAGCGGAGATGGAGCGCGAACGCAACGATGCCGACAAGCGCCAGACCGATGCCCAGATCGATTTCGCCGTGACGCAGCTCGGCACTGCGCTTGCAAGGCTCTCCCAGGGTGATCTTTCCGTCACCATCGATCAGCCTTTGGCCGGCAGGCTGGAGGCGCTGCGCAGCGATTTCAACGGCTCGATCCTGCGGCTGCGCGATACGCTGTCCCACATCCGGCAGAGCACGATGGCAATCCAGAAGAACAGCGCCGATCTCAGCCGTTCCTCGGCGGAACTGTCGCGCCGTACGGAGAGCCAGGCTGCCTCGCTCGAAGAGACGGCCGCCGCGGTCGACGAGATCACCACCACCGTCCGCTCCTCCGCTGATCGCGCCCGGGAGGCGAACGAGGCCGTTTCGCTGACGAAGAACAGCGCCGACAGTTCCGGCGTGGTCGTCAGGAATGCCGTCGAGGCGATGGGCCGTATCGAGGAGGCGTCGAAAAAGATCGAGCTGATCATCGAGGTAATCGACGATATCGCCTTCCAGACCAATCTTCTGGCGCTGAATGCCGGCGTCGAGGCCGCCCGAGCCGGCGAGGCGGGCAAGGGCTTTGCCGTCGTCGCCCAGGAGGTGCGCGAACTCGCCCAGCGTTCCGCCGGCGCCGCCAAGCAGATCAAGGAACTGATCAACCAATCGACCCGCGAAGTGGGGTCGGGCGCGACGCTGGTACAGCGAGCCGGCGAGGTTCTGGCCGCCATCAGCGAGGAAATCACCGGCATCAGCCAGCATGTCGAGACGATCGCGACGGCGAGCCGGGACCAGTCCGCGGCGCTGCAGAACATCAACGCCTCGGTCAACCAGATGGACCAGATGACCCAGCAGAACGGCGCGATGGTGAGCGAGACCAGCGAAGCGAGTCGCCGGCTTGCCAGCGAGACCGATGCCCTGTTCGGCCTGCTGCAGCAGTTCCGGATCGATACCGGAATGGCCGGAGCGGGGCGGTTCGGCCGGGCAGCCTGATGGCTCGCGCATCGCCGACCAAAGGAGACGTGAAAAAGGGCGGTCGGAACCGCCCTTTTTCTTTGCGAGGTAGGAGCCTGTCATGCGGCTCGACCGATGCGGCGGCGCGCTTCGCGTCCGCCTTGCGGGTCGGGCCGTTGCCGATGGACCCGGCAACTGTCGTGCGCGGCCGCCCTGGGGCTACGCCGCGACCGGGGCGGATTTCACTGAAGCCGGTTCGTCATGACGACCGGAACCATGAGGTCGCCCCAGTGTCCGTCGCCGCCGTGATGGCGGGCCGAGCGGATGAGCTCGACTGAAACGCCCGCCTCGACGGCTTTCATCACGGCGTGGTTGAGCCTGTGCAGATCGTTCGCCAGGGTGCGGATCGCCGCCTGCTGATCCGCCGTCATGGCGCTTGCCTGTTCTTCAGCGCGTTCCTTGACATGGGTCTGTATGGGTGTCTGGATCGTCATTTCCGGTCTCCTTTCTTGGGGTTTCGGTGGTCTGCCTGCTCGCCGCTTGCGGGGAGAGGGCCAGCGATCGAAGGCCTACTCCGCCGCGGGCCTGAACTGCGCATGCTCGGTGGATCCGCCCATCGCCGTCGTCGATGACAGGCCGCCGGTGATCGCCATCGAGACCGCATCGAAATAGCCGGTGCCGACCTCCCGCTGGTGTTTGGTCGCGGTATAACCGCTTACCTCGGCTGCGAATTCCGCTTCCTGCAGCTCCGAATAGGCCGCCATCTGCCGGTCCCTGTAGCCGCGCGCCAGTTCGAACATGCCGAAGTTCAGCTGATGGAAACCGGCGAGCGTGATGAACTGGAACTTGTAGCCCATCGCGCCGAGTTCCCGCTGGAACATGGCGATGGTCGCGTCGTCGAGGTTCTTCTTCCAGTTGAAAGACGGCGAGCAGTTATAGGCAAGCATCTTGTCCGGATGCACCTTGTGTACACCCTCCGCGAACCGGCGCGCCTGCTCGAGATCCGGTTTCGACGTCTCGCACCAGATCAGGTCGCAATAGGGCGCATAGGCGACGGCGCGGGCGATGCAGGGTTCGAGCCCGCTGCGGACATGGTAGAAACCTTCGACTGTGCGACCGGCATCGTAATCGACGAAGGGCTGGTCGCGCTCGTCGATGTCGGATGTAAGAAGCTTAGCGGCTTCCGCATCGGTGCGGGCGATGACCAGAGTCGGAACGCCCATGACGTCGGCGGCGAGGCGGGCGGCCGTCAGGTTGCGGATATGGGCCGCCGTCGGTATCAGAACCTTGCCGCCCAGATGGCCGCATTTCTTCTCCGATGCCAGCTGGTCCTCGAAATGCACCCCGGCTGCACCCGCCTCGATGAACGCCTTCATGATCTCGAAGGCATTGAGCGGCCCGCCGAAGCCGGCTTCCGCGTCCGCGACGATGGGGGCGAACCAGGTCTCCACGGACAGGCCCTTGCCCTCCGCCGTCTCGATCTGGTCGGCGCGCTGCAGCGTGCGGTTGATACGGCGCGCAAGCTCCGGTGCCGCGTTTGCCGGATAAAGCGACTGGTCGGGATACATCGACGACGCCGTGTTCGAATCCGCCGCGACCTGCCAGCCGGAAAGATAGATCGCCTTCAGGCCAGCCCGAACCTGTTGCATGGCCTGATTGCCGGTCATGGCGCCGAGCGCGTTGACGAAGTCCTCGTTCCTCAGCAGTGACCAGAGACGATTTGCGCCCGCTTCGGCGATCGAATGGGAAATCCGGATCGAACCCCGCAAGCGCTCCACGTCCGCCGTCGAATAAGGGCGGTCGATGCCGTCGAAACGACCCTTCGGAGCGCTGGCTACGAGCTTGTAAAAATCTGTCATCTATCTCTCTCCCATGTGACGACAACTTCGCAATGCAGTTTCATTGCTCTGTGAATTATTTACAGCATCGGTGCCTTATGATCTATAATCCGCTCGGAATAAACGGGTTACGATGTAATGCCTTTCACAATGCGCGCAGTGAATTTGTAAAAATTGTAAATAAGATGCGGTGTAAAAGCTTTTGACAGGAGTGTCCGGTGGCGGAGCGGAAGGTATTTGCGGGGGGGCGTGTCAGG
>JBQGDG010000241.1:0-2729 GCA_052038935.1 Neorhizobium sp. | reverse complement strand
AAATGGTGCTGCTAGAGAGATTTGAACTCTCGGCCTCTCCCTTACCAAGGGAGTGCTCTACCCCTGAGCTATAGCAGCTTTCAGGCGGCGCGGGCGTTGCCGCGTCGTTGGTGAGCGGCCTATTGCCATAGGTTCATGACGAGCGCAAGCCGCAATTTCCAAGTTATTTCGCTCGTCATGGGGAAAACCGCGGCTGCGCTTTCGTTTGCAGGGGTTTTTGGGTATTGAGGGCGATGGCCGAAAAAGACGATACCGAGAACGAGATACGCCAGGAGCGCGGCGAGAGCCGTGGCGAACGGGCGCGTGCGGCGCAGGCTGCCCGCGAGGCGGAGCGGAGGGCGAAGGCGGCAGCCAAGCTTCGCGAGAACCTGATGCGCCGCAAGGGCCAGGCCCGGGCGCGGCGTGCCGGCGACGCGGACGAGACGCAGGGCCTGCCGGCCGCGGCGACGTCTGCCGCAAAATCGGACGAATCATCCTGACTGATGCCGCTCATCGGGATTTCACGACGTTTCACAATATTGAAGCCCGGAGGGTTTTCGTCTAAGCACGCAGCCTTCCGCGCTTGAGAGGGAAAGTTTTTCAACCATGGATCGCATCCGTATTTCCGGCGGCAACGAGCTGAACGGCACCATTCCGATTTCCGGTGCCAAGAATGCCGCGCTGCCGCTGATGATCGCCTCGCTGCTGACGAGCGACACGCTGACGTTGGAAAACGTGCCGCATCTGGCTGACGTGGAGCAGCTTCTGCGCATTCTCGGCAACCACGGCGTCGACATCTCCGTCAACGGCCGCCGCGAAAGCCAGACCGAGAGCTACGCCCGCACGATCCACTTCACCTGCCGCACGATCGTCGATACGACGGCGCCCTACGAGCTGGTCTCGAAGATGCGCGCTTCGTTCTGGGTCATCGGCCCGCTTCTGGCGCGCGAGGGCAAGGCCCGCGTTTCGCTGCCGGGCGGCTGCGCCATCGGCACGCGTCCGGTCGACCTCTTCCTCGAAAGCCTCGCCGCGCTCGGCGCCGAGATCGAGATCGACGGCGGCTACGTCAATGTGTCCGCTCCCAAGGGCGGCCTCGTCGGCGCACAATATACCTTCCCCAAGGTGTCGGTCGGCGCCACCCATGTTCTGCTGATGGCGGCGACGCTCGCCAAGGGCACCACCGTCATCGACAACGCGGCCCGCGAGCCCGAAATCGTCGATCTCGCCGAATGCCTGATCGCCATGGGCGCCAAGATCACCGGCGCCGGCACGCGGACCATCACCATCGAGGGCGTCGCCTCGCTGCATGGCGCCCGCCACCGCGTCCTGCCGGACCGCATCGAGACCGGCACCTATGCCATGGCCGTCGCCATGGCCGGCGGCGACGTCACCCTGTCGGGCACCCGCGCCTCGCTTCTCGACAACGCGCTCGACACGCTGCGGCTCGCCGGCGCCGAGATCACCGAGACCGACAGCGGCCTGCGTGTCGTTCGCAACGGCAACGGCATCCAGCCGGTCGATATCGTCACCGAACCTTTCCCGGGTTTCCCGACGGACCTCCAGGCGCAGTTCATGGCGCTGATGACGCGGTCCTCCGGTGTCTCGCATGTCACCGAAACGATCTTCGAGAACCGCTTCATGCATGTGCAGGAGCTCGCCCGCCTTGGCGCCCGGATTTCGCTTTCCGGCCAGATGGCCCGTATCGAGGGCGTTTCGCGGCTCAAGGGCGCTCCGGTCATGGCGACCGATCTGCGCGCCTCGGTCTCGCTCGTCATCGCCGGCCTCGCCGCAGAGGGCGAAACCATGGTGAGCCGCGTCTATCACCTCGATCGCGGCTTCGAGCGGCTGGAGGAAAAGCTCACCCGGTGCGGCGCGATCGTCGAACGCGTCAGCGACTGATCGGGTCTTCCTGATCCAATATGCGAGAGGACGGCAGGGCGAGGCCTTGCCGTCCTCTTTGCTTTTCCTATGTCAGGCATGCATCCCATTCTCCAGCCCCCTGTTCATCATCCGGCTTTCCACGGAGATTTCCCATGGCCGACATTTCCTCCCCCGTCTGGTTCATTACCGGCTGCTCGACCGGCTTCGGCCGCGAACTCGCCAAGCTGACCCTCGCCCGAGGCTGGCCGACGGTGGTCACCGCGCGCGACAGGAACCGGCTCGCCGATCTCGTCGAAGGCCATGACAACGCCCTGGCCGTCGATCTCGACGTGACCGACGCCGGCCAGGTGGCGGCGGCCGTGAAGGCGGCCGAAGAAAGGTTCGGGCGCATCGATGTCCTCGTCAACAATGCCGGCTACGGTTACCAGGCCTCGATCGAGGAAGGCGAGGAGGACGAGATCCGCGCCATGTTCGATGCCAACGTCTTCGGCCTCTTCGCCATGACGCGCGCCGTCCTGCCGGGCATGCGCGCCCGTCGCAGGGGGCATATCCTCAACATCACCTCGCAGGCCGGTTTCATCGGCTTTCCCGGGTCCGGATATTACGCGGCGACAAAGCATGCGGTCGAGGGTTTCTCCGATGCGCTTGCCGCCGAAGGCGCGCCGATCGGCATCAGGGTCACCTGCGTCGCGCCCGGCCCTTTCCGGACCGACTGGGCCGGCCGCTCGTTGAAGCAGACGCCCGTCGGGATCGCCGAATATCAGGACACCGCCGGCAGGCGCCTGGCCTCGACCGCCGAGATCAGCGGCCAGCAGCCCGGCGATCCGGTGCGTGCCGGCGAAGCGATGATCAGGATCGTCGAGGCGGCC
>JBQGDG010000240.1:0-11234 GCA_052038935.1 Neorhizobium sp. | reverse complement strand
CCAATCGGTCCGGCGCCAGATTGATCGGCCGGTGCAGATCATCGGACCGGGCAGGGGTAACCGCAAACCGCCTATTGTAATCCTCCATGAAGCCCGGCAAGAACGCATTGCCAGCCTCCATGCTGTCGATGCCGGAAAGCCGCAGCTCCTTGACCAAACGATCCTGCAGCGTCCGGTTCATCCGCTCCACACGGCCCTTGGCTTGGCTCGAATTTGCGCAAAGAATCTCGATGTTTAGCTCGGATAGCGCGCGCCCGAACTGGGTCATGCCCTGACCACCCTTGGCATCCTTCTTCGCCACCCGAAAAACCGAATGCTTGTCCGAGTAAAAGGCGATCGGCGCACCATGGTGCTTGAGATAGAGCTCCAACGCCTCGAAATAGGTGAAGGCGCTTTCCGATCGCACGAAGCGCAGCTGCATCAGCCTGCCGGTCGCATCATCAACAAACACCAACAGCGAGCATGGCGGTCCGCGATCCTCGAACCAGCGATGCTCCGACCCATCGATCTGCACCAGTTCGCCATAGGCTTCGCGCCGCAGCCGCGGCTGATGAAACGTCCGCCGCTGCTTACGCGACAGCCAGAGGCCGGCTTCAACCATCCAGCTGCGCACCGTCTCGCGCGACACATGCAAACCATCACGCTCGGCCAGCTTCTCCATCGCCAGCGTCGGCCCGAAGTCCGCATAACGTTCACGAACCAGCGTCACCGCGTAATCGCGAACACCGTCGCTGATCCGGTTGTTCGACGGCTGGCCGATCGCCTTGTGCCGGATCGACGCCGCACCGCCAGTTCGTATCCGTTGCAGCAGCCGACGCACTTGGCGCTCGCTCAGGTCAAGAATATGTGCCGCTGACACCATCGTCATCCGGCCGGCAACCACCTTCGACAAAATCTCGATCCGCTGCAGATCGCGTGCGCTCATCGCAATCAATCCCATCTGCAATCTCCCACACGTCATTCAGACCCGGGGAGTGTGACATTCCAACTTTGCAGAAACAGGACATTCTAACTTTGCGGCTACATACGAAGATCGCATAAGATAGATTATGGAACTTTACGATATTGCGGCAGGGTCAATGGCTTGTGGGATTTGCCTTAAGTCGTCTAGAGCGACGCCAGTTCGACTTCGAAGTTCAGGCCGTCATAGGCAGGTTCGATATGATCCGGCGTCTCGTCCATCACTCTTTGGTAATCCAGCGGGATATGCATGTGCGTGAGGACGGCCCGTTTCGGCGATAGTCGGTCAATCCAGTCCAAGGCCTGCTGGAGCGACAGATGGCTCGGATGGCGCGTGTACTGGAGCGCGTCGATGACCAGCATGTCGAGGCCCGAAAGCCGCTCGATGCTCTCGGCGGGAAAATCGCTGACATCGGTGCAGTACGCGACATCGCCGAAGCGGAAACCGAGAGAATGAGTATCGCCATGCGCCTGCATGTGGACCTGGACGCGAAGCGGTCCGCCCGGCCCGTCCACAACGATCTCGTCATCGAGGTTTTCGATCAGCACGGGACGCACGATCGGCGGATAGTTTCCGCCCGGCGGTGTCTCCAGGCAATAGCCGAAACCCTGGCGAATGCGCTCCATCGTATAAGGATCGGCATGGATCGGGATGCGATCCTTCTGCAGGATGAAATAACCGCGCAGATCGTCGATGCCGTGCAGGTGGTCGGCATGGGCGTGAGTGTAGAGCACGGCATCCATGCGCGGCACCCGGGCGGCAATCATCTGCTCGCGGAAATCCGGACCGGTATCGACGGCGACCACTGTGCGGCCGCCATCCGGCGCGATCTGCTCGACGAGGAAAGCGGCGCGGCTGCGCCGGTTTTTGGGGTTGGCCGGATCGCAGGCGCCCCAGTCACCGTTCAGACGCGGCACGCCGGGTGACGACGAACAGCCCAGAATGGTGAAGCGACGCCTGTAACCCGACACCCTCAGAGCCTCGGCATCTTGGAAAAGCAGCGGAAGGCGTTGTCGGTCGTGATCCGGGCGATTTCCCCATAATCGACGCCATGGACCTCGGCCAGAACCTCGGCAGTGTTGACGACATAGGACGGCTCGTTGCGCTTGCCGCGCCAGCGCTTCGGCGCCAGAAACGGCGCATCGGTTTCGACCAGCAGCCGATCCATCGGCACAGTCCGGGCGATCGCCCGGATATCGTCCGATTTCGGGAATGTCAGGATACCGGAGAAGGAGACGTAACCGCCGAGCTCCACGCCGACGCGGGAGAGGTCGGGTCCGGCGGAGAAACAATGCAGGATGAAGGGGAAAGCCCCCTTCCCGCTTTCGCGGGTCAGGATGTCGATCATGTCGTCGTCGGCGCTGCGGCTGTGGATGACGAGCGGCAGCCCGGTCTCGCGCGCCGCCTCGATATGGCGGATGAAGCCGGTCTTCTGGTCTGCAGGCGTCTGGGTGTCGTAGAAATAGTCGAGACCGGCTTCGCCGATGGCGACGATCCTGTCATGGCCATTGGCCAGCCGGATGAGATCCGCCGCCTGAATGTCGAGCTCCTCGCCGGCATTGTTCGGATGCGTTCCGACCGAACAGAATACCGACGGATATCGCTGCGTGATCGCCAGCAGCGCATCAAGCTTCCTTACCCGTGTGGAAATCGTCACCATCTGCCTGACGCCGGCCTCATGGGCACGCTCGACGAGCTGGTCGCGTTCCTCGTCGAACTCGGCGAAATCCAGATGGCAATGGGTATCGATCAGCATGGACACGTCATTCAGATCCTGAAGCGGCATCACGGGCGACGGCAAGACGGATCAGGCCGTCACCTCGGGTGCGACATATCGTGGGAAAACCGGTTTCGGCGCTTCGAGCGGCGTTCCGGGTACGAGACGGCCGGCCTCGCCGAGCGCCGCGAACGTGCGGGCCTCGGCCGGTGCGGCGACGAGATCCAGGAGCTTTTCGGAGGATTCCGGCATGAACGGCTGCAGCAGAATGGCGATCTGGCGCACGACTTCCGCCGTCACATAGAGAACGGTGCCCATCCGCTCGGGATCGGTCTTCTTCAGCGCCCAGGGCTCCTGGCCGGCGAAATAGCGGTCCGTCTCGGAAACGACGGCGATGATTGCCGCAAGCGCCCTGTGGATCATCTGCCTGCCCATTTCCTCGCGGCAGATGGCGCCAAGCGCATCGGCGGAGGCCAGCATCTGCCGGTCCTCGTCGGAAAGCTCGCCCGGCTGCGGGATACGGCCGTCGCAGTTCTTCACGATCATCGAAAGCGAACGACTGGCGAGGTTGCCGATGCCGTTGGCGAGATCGGAGTTGATGCGGATGCCGATCGCCTCTTCCGAATAGCTGCCGTCCTGGCCGAAGGAAACTTCCCGCAGGAAGAAATAGCGCACCTGGTCGAGGCCGAAGTGATTGACCAGATTGACCGGATCCACGACGTTGCCGAGCGATTTCGACATCTTCTCGCCCTTGTTGAGCAGGAAGCCGTGGGCATAGACCCGCTTCGGCAAGGGCAGTTTCGCGGACATCAGGAAGGCCGGCCAATAGACGGCATGGAAGCGGATGATGTCCTTGCCGATGATATGGACGTCGGCCGGCCAGTATTTCGCCCGCGGGCCGTTTTCGTCGCTCAGATAACCCGTCGCCGTGATGTAGTTGGTCAGGGCATCGACCCAGACATACATGACATGGGCCGGATCGTTCGGCACCTTGATGCCCCAGTCGAATGTGGTGCGGGAAACGGAAAGATCCTTGAGGCCGGATTTGACGAAGGAGATGACCTCGTTGCGGCGTTCGGCCGGACTGATGAAATCCGGATTATCCTCGTAATGCTTCAGCAGCCGATCCTGATAGGCCGACAGCCTGAAGAAGTAGCTCGATTCCTCCACCCACTCGACCGGCGTGCCCTGCGGCCCGTAGCGGGTGCCATCGCGGACCTCGGTCTCGTCCTCGGCATAATAGGCCTCGTCGCGCACCGAATACCAGCCCGCATAGGTATCCTTGTAGATGTCGCCATTTTCCGCCATCCGGTTCCAGATGGCCTGCGACGCCTCGTGGTGGCGCGGCTCGGTGGTGCGGATGAAATCGTCGTTGGAGGCGTTCAGCAGCTTGCCCATGGCGCGGAATTCGCCGGAATTGCGCTCGGCCAGGGCTTCCGGCGTAATCCCCTCGTTGCGCGCGGTCTGCTGCATCTTCTGGCCGTGCTCGTCCGTGCCGGTGAGAAAGAAGACGTCCCTGCCGTCGAGCCGCTGGAAACGCGCCATCGCATCCGTCGCTATCAGCTCGTAGGCATGGCCGATATGCGGCTTGCCGTTGGGATAGGAAATCGCGGTGGTGATGTAGAAGGGCGTCTTGTCGGACATGGGGCACTCGGGAACTGGAGGTTCGTACGCGTCAAGCGCAGGTCATGCCGCTCTTAGCGCATGTTTTGCGGATGCGAAACCCAAAGTTGGACAACCGCGTCCCCGCCCCGGTTCCTAGGCGGCCCGCGCCGCCTCCAGGACCGACATCAGCGTCTGCTTCTTGTCGAGATTGTAGGCGATCGACACGGCAATCTTCTCGCCGATCTCGCTGACGAGCTTCGCTCGCCGGTCCGCCAGGGAAAGCCGGCCATCCAGCGCGGCGACGCGGGCCTGAGCGACGAGATGATCGCTCAGATGCTCGAGGAAGAAGTTGAAGACGACCTCGCTGTCCTTGCCGGAAAGCACGTCGGCGAGCCGATGCATCGCCCTGCGCCCGGCCGGCCCGTCCGACGAGACGGCTTCGTCGAAAGCTTCGATGATGTCGAGACCGCCGTAGTTGAGCAGCTTCAGAGCGCGGGCGACGCTTCCTTTGGCCAGCGACAGGACCGCCTCCTGCGTCCGTCCGCCATCGAGCGACTGGCCCAGAGCGGCGAGCGCCGCCATCAGCTCGGCGTCACCAAGCGGCGACAACCTGAGCGTCTGGCAACGGGAGCGGATGGTCGGCAGAAGCTTGCCCGGGGCATGCGACAGGACGAGGAACATCGCTCCGCGCGGAGGCTCCTCGAGGATTTTCAGGATCGCGTTCGCGGCATTGCGGTTGAGGTCGTCGGCGGGGTCGATGATGACGATGCGACGATTGCCGGTGCCTGACGTCTGCGAAAAGAAATGCCCTGCCCGCCTCACCTCATCCACGGTGATCGCGCTTTTCATCCGACCGGTCTTCTCGTCCGTCGGCCGCGAGAGGTGGAGCAGATTGTGGGATGCGCCCGAGAGGATCTGCCGGCTGATTGCAGCCGCCGGCTCCGGGTCGGGGATCATCTCCGGTGCAAGGCCGGGATCGGGGTTCGACAGCACATAGTTGGCGAAGCGGAAGGCGAGCGTCGCCTTGCCGATCCCCTCCGGCCCTTCGATCAGGATGGCGTGGTGCGACTTTCCGGTCCGGTAGCTGCGGGCGAGAAAGTCCTGGGCCTCGTCCTGGCCGAAAAGACGGGTGTTGGCGGCAGGGGGGACGGCGCCGTCCAGCAATGCGGGATCTGTCTCGCTCACGCGACCGGCTCCGGCGTTGCGCGGGCGGCGATGGCGGTTTCGGCCAGCGAGGAGATCTCGCCGGCTATCTCACCTTCCGTCCGGCCGGCGTCGATGACACGGCAGCGCACCGGTTCGGCGGCAGCGATATCGAGATAGGCCTGGCGCCGCTTCTCGTGGGTTTCGATCTCCTCCTTCTCGAACCGGTCCGGCGCGTCATTGCCACCCCTTCGGCGTGCGCGCCCGAGCCCCTTGTCGGCGGGAAGATCGAGAATGAAAGTCAGATCGGGCATGACGCCGTTCGTGGCGATGCGCTGGAGCGCCTCGATGAACTCCGGCTCAAGATTGCCCGTGACGCCCTGATAGACGCGCGACGAATCGACGAATCGGTCGCATAATACTACCGCGCCGCTTTCCAGCGCCGGGCGTATGATCTGTTCGACATGATCGCTGCGGGCGGCAGCGAAGAGTATCGCTTCCATGCGAACACCGAAACTTTCGGCGACACCGCTCAGAAGCACATGGCGGACCGCCTCGCCTCCCGGCGAGCCTCCCGGCTCGCGGGTCACGAGCACGTCGTGTCCATGCCGCCGCAGGCGATCGGCCAGCAGACGGATCTGGGTCGATTTGCCGACCCCTTCCCCACCTTCGAACGTTATGAAAATGCCTGAACGATCTGCCACGCGCTTATCGGATCC
The DNA here is from genome assembly GCA_052038935.1 of Neorhizobium sp. GTDB lineage: Bacteria > Pseudomonadota > Alphaproteobacteria > Rhizobiales > Rhizobiaceae > Neorhizobium. Next base: position 5,089 of record JBQGDG010000240.1, on the reverse strand, counting down.
ATTGCCGTCGGATGGCCCTATAGTGCATCTGGCCGTCCTGCGAAACAATCGTTACAGCCAGAAGAACATCAATTCCATCAGAGCGTCGGTCGCCTGGGCCCGCAGCCCGCCCATCTCCACGGGCGAGGCCGTCAGCAGCGGCACCTCGCGAATGACCCTGTTGCCGGAGGAAATGTTGAGCGTGGCGATCTGCTCTCCCTCCCGGATCGGCGCACGGATCGGCCACCGGTAGACGATCCGGCCGGACAGGCGCTCCGCGTTGGTCTTGGGCACATACACTTCCACGGGTTCGCGCGCGACGAGATTCACATGGCTGTCGGTGCCGCCATAGACGCTTGCCTGGCCGATCACCTCTCCCGGTTCGAAAAGCACCTTGGTCTCGAAGGACGACAGAGCCCATTCGAGGACGCGTTTCGATTCCTCCAGCCGCTCCTTGTCCGACGAAAGCCCGCCCATGGCGAGGAAAAGCCTGGTGCGATCACGGGCTACCGATGCCGCGAGCGCATATCCGCTGCCTTCCGCGAATCCGGCCCCGAGTCCGTCGACGCCCATGTTGAGGGAGAGCAACGGGTTCTTGTTGCGCTGGAATATCTTGTTCCACTGAAAGTCCGGCTGCGAATAGAGCGGGTAATATTGCGAGTAGGTCTTGTGGATGTGCCGTGACAACACGACGAGATCATGCGCGGTGGTCCAGCTCTGGGCGGGCGGCAGGCCCGTCGAATTTCCGAAGGTGGACCGGGTAAGGCCGAGATCCCTCGCCCGCGCCGTCATGCGCGCGGCAAATTCGGCCTCCGACTTCGCCAGCCCTTCGGCGAGAATGATGCAGGCGTCGTTGGCGTTCTGGACGATGACGCCCCTGATCAGGTCGGCGACCGGCACCTGCGATTTCAGCGCCGCGAACATCGTCGTGGTACCGGAGGGAGCGCCGCCTGTACGCCACGCATATTCGGTGACGGGATAGACCGTATCCAGTCCGGTCTGGCCCTTGCCCATGGCGTCGAACACGACTTCCATCGTCATCAGCTTTGCCAGGGACGCGGCAGGGAATGCCTGATTTTCGTTGATGGCCAGCAGGACCGTTCCGGTGGCCTCTTCGACGAGATAGGCCTGTTTGGCCTTTGTGGCGAAGGCCGGGGGCGGTTCCTGCGCCCTCGCCGGAGAAACGGGCTGCTGCAGGGCAACAGCCAACATGAAGCCAGCAAGCAGAAGACGTTTCATCATTCCCCCGAAGTCCAACGAGGCTCATGCGTAGCAGCGCACCGCACGAGCGGCAACCGCATCCGCATCAGTAGGAGGACTTCTGTCCCGGCTTCGGCGGTTCGAGCAACATGTTGCCGAACATGACCCGCGGCGTCCTGTCATGCGGCACTTCCGCATAGGCCGTTGCGGTCGGCTGCACCTGGACGGGTTCCTGTCGTACCACGGGCCTCGTGCGCTGCGGCGCCGGCTGCTGGATCGCCTGGGAAGCGGAAGGCCGAACCGATGCGACGACGCGCTTCTGCGCCGGCCGGACACCGTTTTCGCCGGACCTGTCGTCGGGCAGCGGCCCGACAGCGGGAAGCGGGGCGCCGGCGGAAAACTGTTCGATCTGCTGCGCGGGCGCGCGTCTCGTCGCCTGGGATTTTGCGGCGCGGCCCGGCTGGCTCGCGACGGGAGCGGGCAGAGCGGAGCCGTAGCTCTGCAACTGATCGCCGAGCGGCTCGTTGGAGGCGACCATGACGCCCGAAGCGATCTGCCCTTCCGGCCGGATCGACGGAAGGCGGTCACCCTTGCGGATGTAGGAGGCCATCAGGAACGGCATGTCCTCGCCGTCCATGCGCGCGCGGCCGACATACTGGACGTTGACCTTCGCCGTGCCGGTGCGCTTCATGTCGAGCAGTTCGGCCGTCTTTCCCGAGACGTCGATGATGCGACCGGCATGATAGGGCCCGCGATCGTTGACGCGGACGATCACCGACGTGCCGTTCTCGACGTTGGTGACACGGGCGTAGCTCGGCAGCGGGAATGTCGGATGGGCAGCGGAAAGATGCGAGCTGTCATAGACCTCGCCATTGGCGGTCAGTCGGCCGTGGAAAGCCGAGCCGTACCAGGATGCGAGACCGCTCCTGTTGTAGCCCGGATCCTCCTTGGGAACATAGGTCTTGCCCTTGACCTCGTAAGGCTGGCCGACCATGAAGCGGCCGCCGCCCTTCGGCACGGGCCTGCCATCCGCGACCACGCGCGGGCTGGCCTTCACGCCATATTCCTTCTCGGAGAAATATTCCTTGCCATGCCCCTTCTTCTTCGGGGGCTCCGATTTCGTCGTGGCACAGGATGCCATCGCCGCGCAGATTACAGTAATCCCCAGCCACCTGGACCACAGGGGAAGCTTGCCGCCGCTCAAACTCAAAACTCGTCCGTCCCATGCCGCATTTCGCGAGTCCCGGGCGAAGTCTCGTCATCTCGCCTCGGATCGCAGCCACCAACCCGCCCGTGTACAAATCACCCGGACATGATGCTGTCCGAGTTTTGCTTCGTTCGTGGCGGAAATGCGATCTAAATCTGTGGAATGATTAAAATTTGATGCTTTATAGTTAATGTATCGTTAATTTCACGTCGCCTTTACTTGGCGACGCTCGCCGTATCCGCCGAATGGAGGCCGGGGCCTCGCCTCCCTCCTCCGCTTGGGTAAGGATAAAAGTGCCCGGCTGCTGTGGACTTGTCATCAATTGCGCTTAACTATTCCGCGCGCGACTTGTGATTTGGAGGGTTAGACTGGTGAGCAGCTATGAACTTTCAGGCATCAAATGGGGCTCTACTCAGGGCGGCAGCTCCGGCGGGCAAGTAACCTGGAGCTTTGCCACGACGGTCGGCGATCTGATCGCTTTCGACTATCAGATCGCCGAGCCCGAATACAAGGCGCTGATCCGCCAGGCCTTCGCCGCATGGGAGAAGGTCGCCAATATCGACTTCAAGGAAGTCAGCGACGCCGCCAACGTCGATATCCGCCTCGGCTGGGATTATATCGACGGGGCCCAGAACGTGGCCGGCGAGGCACATTACACCTACAACTATTCCAGCTCCGGCTTCGACAGTTTCATCGAGGCGGAAATCCGCTTCGACACGGCCGAGAACTGGTCCACGGATGCCGACAGCTACGTCGCCGGCGCCATCAACTTCTATGCGGTGGCGGTCCACGAGATCGGCCATGCCATCGGCCTCAACCACACGACCGACGAAGACACGATCATGTATCCCTATATCGGCGAGCAGACCAAGCTCGACGCCGGCGATATCGAGGGCATACGCAAGATCTATGGTCCGGCGGACAGCGGGACGTTGGTCGGCGATGCCGGCGACAATCTCCTCAAGGGGACCGAGGGTGCGGATGCGATCACCGGCGGTGACGGCGACGACACCATGTACGGCTATGGCGGCCACGACAGCATCTATGCCGGAGCCAGCGACAAAGGAAACGACCTCATCTACGCGGGCGCCGGCAACGATACGGCCGGCGGCGGTGCCGGAAACGATACGATCTACGGCGGAAGCGGCTCGGACGTATTGTTTGGCGGCGCAGGTGCCGACAAGCTCTACGGCGATGTCGGCAACGACCAGATATGGGCCGGATCGGGCAATGACGCCGTCAGCGGCGGCGACGGCAACGACATCATCGGCGGCGGCGCAGGCAATGATCAGCTGACCGGCGGCAACGGCAACGACATATTCTACGGCGGCGACGGCAATGACAACATCGCCGGCGGCGCGGGTTCCGACATCCTGTTCGGTGGCGCAGGCAACGACAGGCTGAACGGCGGCGCTGGAAACGACGAACTCTATGGCGGTGCCGGCAGCAATACCTTCGTCTTCGACAAGGCATTCGGCAGCGATGCGATCGGCGGATTTTCGCAAAGCAGCGGCAACAGGATCGACCTGACCGCACTCGGTCTCGCCGGCTTCGGCAGCCTCGAGATCGCGCAGGTCGGCTCCGACGTGGAAATCGATACCGGCTCGGGTGTCATCACCCTGTGGAACATCAGCCTTTCCGCGGTCGGCACGGAAGATTTCCTTTTCTGAGACGCCGAGGGTCACCTGCCGGTGACCCTTCCGGACCCCGATCGGGGCTCTACAGAACGAACAAGCGGCCGGAAGCTGAGCTTCCGGCCGCTTGTTTCGGAGCGATATGCCTTACAGCAGACCGAGCAGGTCGAGATCGAGGATGCCGCCATCGCCGATCAGGCCGTCGAGGTCGATGATCGAATCGACGACATCGAGGACGTTGTCGACAACATCGTCGACACCGAGATTGCCGACGAGCGTCTCAAGGGCAATGGAGTCGATGCCGAGTTCGATCATCAGATCGCCGAGACCGATCTGCTGGAGGACGCCATCGAGATTGACCTCTATGATACTGTTGTTGACCGTATCGAGATCGATCACATCACCGTCTCCGGTCCGCAGGGTCTCGACGCCGAAGAGCTCGATGGAATCACCGCTGCCCGTCACGACGAAACTTCCATCCGCGTTGAGGGTGATGTCGTAGTCGGACGTGTCGCCTTCGACATGCACGGTATCGTCGCCCTCGCCACCGTAAACGATATCGTTGCCGTTGGCATAGATCTGGTCGTTGCCGGCACCGCCGCCGAGGATGTCGTCTCCGGCACCGCCGATGATGGTGTCATCCATGTCGCCGGCATAAAGGGTGTCGTCGCCGGCGCCGCCATCGATGTAGTCGCGGCCGGAATTGGGCGAGATATTGGGACCGCCATAGACGATGTCGTTGCCGGAGCCGCCGAAGACCGTGTCGTCGCCTGCACCGTGGAAGAGGATGTCGTTCCCTGCCCCGCCATTGATCGAGTCATTGCCGGCATTGCCGAAAATCGTGTCGTTGCCGGCGCCGCCGTCGGCGGTATCGTTGCCGACGCCAAGACCGATCTTGTTATTGCCGCCGTTGCCGGTGACCAGGTCATCGCCCGCTCCGGCAAATACGCTCCCCTGACGAGTTCCGAAAGAGAAGGTGTCGTCACCGGAAGTCAGCGTGTAGATATCAGCCATGTAGAAATTCCTCCGTTGTCTTGGTACGCATCCTCAGCGTCATCGCCTCAATGCT
>JBQGDG010000239.1:0-30268 GCA_052038935.1 Neorhizobium sp. | reverse complement strand
AGAGCGTTGCCAAAGTGGAGGACGGGATCTTCCGATGCCATTGACGCCCGTCAACGCGTCAACGCGGTCTTGATCAAACGCAAGGCAGCCCTTCGCCCCGCGACTATGATCCATCGAGAAGATGGGAGGCGACCATGACTGACGAACGGAAAGCGACCATCGACGACACTCGAAGACAGTATCTCGAAGAGAGATGCATTCGCGACTTCGAGACGCTTGCGAAGGCGCGGGCGCGCCGCGACAAGCTGATCGCCGCATGGGCCGCGCGGACTATCGGTAGAGCGGACAGCCAGGCCTATTTGGAAGAAGTCCGGATCGCGGGACTGAAGTCGCCCGGCGACGAGGACATCGTCCGAAAACTGCCTGATGATCTCGACGGGACCGGTCAGCGAATCCCGGAAGCGGACCCGCGCGAGCACAGGGCCGAGATGATGTTCGAGACGGCCGCGGCGATCGAGGCGGATGAGCAATCTCCATCTGTCCCGGATACGGCCAGGGATAAGGCTGCGCGACCATGATAAATTCCTCCTTCAATCGTTTTTTTGACAGCATGCGCCCAGTGCTGCTGGCGGCGACCGCTGTAGGGATCATCGTGGCTCTTCTGGCATGGCACGGAGGACTTGCGGATCTTTACATAGCTTCGCTTGCCTCGGCGACTTTCCTTGTCATGCTCTGTCTATGCGGCCAGATCACTATCGCGATATATGAGGGTCGCATCGGCCTTGATATCATCGCTCTTCTGTCGATGGGATCGGCGCTGACATTCGGCGAATACCTGGCTGCGTCTGTCGTGGCCTTGATGTACGCCAGCGGACAATATCTCGAGAGCTTCGCCGAAGGACGTGCGCAGCGCGAGATGACCGCATTGTTGGAACATGCTCCCCGAAACGCGATCCGGCGAAGCAACGACAAGCTCGAGGTGATTCCGATCGATGCGATCTCAGTCGGGGACCTGCTCGTCGTGCGCCGGGGAGATACGGTGCCGGTCGATGGCATAGCGGACGCCGACGTGACGCTGAACGAGGCGGCTCTCACAGGGGAACCCTTTCCGGTCAACAGGGCAAAAGGCGAGAATATCCGGAGTGGCGCCTCCAATGCAGGAAACATGTTCGGCATGGCCGCTACAAAGACGGCTGCAGAAAGCACCTACGCGGGCATCGTGAACCTGGTTGAAGCCGCTCATCAGAGCAGGTCACCGATGTCACGACTGGCGGACCGCTATGCCCTTCTGTTCCTCGTGATGACGATCGCGATAGCCTCCGGCGCCTGGCTATGGAGCGGCAATCCGATCAACGCTGTTGCTGTCCTAGTCGTTGCGACCCCCTGCCCGCTTATCCTCGCAGTACCAATCGCCTGGACCGCGGGAATGTCCAGGGCTGCGAAAGCGGGAATACTCGTAAAGGGAGCCGACGTGCTGGAGAAGCTCGGATCCGTAAAGACCCTTGTGCTCGACAAGACAGGCACCCTGACAGCCGGTCACCCCACCCTGTCACGCATTGACGCCGAGATTTCGGAAAACGAGTTGCTGCGCCTCGTCGCCTCCCTGGACCAGGGTTCGAGCCATGTCGCAGCAAAGGCCATTGTCGACGAGGCGCAGTCCCGTAAGCTTCAGCTCAGTCCTCCTACGGATGTGTCCGAAAGGCCCGGCGAAGGCATTTCAGGAACCGTCGATGGCAGGTTGGTGGCACTTGGTTCCCCTGCCTACATCGGTTCCAGGTGGGCTCAGCCGATCCCCGATCCGGCAAGGCAGGACGCAATGGCAGCGGCAGTCGTCGTGGACGGAACATACGCAGGAACGCTCCTCTTTTCGGATCCGCTCCGCGCAGGTGCGCGAGAAGCCTTGGCCGCACTGAGAAAACTGGGACTTTCCCGTATGATACTGGCAACCGGCGACCGGCTGATGGTCGCTGCGGCGCTGGCCAAGGGACTTGACCTCGACGAGGTTCGAGCAGGCCTGAGCCCTGAGGAAAAGATCGATCTCGTTCGACGAGAGGCAGCACAGGCATCGGTGATGATGATCGGAGACGGGATCAATGATGCTCCGGCCCTCGCCGCTGCAGATGTCGGCCTGGCAATGGGAGTCCATGGCGCAGCGGCCGCCGTCGAAAGTGCCGATGCGGTTTTGCTCGTGGAACGGCTCGATCGCCTCTGCGATGGAATCGCGATCGCCAGGGACTGTCGGACAATAGCAACTCAGAGTATTCTCGCTGGCATCGGGCTATCGGTTGCCGGGATGATGGTGGCGGCGGCGGGTGGCCTGCGCCCGATCGAGGGTGCCATTCTGCAGGAGGCGATCGACGTGGCGGTCGTCTTGAATGCCCTGCGGGCTCTACGGCTGGGCGAATCCCACGGCAAGACCGTCGAAGCGCCATCGAAGGAAATTCAAGGCTTCAGTCAGTAGATGGGCCGTGGATTTAACCCAGGGCATTGTTGTACCTCGAAAAGGAGGGCGAGACGTACCCTGTCTATGTTGCCGCAGGTTCAGTTCACCGCTTTGCTCCCGCAATTCAATAGATTGCGGATCGCGCATGCCGCTGTAGTCGGACCTATCGAGCGGCGATGATCCGGGGCCGTTCCCGTCTGGTCGCATCGCAATGCTGCAGGGCAGGCTGTTGAGGGCAGCATCTTTCTGCGGGATCGTGGCCGGCGGGGCCAGGGCCGCCGCCAGCTTATGGTTTCGACATCGGCTCGGTCTACGGCCTGACGGCGTGTCCGAGCCCTACGTTGTCCGCGATGGGGCCGATTCCGTGACCTGGTCTAGTAGTCCCAGAAGACCGGCACCCAGCGGAAGGCGTCACCGTCCACCGCGACGCGACCGACAGAGGGGAACGGCAGGTGGGTCGCCACGAGCTGCTCTCCGGTGGAGGCCAGCTCCCGCAGCAGCCTCACCCTGACGCGCGCGGCTTCTTCCGGATCATGTTCGAAACCGTTGTACCAGTCCGGATGGTCGAAACCGACCGCGAAGACCGCATCACCGGCAAACATCAGACGATCACCGGCAGACGAAACGCGGACCACGCTGTGCCCGGGCGTGTGGCCACCGGTCCGCTGGACGACGACGCCGGGCGCAACCTCCTGCTCGTCATCGAAGAGCCGGAGGTAGCTGCGATATTCCTCCGAAAACCGTGCAGCCGCGGAACGAAGCGCATCCGGAAAACCGGGAGGCATGTTCACGTGCGTGAAATCGGGATCTTCCCAAAACCGGACTTCGGCCGCCGCGACGTGGATGCGAAGATCCGGTCGCAACCGTTCCTTAACGCCCTCGACCAGCAACCCGCCGATATGGTCCATATGCATATGCGTGAGGATGAGATCGGTGACCGAGGTGAGATCGATCCCGGCGGATTCCAGCCGTCTGACCAGCTGTCCTGCCCGCGGCAGGTTCAAGTCCGGATCCAATCCGAGGCCGGCATCGATGAGTATCGTCTGCTCGCCGCTGCGAACGAGGACGGCATTCAGCGACCAGTCGAACGCGTCCTGCGGCAGGAACATGTCGCCAAGCCACGCAGCACGGTCCGTCTCTTCGACATTGTGCCCCAGCATCTTGGTCGGGAGAGGCAGCACGCCGTCGCTCACGACCAGAACTTCGATTTCGCCGATCCGCACTGCATAACGGGATGGAACGAGTTCTTCGGTTCCCGGTCTGGCGGAGCGCTCGGCTCCGTTCGGATTTCCGTTTGTTTCCTGCTTCAACGGGCGGGAACCTGCTTCTGCCTGCGTCATGTTACGCTCCTGTTTTCGGGGGTGGACCGCGCGAGCGACGGACCATGCCGCAGAGTTTAGTTGAGGCGCATTTTGTTGGTCGATCAGGTTAAGGGCGAGGAAGAACCACACCTGGGAATAGGTCGGCCCGGCCGATAGGTTTAGACATATTCGTCACTCATCGTGTCCGGCCGCCGTGAATGGAAGGTCATGGAGATTCCCTGTCCTCCGACGCCCGGGAGGGGACCGCGAATGGCCGAGTGATGTCGAGACCCGGGCGGGCTCGGAGACCGCTCGCGGCGATTGCAGGCTCATCGATTTGATGACGGTGTCATGACGGCGTCACGGCGATCCCACGCCTGCGGAAGGGCACAATCTTCCTGGCCTGCCGAGGCTCCGGCGGAGAGGCGGCGGATACGGCATTCGCGCCGGGTTTCCCGCGGTCGCCAGAACCGCGGGCTGCAGCATTCCCCGTCATCGGCATCCGCACGCCACCGGCAGTCGGCGGCTTCGCAGGGATGGCGGGGCCTTCGGCGACAGGACGAGGAGAAAAAGGCGGCGCTCGACGACAGGCATCGATGACAGCCGACAGGTTTCCGGTCGGAGACCGGGATGGAAAAGCCCGCATGTGATGGCCGCCGGCTTGCGCCCTTGCCCTACCCGTCCCCGCCGGGATGGTTTCGGTAGCCCGTCAGTTGCTGAAAATCTTCTGGATCGATTTCAGCAGTGCCGGTGCGCTCCGCTCCGGTGCCGCGGCCGCAAGAGGCGAGACGCCGGACCCGTGAGCCCGGTCGGACAGTTTGGCGGCAACCTCGTGCGCGATGGCCGGACGCTCGGCGAGGAGGCGCGCGAAATCCTCCTGCGCTATCTCGTAGACGTTCACGCGCGACAAAGCCTCGAGCGTGAATGCCTCGCTCATTCCCGCCAGAAGGCCGGTCTCGCCGAAAAAGTCGCCGGACGAAAGACGCTGAGCCTCGCGATCGCCGTGTTTCGACGAGACGACGCCATCGCGTATGATCATCATCGACGGCAATGCCTCTCCCTGACGAGCGATGACATCGCCCTTCCTATATTCCCGCTGCCGCCCCGATTGCGCCAATCGTTGCCGTTCCGGCTGGGACAGACTGGAGAAGATCGGATTTTCGTCGAGCAACTCCAGCAATGCCGCTTCGGGCCGCCCGTCGCTGCCGTCGGATGCTATGACATCCGCAGTGACGACTACGGATGGCGGTGGAGCGAGCCTCAACCCCGTGGATCGGCAATGACGGTAGAAGCGGTCCACGACCTCGTTCTGAGCCTTTATCCTGGACAGCGGATCGGCCACCCTGAAAAGCAGCTCGATCTCCAACGCGACCGCATCCAGATGCGTCACCGCGACCGTTGGCGCCGGCTCCCTCAATATCAGGTTGCAGCCTGCCAGGACGGTCGTCATCGCCTCCTCGACGGCAGAGGGTGCGTGGTTCGGCACCAACCGCATCTTCACCTTTATAAGGTGGGTTTCGCCCGGCCTGCTGACGTTGACCAGCTTCTGTTTGGCGAGGGCACTGTTCGGCAGGACCACAATGCTGTTGGCGCTCGTGAGGATCTGCGTCGAACGCCAGGTGCTCGCCGTGATCCTTCCTTCGGTCCCATCCTCCAGCCGAAGCCAGTCACCAAGCGCGAAAGCGCGGCCGAGATTGAGCGCGACACCGGAGAAAACGTCTCCGAGAGTGTTCTGAAGCGCAAGCCCAAGCGCAATGGCAATGACACCCGATGTCGCGATCAGGGTGCCGACCGGGACGGCGAACACAAAGGCCAGGGCGGACAGCGTGACGCATGTGTAGACCACCCCGACGACGATGTCCTGCAGAAGCCGGGCTTCGCGGGGCCTCCCCTCAAGCACGAGATATATGCGCACGAACCCGATGATCGCCCATGAAAGATGCAGCCACCACAATATCTGTGCGAAAACGACAAAGACCGAGTAGGTATCATCGACCCGCAGGCCATGCGACTGGCCGAGCGGGATGCCTCCAGATACCAATACGATCGTCATTGCGGAAAAGAACACGATCTGCACGACGAGGCGCAAATTGGAGCGCTTCGGGCCGATCTGCTTCCATACCACCATCCCCGCGACGCCGAGAGCGATCAGCCAGGAAAGCGCGTCTGTGGCGACTTGATCGAATTGGACTTCCAGCATGACCGGCATCCCGCAACTGGTTGCAATCGGCGGCATCGGGAGCGCTTCTCCTCGACAGTAGAGGGATCTCCGGTCGCGACGCCGCGAAAAAACTCAATGGAAACGATAATTTCAGTATCCGATACCGGCGATGTAGTTGGCCAGCATGTGTTCCTGCAGCTGTTCCTGCTCGAACATCACCTTCAACGCGTCGCGAATATCGAGAACTCCGAGCGGCTTCGCGTCCGGCCCCAGCACCGGCATGTTCTGAATACGGTGTTCGACCATCGTCTGCCACGCCGCGGGCAGCTCGTCCTCCGGACTGCAGGCTATGATCTTTCGGGTCATCAGCGCCTCGACCGTCGCCGGTCCCTGTCGGAGCGACATATGACGGACGAGGTCTGATTTGCTGAGCACGCCGATTACCTGGCCATTCGTGTTCTGGACGACGGCGAGACCGATCCCCGGATTGCCGAGAGCGCTCGCAGCCGCCTGCAACCGCGCTGAAACATCGATCACCATCAGACGTGCGGAGGTCATGGGATAAAGGCGGTCAACACGCATTGATTTCCTCCTGGCACTGCGTTTGCGCAGCCGGGCATAGGGTCTCGAGGAAGTTTCATGGCGAGATGGCGCCGGCTGCCGGCGCCATCTCCTGTTTGCCCCGGACAGGGCCTCCTCGGCCGAACGGGCCTTTGCCCTAAGGAGCCGAGCCAGGCCGGAGCCTGCCCTATCCTTTACCCCCGGCTTACTTCTTGTAGATCGTAAGGTTGGTCTCGTCGGTATCCACCACGAAGACTGCGAGCAGCCGGGCCCGCTCCGTCTTGCTCGCGTTCTCGCTGACGCCGTGATGATCGCCGGGGAACTCGGAAAAGTTCTCGCCCGCCCGATAGGTCACGACAGGTCCGCCGTTGACCTGGCTACGGATCGCTCCTTCGAGAACGGTCGCGTAGATGAATGCGGAATTCGGGTGAGTATGGGCCGACGATGTCCCGCCAGGCGCATATTCGACGAGCACGCCCTTCATGCTTTTTCCGGGCACGTTCGGCAACGGCTGGTCATAGACCAACGTCACCTTCTCGGTGTCGTCATGAGCGATTGCAGCAACCGTGGGCGCCAATGAAATAGCGGCCACGCAGAGAAACATCCTGATCATTTTTTCTAATCCTCGTCCCTTGAAGCTCGCCGGGCCGATGCCCGGCGGAGCGCGATTGTTCCTGAACTCGTCTCTTACTTTTTCTGCGCGGCAGGCGACCGCAGCCAGTCGTCGAACCGGATCGCGCCGAGATGTGCGCCGGCGTCGGGGACCAGCGTCCGCTCGTCGATCTCGACCTCGAAGTAGCGGGCATCCGGATCGGCCGTGACCGTGCGGGGATCATTGGTGGCCTTGAGGTAACGAGCGACGAACTCGTTCATCGGGCCTCGCTCCGGGCCTGCAATTTCGATCATGCCGTTCAGCGGCTCCGCGACGGCGGCATCGGCCACAGCGTCGGCGACGTTGTCGGCGGCAATCGGCTGGAAGGCGCCTGTCGGGACGCGAACCTTCGTCCCTTCGGTGGCCGATTGGGCGATTGCGCCCGTGAATTCGAAAAATTGCGTGGCATGGACGATGGTATAGGGGACGCCGGATTGCCGGATATGCTCCTCCTGGCGCAGCTTTGCCCTGAAATAGCCCATGGCCTGCATCCGATCGGTACCGACCACGGAGAGAGCAACATGATGGCGCACGCCGGCTTTTTTCTCCGCCGCGAACAGATTGCGGCCAGCCGCTTCGAAGAAGTCCATCGCCGCCTTCTCCTCGAAGGAGGGGGAATTGGCCAGATCGACCACGACCTGCGCACCACTCAGAGCCGCATCCAGACCTTCCCCGGTGACCGTATTGACGCCGGAATTCGGTGACGCTGCAAGGACATCGTGTCCCCTGCCGCGAAGGCGCTCGACGGTCTTCGACCCGATCAGCCCAGTGCCTCCGATAACAACGATTTTCATGTTTGATCTCCTTTTTGGCGTCGATGTTGAATTCGATGATGCGTCGTGGCGGCTCCACGCCGAGTGTTCGGCCGGCGCCGCTGTTTTCTCGATCACGAGGCGATTTCTTCGGGATGTGGGGCCATCGGGGCGTGGGACGCGCGTCGATGACTGCGGTCGGCATTTCCGGAAACGTCACGGAGCGGTTCGGCGGCGGCAATTGCCGTGCAACCGCACTCGGTCAAATCACCGGTGTCGTCACCTTTCCAGAAAACCCCATCCAACTCTCCTCCTGGTCGTCTCGATCGAGAAGGAGAATGCGCCAACAGGGATCGTCAGGGTATCGAACACAGGCATTGCTCACCTAGTCCCGAAGTACAGGTTCGATACGCTGGCCGAGTAGCCGATCTCGTCTCCGACGCATCGCGCAGCCGTCGCGGGCGGCGCCGTCGATCCAAGAATATGAAAGGTGGTCAGCAATTGCAGCGCGGCGCTACCCGGGGCCGTGACCACCGAATGCGGGCATCATTCCAATGGTATCGCGCAGTTCATGCATGCCGAGAACATGTCCGCTCCGGGCGCGGCGGCAGAAGGGTGCCGATGCCTTGCCACAGGGGCTTCAGGTTCGGGCTTGAGTGTCTCGAAGCGCGGATGGCAGCGAATCCCATGCGCGGATGAGTTCGCCGACGGAACCGGTCTGCATTTTTCGCATCACGTTGCTCCGGTGGAGCTTTACCGTGACCTCGCTGATACCGAGATCGAATGCGATCTGCTTGTTCAGTCGTCCGATGGCCACTTCGCGGAGCACCTGTTTCTCCCGGGGGGTCAGGGACGTGAACCGTGTCGAATGCTCCTGCGTGCTTTCGGCCAGCGCCCGCTGAGCGATGTCACGCTGGACGCCCGCGATGACGGCATCCAGCAACGTCTGGTCCCTCACGGGTTTCGTGAGAAAGTCCAGCGCTCCGGCCTTCATCGCCTGAACCGTCATCGGGATATCCCCATAACCGGACAGGAAGATCACCGGCTTGGCTATGCCTCGTGTCGTGAGCTGTTGCTGCAGGTCGAGCCCGCTTGCTCCGGGCATGCGGACGTCGAGTATCACGCAGCCCGGCCGATCGGCAATCTCCGCTTCGAGCAACTCGCGCGAGGACCGGAAACAGACGACGTCGAGCCCGACCGATTCCATCAGTTCCCGCAGGGAGTTTCGCACGTTTTCGTCGTCATCGACGACGAGGATCAAGGGACTGTCAGCTGCAGGGAATGGTGTAGCCATGATCAACCCCTCGGCATTGCCTTGACCAATGTGACGTTCGTGGCGCCTGTAAATCGATGAGATCTGCGTAAAGTCATGCCTCATTCCCGCCGCTGGAAACCGTTCTGCCGATGCGGGAACGAGCCTTGTCCACGAACCAGTCACGCGCCTCCGTCGAAAACTGCGGAGGCGACTTGAGATCCAGTGTCCCGGCGATGTCGGCAAGGGTCTGGCTCGCCAGCGAATCCCGCATCGCCTTTTCCGCCCGGATCATCACCGCATGTATGGCGCAAACCCCTTTCGTGGCCCACGAGGGCGCCTGACCGGCGAACAGGGCGCAACGAGCCCGAATCTCCTGACAAGCGAACAAGGGCTTCCGACCTTCTATCGCATCCACTACCTCGAGCACCGTGATCGCCTCGGGCCGCTTCGCGAGCGAATATCCACCCCGGACGCCTTCCGAGGCCAAAACGATCCCCGCCTTCTCCAGCTTCGGAAAAACCTTGGCGAGAAAGCTCGGAGACACTCCCTGAAATTCAGCCAGATCGCGACTGCTCAAGGAAGCCTCCGGCGAGTTTGCCAGCCAAAGGAGGCAATGCAACCCGTATTCCACGCCCGCGGTGATATGAGCCATAACGCGGATTATAATAGTCCGTGTTCCCTCTTGCAAGAATATGTTCCCGCACGCATGCGGCGAAGGTCCGTCCGCTTCGGCACGGTCGCCATCGGATCGATCGAGACCGGAACGCGAGACACGAACGGGCCGGCGCCTTTCGATTAGCCGCGTTCGACCATCGCAGCCACCTAGCCGAACGATTGGGTAGGCTGGTCACAACGGCTAGGCGCCTTCGACATCAAGGTAGCGCGTGCTCTCGCTCCGTATGGCTGGGCGCATCCGGTCGAAGAATGGCATTCTCGGGAGCGTGGCAGCCTCCGGATCGACCTGACGGACATGACGGGCCGACGATCTGCCCGGCTCCCTCCCCCCGGTATCAAAGTTAAGCGGGATCGTGACCGATGAAATGGCTGCTGACCGTATGCCTTGTTCTGATTTTCACTCCGGCCCAGGCGCAGAGCCCTCTCCGGCCGGATGTGCCGCCGCAGGCGGAAGAGGACAAGACCGAGCCGCAAGGGAAGATCCATGACCTTCGTGAGCTGCTTCGGGATCCGGACGTGCGTCATTGGATCGATGCGCGAGACGCGCAGGCAACCGGCGCCGCGCAAGACCCGGCGCCCGGTGCCGGGCATCCGGCCGGAATGCCTTCGGCCCTGGCGACATGGGAGGGACAGGCAAGAGGACGAATCCAGACGGTAGTCTCAGCGATGCCCCACATCGTCCCCGAAATCGGGAAGGCCTTCGGGCGGCTGCAGGGTGACATATTCAAGGACGGCCATGTGCCCCTGCTCGCCTTTTCACTTCTCGTTCTGGCCGGGACGATCGTCGAGTGGCTCTTCCGCAGAAAATGGTGGCGCCACCGGGATGGCGTCGAGGATTATCTGCCCATCGCCATCTTTGCGGTCATCATGACGATATTGTTCTTCGCTATTGCCTGGCCACAGCCGGTCCGGCTGGTGGTGGCCTGCTATCTTACCGCTTTCGTCAGTTACCGCCTCGTCGTCGCGGCGGTCAAACATCTCGCTCCTCCGAAACTTCGGGGCAGACTGAACACATCCGCAGGTCTTTTCCTCTTCGTTACCGCATCGACCACGGCCCTGATCATTCTTGAGGTCGATCCGGATGTGCTCGAGGCAATCGTGATGCTCGCATCCTTCATGGTGTTGGCGCTCGCTATCGAACTCGTCTGGACAAAGGCGTCCTGGCACTCATCCGCCAAAGCAGCGCTCTCTCTCTATCTCGGCGGGATCTGGTTTCTGTGGTGCCTCGAGCTCGATGAGCTGTTCTGGTTGTGCATCTACATCATCGTGCTTCCGTTCCTGCTCCAGTCGATTTCGCATAACGTCCGGGAAAAGCTTCTCAGCTCCTTTCAGATCCAGCCGTCCGACAGCCGCAGCGTCGTTCTCGTGCGCGGCAGCCGCGCACTGATTTTTGCCCTCGCCCTCGCCTGGATCGCGCTTGTCTGGGAAATGGACGCGCAGTCCATCGGCCACGGAGATCCCAGAACCGGGACGGTATTCTACGGCTTGCTCAGGAGCGTCTTCATACTCCTGCTGGCCGATCTCGTATGGCATCTCGCGAAAGCGGCGATCGATCGAAACCTGAGCCTCGATCATGGCCATGCGCCAACCGAAAACCAGCCCGAAACGGGCAACAGGGAAGCCCGGGCGACGCGACTCCATACCTTGCTTCCCATCCTTCGCAACGTGCTTGCGGTCGCCCTGACGGTGGTAACCGCGCTCGCGATACTCGGGCAGCTCGGTGTCGATATCGGGCCGCTGATCGCGGGAGCGGGCATATTTGGCGTTGCCATCGGCTTCGGCTCCCAGGCTCTCGTCAGGGACGTGATCAGTGGCTTCTTCTACCTGTTCGACGACGCATTCCGTGTCGGCGAATATATACAGGCAAAGAGCTACAAAGGAACGGTCGAAGGCTTCAGCCTGCGCTCGGTCAGGCTGCGGCATCACCGCGGCCCGATATTCACCGTTCCCTTCGGCGAACTCGGTGCGGTGGAGAACATGAGCCGCGACTGGTCGAAGATCAAATTCGTCATCACCGTACCCTACGACACGGACCTCGAGAAAGCCCGCAAGATCGCCAAGACCATCGGCCAGAGTTTGCTGGAGGACCCCGAATTCGGTCCGCTTTTCATCCAGCCGCTGAAGTTGAAAGGCGTCGAGGAATTCGGCGAGTACGGTATCGTCGTCAGTTTCGCGATGGTCACCGTGCCGAGCGGCCAACAAAGCTTCATCCGCCGGTCGGCTTTCGCAAGACTGCGCGACGCTTTCCAGGAGGCCGGCATCACCTTCGCCCAGCCTACGGTTCAGGTCGGCAGCACGAGTTCGGCCGATGCGGCCGCAGCCGCGCTGGCGCACCGAAACGCGTCGAGGCCGCCCGAGCCGGAACTCCTCACCTGACCGGCCCGGAATTGCCCTGACTGCGCAACGCCTCTGTGATGGCGGCCAGCAGGAGTTTGCCTTCGAACGGTTTGCGAAAGAACCCGCTCACGCCTTGCGCCCGGCTCTGGTTCGCGATCTCGTGACGTCCGGTGACGAGGAACACGGGCATTGCCGGATTGGCCGCTCTCGCGATGTCGCGAAGCTCGAATCCATTCTTGCCCGGCAAGCCGATGTCGGTGATCAACACGTTCACTTCGGACAACGTGCTGGCTACCAGTTGCTCCGCCGAGGAGAAGCTGCGGACCGTGTAACCGGCAGACTCCAAGAGCTCCTGAAGGGAGGCAAGGGCCATCTGGTCATCATCCACGATTGCCACCACGTGTTTCGGCTCATTCATTATGCGTCCTCTCGCCTGGCGCGAGGTATGAAATACTCTCTCCAGGTTCTCCCACATCGATGTTCCTGCTGCGGTTCCGATGCCTTGTTGTTGAGAAATGCGGCAGCCGCTCAGCGCCCGTCAAACGCCGGCCGTGATTCCGCAACCTGAATTCGGGCGTCGTCGTCACCGTGCCCAACGCCTGAAGACGATGGTTGATCCCGGAGGGCGGCATTCTCCACCGGCAGCGTGAACACGAATCGAGCTCCATGCGGTTCATTCTTCTCCGCCCAGATCCGGCCTCCATGTGCTTCGACGATGGATTTTGAAATCGCTAGTCCCATGCCCATTCCCTGCTCTTTCGTCGTAAAAAAGGGTTCAAATATCTTGTCTGGAAATTGGACGCCCCGGCCTCGGTCGCTGACCTCGATCCGGGCCATGTCGTTCAGCTCGTGGACCCGAACCTGAAGAATCCGCTGGTGCGCGACGGACGTCATGGCATCAATCCCGTTGCGCATGAGATTGAAAAGAACCTGCTGTATTTGAACGCGATCGAAGGGCGCCAGCTGCAGATCCCTGCCGCTGTCGACCTCGAGGACGACACGCCGACGTGCGGCCTCCTCCGCCAGAAGGTTGCGCGTATCCGCGATGACCGTGTCGAGCGTCGTGGAGGTCTTCACACCCGCCGATCTCTGGAACAGCGCTCTGATCCGGTTGACGACATCGGCCGCCGAATTGGCGCTGGTGATGATCAGTTCCACTGTTCTTCGCGCCCGCTCGATATTGGGCGGCGCAGCCAGAAGCCAGCGCTGGCAGGCGCTCGAATAATTCATCACCGCCGAAAGCGGCTGATTGACTTCATGGGCGATCGAGGCCGAGAGTTCGGCCAGACTGGCGGCCTGGCTTGCCCGGGCAAGGCTCTCCTGCGCCAGAAGCAGCTTTTCCTGCGTCCGCACCTCTTCATCGATGTCCAGGCAGATGACATTCCATTGAACGATGTCGCCCGCCGCGTCACGCATGGGGGCGGCACGCGTCTCGACCCAGCGATATTCGCCATCGAAGCGACGGAGCCGATGCCGGCGGGCATAGGGCTCCCCGGTTGCCAGACAATGGACATACTGTTCCTTCAGGCCTGCGACGTCATCCGGATGGACGCCGGCATCGAGCGTACCGTTGAGCCGAGACTTTCCACCCTCGTCCAGTTCCTCGAGCTCATAGCCGAGAAACTCCCGAAGTTGCTGGCTTCGATACACCGGCTCGCCGTTCGGCGCGGCGCAATCGATCATGGCCGGCAGCGTTTCGACCAGTTGCCAGAGGAACCGCTCTCTCTCCTGCAGGGCCTTCTGCGCCTGCATCTCGTCTTCGATGTCGATCGAGATGATGTACCACTGGACGATCTTGCCGGCATCGTCGCGCAGTGGCTGCGCGCGCGCTTCGATCCAACGATAGATGCCGTCCCGGTCCCGCCGGCGAAAGCGATTGATGAACGGCTCGCCGGTCGCAAATCCATGCGATGCCCGTGCGAACATCGTCGGGAAGTCATCGGGATGCGCGAGATCCTTTGCGAGAGCATTGAAGTCGTCGATGTTTCCGGGGGGTGAGCCCACGGTATCCAGATATCTCTTGCTGGTATAGGTCATCTCGCCGGAGGGAGCGAAGCTCAGAATGTTGATCGGCAAGGCGTCGATCATCTGTGCCAGTTGCCGGTTGCTCGTCCGTAGTGCCTGTTCGGCTCGCAGCCGATCATCTATGTCGTTGCACAGTCCGTACCATTGCAGGATACGTCCGGTCTCGTCGCGCAGCGGCTCGGCGCGCCCCAGCATCCAGCGATAGGCTCCGTCGGCACGTCGCAGGCGATAATTCAGCGAGAACGGCTCGCCGGACGAAAAGGAATGGTCGAGCGCATCGGCCAGCAGTTTGGCATCGTCAGGGTGTACGACGGCTGCGATGGCGGCAGCCAATCCGGTCAGGCTGGTCTCGTCATAGTCCCCGACGTCCAGGCCGAGGTATTCGACCATACGCTTGCTGAAGAAGACCGGCTCTCCTTCCGGCGTCAGCCGCCACAGGAGACTTGGGACCATATCGACGAGCTGAGAATATTCCAGCTCCCGCTTGCGCAATGCTTCCTGCGCTCGCACCTCGTCTTCGATATCGATCGAGATCACCAGCCAGTGGATGATTTTTCCATTTGGCTCCCGAACCGGTTCGCCCCGTCCCTCGACCCAACGATAGACGCCGTCTGCACGGAGCATCCGATATCTCAGGAGATAGGGGCTGCCGGTGACGAGCGAATGTTCGAGGGTGGCAATCAACAAGGAGCGATCCTCGGGATGAACGAAAGTCTTCATCGCGCTCGCCAGCCGGTTGGAGCCAAGCCTGTCCAGATATTCGATCTCGTCCATTCCGAAAAAATCGAGAAGGCGCTTGTTGAAGAAGGTCGGCTGACCGTCAGGCGTCAAACGCCGGATGTGCGCGGGCACCAGATCGATGAGCTGCGACAGTTCCCTTTCCCGGCTCTGCAGGGCACGTACGCTTTCCTGCAATGTCGAAACGGCCGTTCGATACTGATGAGAGATGGCCGCCACGATGAGCGCCGACGACGCCGAAATTGCCAGAAACAACTGCAGCATGATTTGCCTGTGTCTCTGCGATTCCAGATCGCCGGCAAACTGGCCCGTTCCGAAGAGTGTGAAAGTCACCGTGGCAACGGCGAGGAAACACAGGGTGACTATCGCGCCTCTTCGTTCAAAGCGAACCGAGGCCCACAGAAGCGGCGGCATGACGATATAGGCGAAAGGAAGGTAACTGCCTACCGCAAGCGCAGTGACGGCGACCAATACCCCTCCGAGAACTGAAACCTCGATCCAGTTCGTGTCGAACAGCGGAGGCTGGGAGCGCCAATCCTTGGAAATCGCGAGCACCAGTGGCGCCACCAGCAATACACCCGTCGCGTCTCCGAGCCACCAAAGTGGCCAGGAGGTGGTGAAGGATTGCATCCCGTACCAATGAAGCGTCGCACTTCCCACCGTCGCACCGATCATCGAAGCCAGGGCTGCACCGGCGACAGTCAGAACCATGACTTCCCGCAGCGTCTCCAGCCGGAGTTCACGGGCCAATATACGCTTCACGAGCCATGCACCCGCCGAGGCCTCGGCAACGCTGCCCAGGTAGATCAAAAGCGCCACGGGCAGAGGGCTGTGGAACCAAAGCGCGTTGCCGCAAAGCGCCGCAATCAGCCCGCCGACGATCCACCAGGGCAGGCTGCGGGATGGCGACCGGATCAGCGTGGCGAGAAGGAGCCCGCTCGCCGGCCAGACGGAAATCCCCGTATGAGGGACTATCGCAAGCACATGCGCAGACCAAGCCGCCAGAAGATAGGCCGCCAGGAACAGGCCGAAATGGAAGAGTGGAGGACGATGCGACCACACGAGCACTGTGCACTGCCTCCTTGCCATGAAACGTTAGCCAACGGTCATTCTCCGGGGCGAGCGGCCGGTCGTCGATTTCCGTCAGCGCCCCCCGTTCGTCGTGCCCAGCCGCCCACCTCGCGAAACTCGGCACAACCGACGAATGTCCGAAGATATTATCGACCACGAAGTGACGAGAAAACCTGTGCCTAGGAATAGGGTTCGGAACGGCCTCACGTTTCTCCGGTCGCTCCGTTCGGGACCGCATGCATCATGGAACTTGCCGTTCGATCCCCTGTCGTTGCGAGCGGCGTTCCGTCGAATGCCCGTTACGACCTCAGCGCGTATGAAACCGAGCGTTCATCGGAACGCGAAACGAGACAAAAATTGCGCATAACGCAATCTGCCTGGGCGGGAGGCGGCTATATTTCGTTCGATGATGGCCTGAGAAGACAAAACCATCCGGGGCCGGCGGATCGGAGATACGAATATGCCTGAGGTTCTGGATATCGCCGCACTCCCCTCGCTGGACGATATGGGGTTCACGGCTGGCCGGGATGGTTTCCGCGCCTTCTGTCGGAAGATGTTCCAGGCGTCTGAACCCCGCTTCCTCAAGGACGAAAAGGGCCAGCTCGTCATATTCCGCAACGCGGACCTGCGGGCATTCGGCGCGGCACCCGAAGTCGGGAATGTCCCGATAGGCAAGCTCTATCCGAACAGGTACAAAAGTGCCGGAAAGCTTGAGGAAAAGCTGCCGGGATGGGAAATCGGCGACGTGATCGGCAATCAGGTCTTCACCTTCAATCCACCGCTGCACGGCCCCGCCCGGAAAATCCTGACATCGTGGCTCGGTCCCAAGCAGGTCGGCCTGCTGGAGGGCGCGGCCCGGAAGATCGCCAGAACGATCATCGAGGAAACCGCCGACGGCCCCGAGATCGACTTCGTGACAGAGGTCGCGGAGCGCCTTGTCATCGAGTTCTGGGGCGACTTGCTGAATCTGACCGAAGATGAGACGCGGTCGCTCGGCCGGTGCGCCCACGACATGACGCGGCTTTTCCATGTCGATCGGAGCCCGGAAGACCTTCTGATCCTCGACCAAGCCTTTTCGCGCTACGCGCAGATCCTGACGGACGCGGCCGAGCGCGGGCTGGCGACGGGCGATCCCGCCCTGACGGAAATTGCGCAAAAGCTCGCAGATCTGAAATTCGAGGACGATCCTTACGAAACGGGCAACGCACCCAAGACGGTTGGCGGCTTCCTCGCGGGCAATCTCGTCGACGGCGTGCACACGGCCGCGCTCGCGGCGGCGAACACGTTCTTCGCGCTCCTGAACAATCCTCAGGCGCTCGAAGCTATCCGGCAGGCCCCGACCCTCATTCCACGGGCCATCGCCGAGGCCTTGCGGCTCGAGCCGCCGGTCCTGCTGTTGTCGCGGTATATCCTTCGGGACTTTCACTACGGCGACCTGATCATTCCGCACGGAACCATGGTGACGATGCTGTGGGCCGCCGGAAATCACGATCCGGCGGCCTTTCCGGATCCCGAGACATACGACCTGAACCGTCCGCAGACCGGAATGACGACATTCGGCGGCGGCATCCATATCTGCCCGGGCCGCTATGTCGGCGTGATGCTCGTCAAGGTTCTGATCGAGGAGTTCGATGCCAATGGCCTGAGCTGCGAGGCAGGCTCGACGGCTTCCGCCTGGTACCAGGCGCACAAGATGGGGCAGCTGAAGACCATGCCGGTAAGGCTCGGAAAAGCAGCAGGATAAGCACATCCCGTCACTCGCCGGCGTCCGGGTCAATAAAGGCGGCGGCCATCCGGGGTTGCCGAACTGCTCTGGAATGCCCTGCGATAGTTCATCGGGCTCGTCGCAAACCGCTCGCGAAAGGCGCGGAAATAGCTTGCGGGCGATGAAAACCCGCTCGCGAGGCCCGTCTCGCGGACACTCATGTCGCTGTAGAGCAGCAGTTCTTTCGCGCGCTGCAGGCGAAACGTCAGATAGCAGCTCTTCGGACTCGTCTTCAGATATTTCCGGAAAAGATACTGGAGCTCCCGTTTGGAGATTTCGCAGCGGGCGGCAAGCTCGTCGATCGTCAGCGGCTCTTCGATCGAGGCGCGCATCAAACGCTCGGCCTTGAGCAATATCGGGTTCGTATGCCAGGTCGCACCGTTGACGATGTGCCTCTGCGGACCGTTGTCGCTGCGCAGCGAAGGATAGACGATTTCATTCGAAACGAACTCGCGCAGCCGCGAGCCGCAGAACCGCTCGAGAATTGCCAGCGAGCAATCGAGGCAGGCGGTCTGGCCGGCACAGGTGGCCCGATCGCGGTCGATCACAAACAGCTGCTCGACGACATCGACGTCGGGATGCGATTCCCTGAACGACGCGATCGTGCTCCAGTGGCTCGTGGCGCTATAGCCGTCCAGCAGCCCGGCCTTCGCGACGACGAGGGGGGCGGCATCGATGGCACAAAGATGGGCGCCGCCGGACGCCTGCCGCCGCAGCCATCTGAAAAGCGAGGATTTGCCGCTGCCGTTGAACTCGTAGGAGGAGTGGAGAAGAACGAGATCATAGAGCTTGCCGTCGGCAAAGGTCGCGGTCGACGGTATCGAGGTCCCGAACGGCGTCGCGGTCGGCTGACCGTCGACCGACAGGAAATCGAAGCCGAAAAGCGGCGTTTCGCTCAGCCTGTTCGCCGCCCTGAACGGCTCTATCGAGAGAAGCACGGCATGCAGCGCAGGCTCCAGCAGGACGATTGCTATGCTGCGCGGCTCATCTCGAGGCGTCACCCCCTTTCGGCGGTGCTGAGCCATCAGGACGCCATTTTCGCCAATGCGCCTTTCAGGCCCTCGGTGCTGCCCAGTGCCGCGCGGTTGAGAACCGAAGATACCGTGGGCGAAGCAAGACCGCCGGTGACGCGCAGGATCTCATAGTCGAGATAGTCGAAGAACCGTTCCTGGATTTCGGCGCACCAGGTGGCGCCCATCGAAAGGCGCCGCGCCGTCTGCTCGGCAATCACGACGCGACCGGTCTTCCTGATCGAGGCCCCGACGGTCTCCCAGTCGATTCCATGGTGGTCGAGGTTTCTGAGATCGATCACTTCGGCATCGACACCCGTCTCTGCCGCCGCCTCGACTGCGTTTTCGACCATGACGGACGTGGCGATCACCGTGCAGGCGCTTCCGGGCCGGACGACGCGGGCGGACTGGAACGGTATGCAGAAGCTTCGATCACCCAGCGGCACTTCGAATTCGCGCTGATAGAAGGCCGTGTGCTCGAAAACGACAACCGGATCGTTGCAGCGGATCGCGGAGTTCATCAGTCCGATATAGTCGAGGGCCGTGGTGGGCATGGCGATGCGCCAGCCGGGAAACATGCCGAACAGCGCCGAGGGATCGCCCGAATGCTGTGATCCGTAGCCCGTATGCGGCGAGATGCGGACACGCAGCACGAGCGGCACCGGGAAGCCGTCCCCGAACATATGGCGGACCTTGGAGACGCCGTTGACGATCTGATCGGCGGCGGTGAAGCAGAAGTCGCCGAACATGATCTCGACGATCGGCCTGAGGCCATTCAGCGCCGCACCGAGAGCGACGCCGGTAAAGCCGTTCTCGGCGATGGGCATCGGCAGGATGCGCTCCGGCCATCGCTCCAGCGCGCCCTTGGTGAAGCCGCTGACGCCACCTCTCATCTGGTGCGCATCCTCGCCCAGGACGATGATCGTCGGATCGCGCTCCATGGCCGCGGCGATGGTTTCGGAAGCCGCCGTCACGAACTTCACCTTCTCGACCGAGCCCGACCGGAGCTGACCGTGGTCGAGGAACCTCGCACCGTCGAACTCCGAGAGATCGCCGATGATCCCGTTGTCGACGGATGCCGGATCCGGAAAGAGGCCGGCAGGAATCTTGAGTGCGTTGCCGCCAGGGACCGGCTCGGTCAAACGCGCCGCGGCCGCGGCCACGCTTCCGGTGACGGTGGCATCTATGCGGGCAAACTCCTCGGTCGACAAAAGCCCGAGCGCGGCGAGGCGCGTCTGGGCGAGCGTCAGCGGATCGCGGGTGCGCCATTCCGCCTCCTCCTCGCGTGACCGGTAGCCGAAATCGCTTCCCGTCCGGCTGCCGGACTGATGCAGGTGGCGATAGCACATGGCCTCGACGACGACCGGGCCACCGCTTTCGCGGATGATGCGGCCGGCCTCCCGCATGGCGCGATGAACAGCAACGACATCCATGCCGTCACATTCGATCGAGGCGATGCCCAGCATCGCACCACGCGACGAAAGCCGGGTCTCGCGCGTCACCTCTGAAATATGGGTGGAGACGCCGTAGAGATTGTTTTCGATGAAGAAGATCACCGGGAGGCTCTGCGCTGCCGCGATGTTCATCGCCTCATGGGTGGTGCCGGCGAGCGTCGCGCCGTCGCCGAAGAAGGTGACGGATATCGCATCGCGCCCCAGCACGCGGTCGGCAAGCGCATAACCGACGGCGTGGGGCGGATTGCCGCCGATGATGGCGGAGGTGCCGACGATGCCGGATGCCGCGTGCCGCATGTGCATGGAGCCACCCCGTCCGCCGCAATATCCCGGAGACAGTCCCATGATTTCCGCCATCAGGCGGTAGACGGCATCGTCCATGCCGGGTGAGAACTCGTCCCGGCGGGCGTCGAAGCCGTCGGGAAGCTCGGCATTCACCAGCTTGGTCAGCACCTGGTGATGGGCCCTGTGCGTGCCGTTGATCTTGTCGTCCGTCCGCAAGACGGACATCGCGCCGACGCCGCAGGCCTCCTGCCCGATGCTGGCATGCGCCGGACCGTGGATCAGCCCGGCTTTTTCCAGATCGAGCAGCTTTTCCTCGAAGCGGCGAACAAGAAGCATCTGGCTGTACCAGCGCACCAGATCACCCGCCTCTTCCTCGCGCCAGTCCTGCTCCTCGAGTTCGATCCGAAACCAGGGGGCTGACGATGAAATCGGTATCTGCCTCACCTCGGCGTCCTCCCGGCAAGAAATCGCGGGATCGAAGCGATCCGCCATTTTTGGAAATTAATTCCGATTTTGATTGATTGTCAAACCGCGCCATGGGAGCTTTCCGCCAAGGGCAGATTTTTCAGAAGCGATACACGTCCAATGATCCGGGATCACGATCTCCTCACCGCGCTTACCGACAGCGTTCGCCGCTTTGTCCGCGAGCGGCTCGTACCCGCCGAAGCAGGGGTGGAGGAAGACAACGCCATCCCCGGCGAGCTGGTCGACGAGATGCGGGCCATGGGCCTGTTCGGCATGTCGATCCCAGAAATCTACGGTGGGCTGGGGCTGACGATGGAGGAGGAAGTGCTCGTCGCCTTCGAGCTCGGCTACACCTCGCCCGCCTTCCGGTCGCTGATCGGCACAAACAACGGTATCGGGTCGCAGGGGATCATCGTCGACGGCACCGAAGAGCAGAAAAACGACTGGCTGCCGCGCATGGCGACCGGCGAGGTCATCGGGTCCTTCGCCCTGACGGAGCCGGACGTCGGGTCGGACGCGGCTTCGGTCAAGACGTCCGCGGCCCGGGACGGAGACGGCTACGTGCTGAGCGGCACCAAGCGCTACATCACCAATGCACCGATCGCAGACCTCTTCACCGTCATAGCGCGAACCGGCGGGCCCGGCGCCGGCGGACTATCGGCCTTTCTCGTGCCGCGCGAAAGCCCGGGGCTCACCTTCGGTCCTGTCGACAAGAAGATGGGACAGCGTGGAACACGGACCTGCGATGTCATCTTCGACGACTGCCGCGTTCCCGCTTCGGCCCTGATCGGAGGGGTGGAGGGTGTCGGCTTCAAGACGGCGATGAAGGTGCTCAATCGTGGCCGGCTCCATATCGCCGCCGTCTGCACGGGCATGGCGCAAAGGCTGTGCGACGAAAGTGTCGCCTTCGCCAAGGATCGCGTCCAGTTCGGAAAGCCGATCGCAGAGCATCAACTGGTGCAGGCCATGCTGGCGGACAGTGCGATGGAAACCTTTGCAGGGCGATGCACGGTGCTGGAAGCGGCAAGACTATTCGACAGCGGCGCACGGATTGTCCTGCAGGCGGCGAGCGCCAAGCTGTTCTGCTCGGAAATGGTGGGGCGCGTCGCAGACCGGGCCGTGCAAATCCATGGCGGCGCCGGATATATGCAGGCATCGCCGGTCGAGCATTTCTATCGCGATGTCCGGCTGTTTCGCCTCTACGAGGGCACGTCGCAGATCCAGCAGTTGATCATCGCACGGGAAATGCTCAACGCCTGATGCCGTGAGGCGGCCTGCGCTTCAGGAATTCGCGCTCCGCCAGACGTCATCGAGAATCCGCATGCACAGCGCCGGCTTTTCGATATGCGGCATGTGGCCACAATCGCCGACGGCATGCAGCGCGACATTCTCCGGCAGCCGGTGCGTCGCCGAAAACGGCAGGATGCGGTCCTGGCGGCCGAAGACGATCCGCACCAGATCCTTGATCGCGGCCAGATCGCCCGCGATCGAGAAGCGCTGCGTTCCGTCCGGCAGGAAGCGTTTGGCGAAGTCCTGCATCGCCTGCGTCAGCTCGCGATCGCGGCGCTGGGCTTCGACGGCCCGCAGGAATGCCTCCGAGATGACGGAGGGATCGTCGACCAGCAGTTCCAGCCAGGGACGCAGGCTCTCGGCGCTCTGCGCCCGCAGGACGCCTTCGACGAAGGGAGCGTGGATTTCCGGACCAAGCCCAGCCGGAGCGAAGAGGCAAAGACCGCGGACATCGACGAGGCTGCGCCGCGCAAGCCGCGTCGCCACGGCGGCGCCGAGCGAATGCCCGGCGAGCACCATCGGTCCGATGTCGAGTGCGGCGAGCGTCCGTTCGACCTGACCGGCTAGGTCGTCTAGATCGGCGGGGATATCGCGCGGCGACTGGCCATGGCCGGGAAGATCGATGCCGAGCGCCGGCCAGCGACTGCGGCCTCCTGCCCAAAGACCACGCCAGTTGTTGAGATCGCCGCTGAACCCGTGCAGCATCACGACCGGGATACCGTCTCCATCGCGAAGCCAGGCCGTGTGCAGTATGCGCGCAGCCGAAACCGAGGGGGCGCCGGCCGCGGGTGCAACCTGGCTCTTGCCGGCTGCGGCGAGGACGTCGGCCTTCTGGATGCGTCCGCGGGGGCCGGTTCCGATCAGTCCTTCGATGCTTATACCCCGGTCGCGGGCCAGTTTGCGCGCCAGCGGTGTCGGGTTCGGCGGGCGTTGTCCTTCCATGACAGGCGGCGCAACGCCCGCGTTCGACGGCGCATGCGCGATGGTCACGCCTGAAGAGACCGGAACCTCCGTCGCGTCTTCTCCTGTCGCATAGATCTGCGCGACGGTGTCGCCGGTCGACAGTATTTCGCCGGAACCGACCAGCCCCCGGATCACTCCTCCCGCGGGCGCTTCCACCTCGACCGCAGCCTTGTCGTTATCGACCTCGAACAGGATGTCGCCAATGGCGACGACCGCACCTTCCTCGATGAGCCATCGCGCGATGCAGCCCGTCTCCTGATCGAGGCTTACCTTCGGAAAAATGACGTTTGTCGGCATGGCGTTTCTCTAAACCGTTACGACGATGTCCTGCTTTAAAGGCTTCAGTCTGTTGTGCTGTCTCTGGCGGATGTCCCGGCCAGCCCGCCGCGCAGCTTTTCGACGAGTTCGACCAGCCTGGGGCCAACATTCTTTCGGCAGTGGTCCTCAGGCAGGATGTCGACGATGCCGCCGCAGGTGATGACGACCGTCGACGAGCCATCCGTCGGCCTGAACGCGACCCCTACGGCATTGATATAGCTGTGCCACGAGCCGAGGGCTGCGACGAAACCGAGTTCACGGTAGTCGTGAATGGCGCTCTCGAGGTTGCTTGCGAACTTGTCGCCCGTTGCGGCGCCGGCGCTCTCCAGCGCTCGGACAAGACGGCCGCGCGGCTCTTCTTCGAGGTCGGCGAGATAGGTGAGACCCATCGCCGTGCGCGCGATCGGCAGTCGCGACCCTACATTGAGCTGCAGCGTTACCGGTGACATCGAGCGGCAATTGGCGAGATAGACCATTTCCAGCCCGTCCCGCGTGCCGAGTGCGACGGCCGCACCGGTCCAGTCGGCCAGCTCCTGCATGAATGGCCGGGCGATGTGGATGATGGGGTTGGAGCTCAATGCGGAATAGCCGAGCGAAACCGTCGCCGGGCCGATGCTGTAGCGTCCCAGCGCCTCGATATAGGTCAAATATCCGAGATTGGTCAGGGTCTGGGTCAGTCGGGAAACGGTCGCGCGCGGCAGGCCCGTGCGTTCAATCAGGTCCTGGTTGCCGAGCGTCGCATCCTCGCGGGTGAATGCCCGCAGGATATCCAAGCCTCGGGTCAGCGACGCGGCCGATGTGCCGGGCTCCATCAGTTCAGCGCCGTCCGAGGACCTTGCCCGTTTCCGCATGTATCATGTTCCCGAGGCGCAGAGGGTGGACCCTCCAAAAGTGGAAATTAATCCCAATTATGTTGACGACCGCATGATGCATTGTCAATATCACCGGCAGCAACGCGGGGTGAGCGATCATGACGGAACCGAAAATGCCCCTCGACGGCATACGCATCCTCGATTTCAGCCGCGTACTCGCAGGTCCATGGGCGACGATGAGCCTGGCCGATCTCGGCGCCGAAGTCTGGAAGATCGAGAATATCAAGGGCGGAGACGATACCCGCGCCTGGTCCGTGCCGAGCTACAAGGGGGTCAGCACCTATTATCTCTGCGCCAATCGCGGCAAGCAGAGCATTGCCTTGGACCTGAAGAGCGAGGATGGACGGCGTATCGCCCTCGAACTGGCCGCGAAGGCAGACGTCGTCGTCGAAAATTTCAGCCCCGGAACGGCTGATAGACTCGGCATCGGTTACCAGGATATCCGCAAGCTGAACCCCGACGTGATCTACTGTTCGATTTCGGGTTATGGACAAAGCGGCCCGGAGAGCGAGCGTCCGGGTTATGATTTCATCATGCAGGCAGAAAGCGGCATGATGTCGATCACCGGCCAGGTCGATGGCCCGCCCAATCGCCTCGGCGTCGCCTTTACCGATATCGTCGCCGGAATGACGGCTACCCAGTCGATCCTGGCGGCGCTCTATCAGCGCCGCGAAAGCGGAAAGGGACAATATATCGACGTCGCTCTGATCGATTGCGCCCTCAACATGCTTGTCAATATCGGCACCGGATACCTCAATGCCGGCGTCCACCCGGCGCGCTACGGCAACGCCCATCCGACCGTCGTGCCCTATCAGGTCTTCGAAGCGTCGGACGGCGGGTTCGCGCTGGCTGTCGGCAACGACCGGATTTTCAGCAGCTTCTGCGAACGGGTGATCGGGCAGCCGGACCTTGCACGCGATCCGCGCTTCGTCACCGCCCATCAGCGTGCGATCAACCGTACGGCCCTGATCCCGCTTCTTGCCGACATCCTTGCACAACAGTCCTGCCAGCACTGGCTCGATGCCTGCGATGCCGCCAATGTGCCGGCCGGCCGGGTGAAGTCGGTATCGGAAGCGCTTGCGAGCCCGAGCGTCGTCGAACGCGACCTGATCCAGGAGCTCGAACACCCGGTGATCGGCACGGTGAAACTGATCAGGCCGGCGCATGGCCTCGAAGGTCAGGCCGAACGGAATATCAAGGCGCCGCCCATGCTCGGCGAGGATACCCGCAGCGTTCTCGAAACGGTGCTCGGCATGAGCAGCGAGGATGTCGAAGCGCTTGCGGCGACGGGCGCGATCGCCCAATATTCCGCCGCCCAGCCAAGCGCCTAATAAAGGTTCCGGCCGTACATGATGGACTTCTGCGTGAAGTCCTTGCGGTATTCCTGCGGGCTTCTCTGATAGACGGCGTGGAAAGCGCGGTAATAGGCGGACGGCGTCGCGAAGCCGCTGGCCAGTCCCGTTTCGCGAATGCTCATCGCGCTGTAGAGCAGCAGTTCCTTGGCATGCTGCAGGCGAAAGGCGAGATAGATCTTTTTCGGCGTCGCGTCGAGATGCCGCCGGAAAAGATACTGCAGCTCCCGCTCCGACACGCCGCATCGGTCGGCAACCGTTTCGATGGCGAGCGGATATTCGACATTTTCCTGCATGATCCGCTGCGCCCGCCCCAGGATCGGGTTGGTCATCCACGACTGCCCGTTGACGAGCTGCCGCTGGCCGACCTCGGCGGGCCTCGGTGCGGTATAGATCAGCTCGTTGCAGACCAGATGATAGAGGGTGTCGCCGCACATCCGCCTCACCATCGCCATCGAGAAATCGAGGCTCGCCGCCTGGCCGGCGCAGGTCGAACGGTTGCGGTCGATGACATAGAGCTGCTCGACGATCTGGCTGCCGGCCGAGAACTCCTTCAGCGACGCCATGGCCGTCCAGTGACAGGTCGCGGCATAACCGTCGAGCAGACCGGCTTCGGCGAAGAACAGCGCGCCGGTATCCACGGCGGAGAGGTGCGCGCCGGCGGCCGCCTGCCGCCGCAGCCATTTCGACAGCCGGGCCTTGGCATGTTCCGGCACGCTGTAGGTGATGAACAGGATGACGAGATCGAAGGTTCGCCGGTCGTCGAAGGTCGCCGTGACCGGCACGGAAACGCCCATGCTCGTCGGCGGAGCGGCGGGATCGACGGGCAGGAAATCGATGCTGAAAAGGTCCGATCCGCTGACCCGGTTGGCGGCCCTGTAGGGCTCGATCACGAGGAAGGTGCTATGCAGCGACGGCTCCTGCCCGACGACCAGCGCGATCGATCTTTTCCGCTCTGCAGCCGCGGCCGACGCGGGTATAGTGAAACCTGCGCGTTCCAGTTCGCTCCTCCCAGAGTTAAACCGCCCGGCCCAAGACGTAAAACGAATGGCCCTTCGCAATTTGCACGATTGGCTTCGTTTTTGTCAACAATACTCGCCAAAATCGATGCAATCATGGTTTCCGTCCGGCGACATAAGAAAAAATCAGGCTCGCTGAACTTGGCCCCTTAAATGGTGGAATGGGAGAAATTTGATGATGTACCGTCCAGAATTCCGTCTTTCGTCCACTGGTCGCCGTGCCTTGATCGCCACGGCCGCGACCATGCTGGCCGCGATGACCGCAGTCCCGGCGACGAGCCTGGCGCAGGATGCCGGCAAGCCGGTCGTAATCGCCCGCGACATGGATTTGAACTCGCTCGATCCCTCGCGCGCCTTTTGCGATACCTGTCAGATCTACCTGAGCTCGGTCTACGACCGCCTGGTCGATCTGTCGCCCGACAACAAGTCGATCGTGCCGATGCTGGCCAAGGAATGGACCAGCAACGCCGATGCGACCGAAATCACGTTCAAGCTCGACCCTAAGGCGAAATTCTCCGACGGTTCCGCCGTCGAGGCCAAGGACGTCAAGTGGACGCTCGATCGCCTGAAGAACATGAAGGGCGGCATGGCCTACCTTCTCGACAACGTGAAGTCGATCGAGACACCGGATGCCGGCACCGTCGTCGTGACCCTGACGGCGCCGAATTCCGAATTCGTCGGATCCCTGACGGCGCCCTATGCCGGCATCATCAACTCCGACGTCGTTACCGAGCAAGGCGGCGATGCCGGTGCCGACGCGGCCAGCAAGGACAATGCGGAGCAGTGGCTTCTCGCCAATTCAGCCGGCTCCGGGCCGTTCGTCCTGGCCGCATACAGCCCGGACCACGAGCTGCGCCTGAAGCGCAACGACAGCTATTGGGGCAAGATGCCGACCGTCGGCGAATTCGTCTTCCGCCAGACCAAGGATGCCGTCAGCCAGACCCAGCTGCTGGAAAACGGCAGCGCCGACATCGCCATGCAGGTCGACCCGACCACGGCGAGTGAAATCAGGAACGACGACATCGTCGTCGAAACCACGCCGTCCTTCAACTTCGTCTATCTCGCCATCAGCCCCGGCGCCAAGAACCTGCCGCATCCGCTGGACGCCAAGGTCCGCGAGGCAATCGCCAGCGCCATCGACTACGACGGCATCATCGACCTGACGGTCGACGGCAAGGGCAAGCGCCTGCCGGCACCGATCCCGAACGGCTTCCCGGGCGGCGATGTCGGCGAGCCGATCAAGTACGATGTCGAGAAGGCCAAGGCGCTGATGCAGGAAGCCGGCGCAGCCGACGGCTTCACGATCGACGCGACCTATCCGAACGTCAACCAGTACGGCGTCGACTACTCGCTGATGATGCAGAAGATCCAGCAGGACCTGGCCGAGATCAACATCAAGCTCGACCTCAAGCCGGTCGAATTCTCGGTCTGGCGCCAGAAGGTCAACGCCGACGGCATTCCGCTGACGGCCGTGTTCTTCGCCCCGGACTATTACGGCTCCTCGCAATACGCCCAGTATTTCGCGATGATGGACGGCACCGTCTGGTACAAGCGCGCCGGCGGCAGTGCCGATCCGACCCTCGCCAACCCGGAGACGCCGAAGCTGCTCGCCGAGGCGCTGGCCGCACAGGGCGACAAGAGCGGCGAACTGTTCGGCAAGCTCGGCACCATCATGGCAAACGACCACGTGATCCTGCCGGTCGTCAGCCCCGATGCCGTCTTCGTCTCCCGCAAGGGTATCAGCGGCCTTCGCTTCAGCGCGTGCTGCAACATCGTCCTCTCGGACATCAAGGCCGAATAATCGGTCCTACCCGGGCGTAGAACAGAGACAACCGGAGGCGGTCACGCCTCCGGTGCGGGAGACGATTACCAAATTCGTCCGACCGACCGATGCGGAACTAGGTCCGCAGCGGCCATCGAACTAGAATGCCGGCATCGGAACGACGGACGTCCGGGCCAGGTAAAACCACCGAGAACGAAATGAGCCAGTATGTGTTGCGCCGATTGATCTCCATGCCCCTGCTTCTGCTGGGCGTGGCGACGATCGCCTTCTTCCTGTCGCACTTCACGCAGGCCGATCCGCTTTCGGCGCTCGTCAGCGAACGGCAGATGAACAATCCGGAGGTCGTCGAGGCGGCCAAGCGTCGCTGGGGTCTCGACCGGAGCGTGCCGGAACAGTATGCGATCTACATCAAGAACCTGGTTACCGGCGATCTCGGCGTCTCCTTCCGCACGCGCCGGCCGGTGCTTACCGATATCGCCGAACGGCTGCCGGCGACGCTCGAGCTCGTGATCTTCGCCATGCTCTTCGGCACGATCAGCGGCATTGCGCTCGGCGTCATCGCATCCCGCTTCCGCGACCGTCCGATGGACTATCTGGCGCGCTTCTTCGCGCTGTTCGGCTCGACCGTGCCGGTTTTCTGGTCCGGGCTGCTGATGCTCTACCTGTTCACGGTGAAGTTCGGCGTGATCCCCGGGCCGGGACGCCTCGACCCGCGGGCGGTTCAGCCGGAATTCGTGACCGGCCTGCTGACCGTCGATTCTCTCATCGCCGGGCGCTTCGACAGCTTCCTCAACGCCCTGCACCATATCGTGCTGCCCGCCTTCGTGCTCGGATGGTCGGTCACAGGCATCATTTCGCGACTGGTGCGCGCGAGCATGCTCGATGCGCTCGGGCAGGACTACATCCTGGCGGCACGCGCCAAGGGAGCGGGCGAAGCGCGCACCCTGCTCGGGCATGCGCTGCCGAACGCCATGATACCGACGCTGACCATCATCGGATATTCCTTCGCCTACCTGATCACCGGGGCGGTGCTGACAGAAGCCGTGTTCGCATGGCCGGGTATCGGCTCCTACGCGGTCGATTCGGCGCGCACGCTGGATTATCCGGCCATTATCGGCGTGTCGCTCATCGGCGCATCCGCCTTCCTCCTGGCCAACCTCGTCACCGACGTGGCCTATGCCTATGCCAACCCCCGTATCCGGCTGGAGTAATCCCATGTCCATCTCGATCGGCGCGCGACAGCATTGGATGCACGGCATCATTCTCCGGCCCGTCATGGTCGTCGGCCTGCTCATCGTCGGCTTCTGGATCTTCGTGGCCCTGACCATCGATATCTGGACCGTCTACGATCCGCTCAAGCTCGTGGCCAGGAAGTTGCAGTCACCCTCGCTGCAGCACTGGCTCGGCACGGATGCGCTCGGCCGCGACGTGCTCACCCGCACGCTCTACGGCGCTCGCTACTCCATCGCGATCTCCCTGATCGTCGTCATCTGTTCCGTCGTCATCGGCTCTCTGGTCGGCGCGATCGCCGGGTTCTTCGGCGGCTGGATCGACAGCATCCTGATGCGCATCGTCGACATCACCCTCTCCTTCCCGCCGGTGCTGCTCGCCATGGCGGTCGCGGCCTCGCTCGGACC
Organism: Neorhizobium sp.; assembly: GCA_052038935.1. Classification (GTDB taxonomy): domain Bacteria; phylum Pseudomonadota; class Alphaproteobacteria; order Rhizobiales; family Rhizobiaceae; genus Neorhizobium. The sequence goes on along the minus strand of JBQGDG010000239.1, from coordinate 144 downwards.
TGGCCTGCAGAATGCCGCGATCGCCGTGATCGCCGTCTGGTGGCCCGTCTATGCGCGGCTGATGCGCGGCCAGGTCCTCGACGTCATCTCGCGCGACCATATCGAGGCCGCGCGCGCCGGCGGCGCCTCGTCCTATCGCCTGCT
>JBQGDG010000238.1:0-3125 GCA_052038935.1 Neorhizobium sp. | reverse complement strand
TGGCTGGAAGGCAAGGCCGACAAGCCGGTTCTGGCCACGCCGGCGATCTTCCATTCGGTCATGCTCGCCAATCCCGTGGAGGAGGGCGACCTCGAAAAACTCGATCCCGCCGATTATGCCGCCGAGTGGAAATGGGATGGGATCCGGGTACAGATGTCGAGTTTCGGCGGCACCAGGAAACTTTATTCCCGTTCCGGCGACGATATCACCGGCGCCTTTCCGGATGTCGTCGAGGCGATCAACTTCGAGGGCGTCATCGACGGTGAGCTTCTGGTCGGCGGCACGATGCGCTCCAACGCCCCGACGCGGACCTTTTCGGACCTGCAGCAGCGTCTCAACCGCAAGACGGTCACTGCGAAGATGATGGATGAATACCCCGCCTTCGTCCGCGCCTACGATCTCCTGTTCCAGGGCGAGGTGGACATCCGCGCCGAAGGGTTCCTGACCCGCCGGGAACGCCTCGCCGAGGTGATCGAAAGATCACCGCATGACCGTTTCGATCTTTCCGAACTCGTCGCCTTCGCCGACTGGACCGAGCTCGACCGGCTGAGGATAGATCCGCCCGATCCGGTGATCGAGGGCGTGATGATCAAGCGCAAGGACAGCCCCTACCAGGCCGGGCGGCTTAAAGGCCCGTGGTTCAAGTGGAAACGCGACCCTTACAACATCGATGCGGTGATGCTTTATGCCCAGCGCGGCCACGGCAAGCGGTCGAGCTATTATTCCGACTTCACCTTCGGCGTCTGGACGCAGACGGACGAGGGCGATCAGCTGGTGCCGGTCGGCAAGGCCTATTTCGGCTTCACCGATGCCGAGCTCGAAGTGCTCGACAAATTCGTGCGCGACAACACGATAGACCGTTTCGGCCCCGTCCGGGCGGTGAAGGCACAGCCCGATTTCGGTTTCGTCCTGGAGATCGCGTTCGAGGGCATCGCCCGTTCGACCCGCCACAAGTCGGGCGTGGCCATGCGTTTTCCGCGTATCGCCCGTCTGAGGCAGGACAAGCTGCCGCGTGACGCCGACCGGCTGGAAACGCTGACGGCGATGATCGAGACGGCGGAAGCGTCGGCGAGGCTTGCCGGCGGACAGGTCTGATCTAGATGCTATCTCGCCTCCGCGCGGGAGGCGACGAAGGGATGGGGACATGACGGTATCAGGCTGGCTCTGGAAAGGGCTGCTCGCATTGGCGGGCTGCATTGTGGCAGGCTACGTGTTCGAGGAGGTGACCGGCGGCGGCGCTCTTGGCTGGACGGTGTGCGGCGCCATTCTCGGCGCAACCTGCGGACCGCTTTTCCTGTCGCTTCTCGCCTGGCGCAGGCAGAAGGATGCGGCGCGTCTCGCCGCCCGCACCGCCGGGGAAAAGAGCGGAAACGCCTGATATTTTCGCCGCAGGCCCGTGACGGGCAGGCGCTGCCTTAGATTTGCCTTCACTCGGGCTCCCATTGCGGGTCTTCGGGACGTGACGCGTTTCTATAGGCAGCTACTGTCGGAACGCTCGTCGTCCCATCCCGCCTCTGGATGTTCCGCCAATGCCGATGACGCGTCGCATGATTCTTGCCGGCCTGGTTGCCGGCGCCGCCAGCCCCTTGCCCGGACCTGCCTTTGCCGCACCGCCGTTCTCCGTTCCGCAGACGCCCCCGCTCGAAAGCCGGGACTATGCGGATGCCCGCAGGAATTTCGCCACCCGCCTGCTGGAGAGCGGACCGGCGCCGGAAGCGTCCGGCCGGCTCGGCACTCCGCCGGGGGCGAGGCGCGTCACCTATCCCGGCGGTCCGGACGGATCTATCCCCCTTGTCGCCTGGCTCTCCCACTACGATCCGTCGGGAAAGCCGAAACCCGCAGTGCTCTTCCTGCATGGCGGCAACGCGACCGGGGAGGGGCATTGGGAGCTGATGAAATCCTACCGGGAGGCGGGGTTTGTCGTGCTGCATCCGTCCTTTCGCGGCGAGAACGGTCAGGCCGGAGCCTTTTCCGGCTTCTATGACGAGACTTCCGACGCTCTTGCGGCCGCCGCCTATCTGGAAGGCCTGCCGGGGATCGATCGCAGCCGCCTCTTCCTCGCCGGCCATTCGAACGGCGGCACGCTGGCCCTGCTCTGCGCCATGACACGGACATTCCGCGCATCCGTCCCGATTTCCGCCGGCGTGAACGCATGGCGTTTCTTCAGCCGCTATCAGGACGAAGTGCGTTTCGATGCCGCCGACCCGCAGGAATTCGTCATGCGCTCGTCTGTCTGTTTCGGAAAGAGCCTCAAATGCCCGACCCTGCTCTTGCGCGGCACCGAGGAGCGTCCATTCGACCGGGACCATCAGCTGCTGATCGATCGCGCCGAGGCGGCCGGCGTTGCGATCGACAAGAAGATGCTGCCCGGCACCCATAACGGTGTCGTGCCGGGCGCCGTCCTGCACAGCATCCGGTTCTTCAACCAGTTCGCCTGAAGGGACGCTTGCCCCGGGGGGAGGGCTTCCGCCGGCTCAGACCGTGCCGAACATCAGCGACCGGTGCAGGCCGGCGCCGGCGAGATTTCCGTCGCCGACCGCAAGCGCCACCGAAGCCATCGGCCGGGCAGCGTCGCCGCAGGCGAAGACGCCGGGCATGCTCGTCTCCTTCATCGCGTCGGTGCGGATGACGGAGCCGAGCGGACCGTCGTCGAATGCCAGGCCGAGCTCTCCGGCGATCGGGCTCGCCATCTCGAAACGCGACAGGACGAACAGACCGGCAAAGGACAGGATGCGCCCGTCGGCGAGCCTCGTATCGGCGTGGCCGGTCAAGCCGGCGATCGGGCTGCGCTCGACCGCCACCCCGCGCGCCGCAAGACTGGCGAGCTGCCCGTCATCGGGTTCGAAGGCGTCATTGATCAGGAACGTGGTCTTTCCCCAATCGGGCAACATCAGCGCGTGATGCATCGAAAGTTCCGAACCGGCGATGACCCCGATCTCGCCCCGATCGAGTTCGTAGCCATGGCAATAGGGGCAATGGAAGACGGCCTTGCCCCACCGCTCCTTCAATCCCTCGATCTCCGGCAGGATGTCCTTCACGCCGGTCGCCAGAAGCAGGCGGCGGGCCCGATGCCGGTCGCCGTTGACCAGGATTTCGAAAGCGGCTCCCGCTGGGCCGGGCGAGGC
>JBQGDG010000237.1:0-2834 GCA_052038935.1 Neorhizobium sp. | reverse complement strand
ATCATCGGCCTGATCTTCACCTCCTTCTTCGGGCTCGGCCTGTTCATGGTATCTTTGTCGCCGACATCGATCGACATCCAGACGATCGTGCTCGGCAACGTACTGGCGATCAGCCCCGCCGACACGCTGCAGCTCGTCATCATCGGCGGCGTCAGCCTCGTTGTCCTTGCACTCAAGTGGAAGGACCTGATGGTCGCCTTCTTCGATGAAAACCATGCCCGCACGATCGGCCTGAAACCCGATGCGCTCAAGGTGATGTTCTTTGCCCTGCTTGCCGCCTCCACCGTTGCGGCCATGCAGACGGTCGGCGCCTTCCTCGTCGTCGCCATGGTGGTCACTCCCGGTGCCACGGCCTATCTTCTGACCGACCGGTTCCAGCGGGTCATCCTGATGGCTCTCGGCATCGGCGCGGCGACAAGTTTCCTCGGCGCCTATCTGAGCTACTTCCTCGACGGCGCCACCGGCGGCATCATCGTCGTCCTGCAGACGGCGATCTTCCTCGCCGCCTTCGTCTTCGCACCGAAGCACGGCCTGCTCGCATCCCGCAGGCGGCTGAAGGCATCGCTGGAGCAACCGGTACCGGAAAACGCGATCCCGGAGACGGCCGCATGATCGACACCATCGACCTCCTTCTCTTCCCGTTCCAGATCGACTTCATGCGCACGGCCTTCGCGGTGACCGTGATGATCGCGCTGCCGATGGCGATCCTCTCCTGCTTCCTGGTGCTCAAGGGTTGGTCGCTCATGGGCGACGCGGTCTCCCACGCCGTACTGCCGGGCGTCGTCATCGCCTATATGCTGGCAATCCCATTCTCCATCGGTGCCTTCGTCGCCGGCATGGTCTGCGCGCTGGCCACCGGCTTCCTCAAGGAAAACAGCCGCATCAAGGAAGATACCGTCCTCGGCATCGTCTTCTCCGGCATGTTCGGCCTGGGGCTCGTGCTTTACGTCAATGTCCAGGCCGACGTGCATCTCGACCATATCCTCTTCGGCGACATGCTCGGCATCCTGCCCTCGGACCTGATCGAGACCACCCTGATCGCCATCGCTTCGACGATCTTCCTCCTGATCTTCCGCAAGGATCTTCTGGTCCACGCCTTCGACGAACAGCATGCCAAGGCGATCGGACTGCCGACAAGGCTGCTGCATTACGGCCTCCTCGCCGTCCTTTCGCTGACGGTCGTCGGCGCGCTGAAAGCGATCGGCATCATCCTGTCCGTGGCGCTTCTCGTTGCACCCGGCGCCATCGCCTTCCTGCTCACCCGCCGCTTCACCGCCATGCTGGTTACGGCAGTGGCCGTGGCGCTCGGATGTTCGCTCGCCGGCATCTATCTGAGCTTCTTCCTCGACAGCGCCCCCGCCCCCACCATCGTCCTTCTGATGACGGCGACATACATCGCCACCTTCATCCGGACCATGTTCCAGGCAAGACGGGCCGCGGCCTGAAAAGGTCGCGGTCGGTATTTCCCATTGCGCCGCCGTCATTCCGGGTATATACCCGCGACAGATGTCCAACGATAGCTGTCACTGCATCCTGCTGCGCAAGGCGACCCGCAAGGTCTCGTCCTACTACGACGAGGCGCTGGCACCGCTTGGCGTCAACATCGGCCAGTTCAGCCTGCTTCGAAACATCAGGCGGCTGGAGCCGGTATCGCTGACCGACCTTGCTCATCGGGTGGAACTCGACCGGTCCACCGTCGGACGCAACGCCAAGGTGCTCGAACGCATGGAACTGGTCGCGATCGGCCATGGCGAAGACCAGCGCGAGGCGGTGTTGACCATCGCGCCGAAGGGCCGGGAAATTCTGGAGAAAGGTGCGCCTCTCTGGGACGGCGTGCAGGACGACATAGAAGCGCGGCTCGGGCCGGACAAGACGAGGCAATTGCAGGAGCTGCTGGCAGCTCTCTGATTTATTCGACAGGGAACGGGTATCTACCCGCAGATGCGGGCAGATACCCTTAATTGGACCGCTGCGGGCGGTAGTTGAAGGGGATAAACGAATGATCTCGGCAGGTGTCGCCCGCTGGATGGCGGACAGAAATCTTCATTACGGATGGGTGGTCGCCGCCACGACCTTCCTCACCATGCTGGCAACCGCCGGCGCCATGGGATCGGCCGGCGTCATGATACAGCCGCTGCATCAGGAATTCGGTTGGGACATCGCCGACATTTCGACCGCCATGGCGGTGCGCCTCGTGCTCTTCGGCCTGCTCGGCCCCTTCGCCGCTGCGTTCATGAACCATTTCGGCATCCGCCAGGTGGTCGCCACCGCGCTCGGCATGATCATGTTCGGTATTGTCGTCTCCTTTCTCATGACAGAGGTCTGGCAGCTGCTTCTGCTCTGGGGCGTGGTGATCGGCATCGGTACGGGCATGACGGCGCTGGTACTCGGCGCCACCGTTGCCGCCCGCTGGTTCTCGAAGCGCCGCGGCCTGGTCGTCGGCCTGATGACGGCGAGCAACGCCACCGGCCAGCTTGTCTTCCTGCCGCTGCTCGCCGCACTCACCGAAGCCTATGGCTGGCGCACGGCACTGACGCTTGCCGTCGCCGTCATCGCCACCGCAATGGTTCTCGTCCTCCTGCTGATGCGCGACCACCCGGCCGATCTCGGCCTGCCTGCCTATGGCGAAACGACCGTGTCGAAGCCGCCGAAGCAGGATCACAGGCTGCTTGCGACGCTCGCATCCCCACTCGTCACCTTGAAAAGCGTCTCCGGCAACCCGGTCTTCTGGGTCCTGTTCGGCACGTTCTTCGTCTGCGGTCTTTCCACCAACGGGCTGATCCAGACGCACTGGATCTCGATCTGCGGCGATTTCGGCATGGCCGCCGTCACCG
>JBQGDG010000236.1:0-2493 GCA_052038935.1 Neorhizobium sp. | reverse complement strand
ATGCCGCGCTTCAACTCCATCTCGATCTCCGGCTATCACATGCAGGAGGCGGGCGCGACGCTGGTGCAGGAACTCGCCTTCACGCTCGCCGACGGCCGCGAATATGTGCGGGCGGCGCTCGCCAAGGGCCTGAATGTCGACGATTTCGCCGGGCGATTGTCGTTCTTCTTCGCGATCGGCATGAACTTCTTCATGGAGGCGGCGAAACTGCGGGCCGCCCGCCTGCTCTGGTCGAGGATCATGGAGGAATTCGAGCCGAAGAAACCGGGTTCGCTGATGCTGCGCACCCATTGCCAGACCTCGGGCGTGTCGCTGGCCGAACAGGACCCCTACAACAACGTCATCCGTACCGCCTACGAGGCGCTTTCGGCGGTGCTCGGCGGCACCCAGTCGCTGCACACCAACGCGCTCGACGAGGCGATGGCGCTGCCGACCGACTTTTCCGCCCGCATCGCCCGCAATACCCAGCTCATCCTGCAGCACGAGACCGGCGTCACCAAGGTCGTCGATCCGCTCGCCGGCTCCTATTACGTCGAGAGCCTGACGAACGAACTGGCGGAAAAGGCCTGGGCCCTGATCGAGGAGGTCGAGGCGCTCGGCGGCATGACCAGGGCGGTGGCCGACGGCCTGCCGAAGCGGCTGATCGAGGAAGCGGCGACGCTGCGCCAGGCCAGGGTCGACCGATCGGAGGAAATCATCGTCGGCGTCAACAAGTACCGGCTGGAAAACGAAGACGATATCGACATTCTCGCGATCGACAATACCGTGGTGCGCAATGCGCAGATCAAGCGGCTCGAGGACGTGCGCCGCCAGCGTGATCCGCAGCGGGTAAAAGAGACGCTTGCCGTGCTCGAGGAAGCGGCCGAAAGCGGCGAAGGCAACCTGCTGGAGATAGCCGTCGAGGCGGCCCGTGCCCGCGCGACCGTCGGCGAGATCTCCGATGCCATGCGCCAGGCTTTCGGCGACCATGCCGCGATGCCGGAAGTGGTCGGCGATGTCTACGGTCCCGCCTATGAGGACGATCCGGAATACCGGACGATCGTCAACCGGCTATCCGACTACGGCAAATCGTCCGGCAAGGGGACGCCGAAGATCCTCGTCGCCAAGCTCGGCCAGGACGGGCATGACCGCGGCGCCAAGGTGATCGCTTCGGCCTTCGGCGATATCGGTTTCGAGGTGCTGGCCGGACCGCTCTTCCAGACGCCGGAAGAGACGGCAGCCCTCGCCGTGAAGGAAAAGGTGCAGGTCGTCGGCATGTCGTCGCTCGCCGCCGGCCACAGGACGCTCGCACCGCAACTGGTCGAGGCCCTGAGATCCAGAGGCGCGGAAAACGTCATCGTCGTCGTCGGCGGCGTCATCCCGCGGCAGGATTACGAATATCTTCTGCAACACGGCATCGCCGCCGTCTTCGGGCCCGGCACCAACGTCCTCGACGCCGCCAATTCGATCATCGACCTTCTCGAAGGAAAGCGGAGGAACGCCGTGGCATGACGGGGGGTTCAGCCCGTCTCGGCAGCGACGAAGGACCTGCGGAAGACGAGTTGCGGGATGACCCGTTCATAGGCCCGCGGCTCGTCCGGGTTCTGCAGCCGCCGGTCGAGCAGCATCACGGCGCGCGCAGCGATCATCGCCGGATCCTGCCGGAAGGTCGTAAGCTCGTAGCTCAGCCAGGCGGCTTCCGGCACGTCGTCGAAACCGATGACCGCCACGTCATCCGGCACTCCGAGGCCGAGTTCCCGGCGGATGACGTCCATCGCGCCGAAGGCCAGGAGGTCGTTGGCGCAGAAGATCGCGTCCGGCCGTTCGCCCTCGGCGAACAATGCACGGGCGGCGGCAAGGCCACTGTCATAGTCGGAATCCCTGCCATGGGCGATCCTCGCCTCGAAACCCCGGTCCAGGGCGGCGGCGACGAAAGCGGCCTCCCTTTCTGCGATGCTCGGCGTGGCGGAATGCGATCCGATGACCGCCAGCCGACAGCGGCCGGCGGCGACGAAGGCGGCAGCGGCCCGATGCGAAGCCTCGCTGTTGCCGGCGAGAACGTGATCGGCATCCGGTTCGGAGCGGCCGATCACCACCAGCGGCTGGCCGTTGCGCTGGGCGAGCTCGAAGAAGCTTGCCGGCGGCGAGCCGGAAAGGATGATCGTCGCCTCGGCACGGTGGCCGATCAGCATCTTCTGCGCCGCGAGCAGTTCCTCCTCGGTCTCGCCGGTATTGATGAGGACGGGGATAGATCCGCGACGGATCAGCGCCTTGGTGAGCGCTGCGGTCAGGTGGGCGCGAAAACCGATCTCGGGCCTGGTCGCCACCACACCGACGAGCCGGCTCTGGTTGGCAAGAACGCCGCGGGCGAGATCGTTGACGTGGTAACCGAGTTCCTCGGCGGCCTTCATGACCTTTTCGCGCGTCGCCGGGGAGACGCTGGCGCCCGGGGTGAATGTGCGGGAGACGGCCGAGCGCGAGACACCGGCAAGCCTTGCCACCTGTTCGGCGCTG
>JBQGDG010000235.1:0-4004 GCA_052038935.1 Neorhizobium sp. | reverse complement strand
ATCAAGGCGACCGCCGGTGGCGGCGGACGCGGCATGAAGGTGGCCAAGACCGAAGCGGATCTGGATGAAGCCTTCAACACGGCCCGCACCGAGGCGCTCGCCGCCTTCGGCAACGGCGCGGTCTACATGGAAAAATATCTCGGCAAGCCGCGGCATATCGAGATCCAGGTGGTCGGCGACGGCGAAGGCAATGCCATCCATCTCGGCGAACGGGACTGCTCTCTCCAGCGCCGTCACCAGAAGGTCTGGGAAGAAGCAAATTCGCCGGCTCTCAACATCGATCAGCGCATGAAGATCGGCCAGATCTGCGCCGACGCGATGAAGAAGATGAAATATCGCGGCGCCGGCACGATCGAGTTCCTCTACGAAAACGGCGAGTTCTATTTCATCGAGATGAACACCCGCCTGCAGGTGGAGCACCCGATCACCGAAGCGATCACCGGCATCGACCTCGTGCACGAACAGATCCGCGTCGCCTCCGGCGCAGGGCTGTCGGTCAAGCAGGAAGACATCCACTTCCAGGGCCACGCGATCGAGTGCCGTATCAATGCGGAGGATCCGCGTACCTTCGTCCCCTCGCCGGGAACGATCACGCATTTCCACGCACCGGGCGGTCTTGGTGTCCGCGTCGATTCCGGAGCCTATGCCGGCTACCGGATCCCGCCCTACTACGACAGCCTCATCGGCAAGCTGATCGTGCATGGGCGCACGCGCGTCGAATGCATGATGCGCCTGCGCCGCGTGCTCGACGAATTCGTCGTCGATGGCATCAAGACGACGCTGCCTTTGTTCCAGGACCTCGTGGACAATCCCGATATCGCCAACGGCGACTACGATATCCATTGGCTGGAAAACCATCTGGCCGACGGCAAGACACACTGATTGCAACCTCGTGCCCGGAGCCTCGCGCACCGGGCACGCTTCCCCAGGGAAAAACATGGCAGGGCGACGCGGCAGGTATTACCCGGCAATAACTCCGGATGTTCTGTTGCGTGCCTATTCGATCGGCCTTTTTCCCATGGCCGAATCGGCCGACGATCCGGAAATCTTCTGGGTCGAACCGGAGATGCGCGGCATCATCCCGCTCGACAGCTTCCATATCTCCAAAAGCCTCGCAAAGACCATCCGTCGATCGCCGTTCGAAATACGGTTCGATCACGCGTTCGAGCAGGTGATCGCCCTATGTGCGGAACCTGCGCCCGACCGACCCAGCACCTGGATCAACAAGACCATCCGCAGGCTCTATTCCGAGCTGCACGGTATGGGGCATGCCCATAGCGTCGAAGCCTGGGACGGCGACGAACTGGTCGGCGGACTGTATGGCGTTTCGCTGGGCGCCGCCTTCTTCGGGGAAAGCATGTTCTCCAGAAAGACAGATGCCTCGAAGATATGCCTTGTCCATCTGGTCGAACGACTGCAGGCACACGGTTTCAGGCTGCTCGATACGCAATTCACCACCGACCATCTGAAGACGTTCGGCGCGATCGACGTACCCAAGGATGATTATCTCGTGATGTTGCGGGACGCCGTCGATTCCCCGCATCTGGCGTTCTGAGCGACGATCGCCGATCAGTTCGTCGCGTCGGCCGGTGGCGGGACATCGGACTGCTGCTTGCAGCCGGTGAGCCAGACGTCATAGATCGCATGCTCGACAGCGTTGAGGCCGGGGCTGTCGGCAAACATCCAGCCCGAGAAAATGCGACGGATCTTCCTGTCGAGAGTGATTTCATCGACCTCGACGAAGGCGTCGATCTTCTGCGCCTCGCTTTCGTCGCGGGAATAGCAGACCTTCGGAGTGACTTGCAGGGCGCCGTATTGCACCGTCTCGTTGATATAGACGTCGAAGGTGGTGATGCGGCCGGTAATCTTGTCGATGCCGGCGAACACCGCCACCGGATTGGAGATACGGGCTGCGACGGCCGTTTCAGCTGCGAAAACCGATGCAAGACCGATCATGGCGGTCGTCACCAGCTTGCGGAGAAAAAGCGTCTTCAGTCTCATATCCATCCCGTCGCGAACGCGTGTCCGCGTCGATGATTAGATTTCGATTGTGGCCAAATGAGCGTCAGCTGCCGGGCGTCCAGGCATCGTAGTCGCCGGTGACGCGCGGACGCTCGCCGGTGGCGGAAATCGATCCCTGCGGGCGGTAGGCGAATGGCGTACCAGTCAGGTTTTCCTTGTGCGGCTTCTGCCAGTCGCGGGCCTTGTAGGTTTCCTTCGACGGCGGAACGTCCGTACGGTAATGCATCCATCCGTGCCAGCCCGGCGGAATGGCGGAGGCTTCGGCGTAACCCTTGTAGATGACCCAGCGCTTGGGCTTGCCCCAGGACGTCATCGGGCCTTCGAAATAGACGTTGCCCAATTCATCCTCGCCGACCTTCTTGCCGTGGCGCCAGGTGAAGAAGCGCGTACCCATGGTCTGTCCGTTCCACCAGGTAAAGATCTGCAGCAGAAGATTTTTCATGGGTATTTCCGTCGATTTGACACAGTCGGATTGACTTCGGACGCCGCGGAACGGCTGCCCTGCTTATGACGCCAACGGCGAGCCATGTCCAGCGATTCTCGGCCGGTGCCGGCTATTTGAGCTTCATCTTGAAGCCGAAATGGCTCCTGGCGAAACCGAGCCTCTCGTAGAAACGGTGGGCATCTGTCCGCACCGCGTTGGATACCAGCTGGACGAGCCGGCAATCGCGGCGTTTCGCTTCCTCGACAGCATGGGCGATCATCTGCGCGCCGATACCGCGGCCGCGCATGTCGGCGCGCGTCTGCACCGCCTCGATGATCATGGACAGCGAACCACGTCCCGTCAGCGTGCGATTGAACAGGATCTGGAAGGTTCCGACCAGATCTTCGCCGATCTCGGCGACGAAGAGCTGTTCGTTATGAGACGCGTCGATCGCATGGAATGCGCGCAGATAGTCCTCATAGGCCGCTTCATCCGTCGTATCGCCGTGGCCGCCGATATCGTCGGCGGCGAACAGGCCGATCAGGCCGGCAAGATCGGTTTCCCGCGCCCGGCGGATCGTCACATCGGTCATCTGTCTGCCTCCCCTCGTCCCGCTTTCAGTGCTGCAAAAGCCGCTTTTCCATGATGATGGCCGGCAGGCCGGAATTCGGCGCGCCCCACTCCTCCATGCGATCGACCTCGGAAAAACCGAGGCGCTCGTAGAAGGCGGCAGCCCGGACATTCGGGAGGGCGATCTCGACCCGCATGATTTCCGCATCCGGGAAGCAGGTCTCGATTTCGGCGAAAAGGTCGCGCCCGACGCCTTCGTTCTGGCAGGACGGGCGAACGTAGAGCTGATGCAGCATAACGGTTTTCGCCATTTTCGGGTACATCGCGGCATAGGCGACGCCGCCTATCCTGCGGCCATCGTCGGCGACCAGGAATTCGCCGTCCTTCCTGCCGATACGCTGACGGATCGCATTCGCGGAATGCCAGCCGCTCACCATGCGGGTTACCTGATCGGTGCCGTAGAACGGATCATAGGTGGCGTGAAACGTCTCGCCCAGGAGGTCGCGAATCTTCTCCACGTCCTCCTCGCCTGCGGTGCGGACAAAGTAGACCATAAGGCCTACTCCTCGATGCCCAGCTTGGCCTTGACCAGCGCCTGCACGGCCTGGGGATTGGCCTTGCCTCCGGTAGCCTTCATAACCTGACCGACGAACCATCCGGCGAGCGTCGGCTTGGCCTTGACCTTCTCGACCTGATCCGGGTTTGCGGCGATGATCTCGTCGACGGCCTTTTCGATGGCGCCGGTGTCGGTCACCTGCTTCATGCCGCGGGCTTCGACGATTTCGGCCGGGTCGCCACCTTCGGTGAGCACGATCTCGAACAGGTCCTTGGCGATCTTGCCGGAAATGGTTTCGGCCTTGATCAGGTCGATGATGCCGCCGAGCTGAGCGGGCGAAACCGGAGTCTCTTCAATATCTTTGCCGATTCTGTTCAAGGCACCCAGCAGGTCGTTGATGACCCAGTTGGCGGCGATCTTGCCGTCGCGGCC
>JBQGDG010000234.1:0-4571 GCA_052038935.1 Neorhizobium sp. | reverse complement strand
GACGCGCGTGGTGACCGAATTCGCCTGGCATGCGCTCTTCATCCGCAACCTGCTCATCCGCCCGAAGCGGGAGACGCTCGAAACCTTCGAACAGAAGCTGACGATCATCAACCTGCCGAGCTTCCGGGCCGACCCCGAACGCCACGGCTGCCGTTCGGAGACCGTGATCGCCTGCGATCTCGCCAACGGCATCGTCCTCATCGGCGGCACGTCCTACGCGGGTGAGAACAAGAAGTCGGTCTTCACCGTCCTCAACTATCTTCTGCCGGCCAAGGGCGTCATGCCGATGCATTGCTCGGCCAATGTCGGCAAGGACGGCGATACCGCCGTCTTCTTCGGCCTGTCCGGCACCGGCAAGACGACGCTTTCGGCCGATCCGGCGCGCACGCTGATCGGCGACGACGAACACGGCTGGGGCGAAACCGGCGTCTTCAACTTCGAAGGCGGCTGCTACGCCAAGGCGATCAAGCTTTCCGCCGAAGCCGAACCGGAAATCTACGCGGCGACCCGCCGCTTCGGCACCGTGCTGGAAAACGTCGTTCTCGACGATAACCGCGTACCGGATTTCGACGACAATTCGCTGACGGAAAATACCCGCAGCGCCTATCCGCTGCATTTCATCCCGAATGCCTCGGAGACCGGCCTTGCTCCGCATCCGAAGACGATCATCATGCTGACCGCCGACGCGTTCGGCGTGATGCCGCCGATCGCCAGGCTGACGCCGGAACAGGCGATGTACCACTTCCTTTCCGGCTACACCGCCAAGGTAGCCGGCACCGAGAAGGGCGTGACCGAACCGGAAGCGACCTTCTCGACCTGCTTCGGCGCCCCGTTCATGCCGCGCCATCCGGCCGAATACGGCAATCTGCTGAAGGAACTGATCGCCAAGCACGGCGTCGATTGCTGGCTGGTCAATACCGGCTGGACCGGCGGCGCCTACGGCACCGGCCGCCGCATGCCGATCAAGGCGACGCGCGCACTTCTGACGGCGGCCCTGAACGGCAGCCTGAAGAATGCCGAGTTCCGCACCGACGCCAATTTCGGCTTCGCCGTGCCGGTCGCTGTCGACGGCGTCGAAAATGCCATCCTCGACCCGCGCTCGACCTGGGCAGACGGTCCGGCCTATGACAACCAGGCCGCCAGGCTGGTGTCGATGTTCATCAAGAACTTCGAGAAGTTCGAGGCGCATGTCGACAGCAAGGTGAAGGACGCCGCGCCGGGATTGCTGGTCGCCGCCGAATAAGCGCATAACGTGTGATTCACGTGGAACCGCCGGCACCGGGAACCTCGGGCCGGCGGTTTTCTTTTGTCCGGCTTTGTGGGAAAGATGCGGGCCAGTAGCGACAACCAGACGGTCATGGCCAGCAATCCCCTCATCATCAACAGCCGCATCACCATCGCCGCATGGGAACTGACGGAGCAGTTCGTGCTTGCCGGCGGTCCCGGCGGCCAGAACGTCAACAAGGTCTCCACGGCCGTCCAGCTCTTCTTCGATATCGCCAATTCCCCGGCGCTTCCCGACCGGGTGAAGGCGAACGCGTTGAAGCTGGCCGGAAAACGGGTGTCGAAGGACGGCGTCCTGATGATTGAGGCGAGCAGGTCGCGCAGCCAGGAACGCAACCGCGAAGAGGCCCGCGAGCGGCTGAAGGAACTGATCCTCGAGGCGGCCAAGCCGCCGCCGCCGGTACGCAAGGCGACGAAGCCGACCAAGGGTTCGGTGGAACGGCGTCTGAAGGCAAAGTCCGGCCGTTCGGATGTCAAGAAGATGCGCGGCAAGCCTAGCGGCGACTGAGACCGGCATGCGGCGGGAGAGAAGAAATCCATGGCGCCATTGCTGAACGGGATCCGGCATCTGCCGGGCTATCTGGATCGCCCCGCGCAGGAACATCTGGTCGAGCTCATCCGCCAGGTCGTCGCCGAGGCGCCGCTCTACGTGCCGGTCATGCCGGGTACCGGCAAGCCGATGTCCGTCAGGATGACCAATTGCGGTTCGCTCGGCTGGGTCACCGACAAGGAGCGCGGTTATCGCTACCAGCCCACCCATCCCGCGACGGGCAGGCCCTGGCCCGCCATACCGGCGGAACTGACGGACCTGTGGAACGCGCTTTCCGGCTACCCGAAGCCGCCGGAAGCCTGTCTGGTCAATTTCTATTCCGACGACGCGAAGATGGGCCTGCATCAGGACAGGGACGAGAACGAACTCGCCGCCCCGGTCCTGTCGGTCTCGCTCGGCAACAGCTGCCTGTTTCGGGTCGGTGGGCTGGACCGCAAGGACCCGACCGGCTCCTTCCGGCTGTCGAGCGGCGATATCGTCCTTCTCGGCGGGGAGGGCAGGCTCGCCTTCCACGGCGTCGACCGCATCCATCCGGGCACGTCGACGCTGCTGAAGAACGGCGGCCGTATCAATCTGACGCTCCGCCGCGTCAACCCGTGACGCCGCCGATATCGCCGAACCCGGCTAGAGCTTGCGCAGCGACACTTTTTCGATGAAGTGATCGCGTCCCTTGCGCAGGATGATGTCCGCGCGCGGCCGGGTCGGCAGGATGTTCTGGCGAAGGTTCTTCAGGTTGATATTCGCCCAGAGGCCTTCGGCGACCGCCATGGCCGCGTCCGTATCGATCGCCGCATATTTCTTGAAGAACGAGGTCGGATCACGGAAGGCGGTTTCGCGCAGCTTCATGAAGCGCTGCACATACCACTGGTGGATCTGTTCCTCGTCGGCATCGATATAGATCGAGAAGTCGAAGAAGTCGGAGACGATCGGCACGATCTTGCCGTCGGCCGGCAGCGCACGCGATTGCAGGACGTTGATACCCTCGAAGATCAGGATGTCCGGCCGGTCGACCAGCGTATATTCGTCGGGCAGCACGTCATAGGTCAGATGCGAATAGCGCGGTGCCCTGACATTCCGCTCGCCGGCCTTGATCGCCGTGAGGAACCGCAGGATCTGGCCGATGTCGTAGCTTTCCGGAAAGCCCTTGCGTTCCATCAGGTTCTCGCGCTGGAGAACCGCATTGGGATAGAGAAAACCGTCCGTCGTGATCAGGTCGACCTTGGGGCTCGACGGCCAACGGGCCAGCAATTCCTTGAGAACGCGCGCCGTCGTCGACTTGCCGACGGCCACCGAGCCGGCGATGCCGATGATGAAGGGCGTCTTCGTCACGTCGGACAGGCTGAGGAAGCGGTTGCGCTGCCGGTAGAGAAGCTGCGAAGCCTCCACATGCGTCGACAGCAGACGCGACAGCGACAGGTAGATCCGTCGTACCTCGTCGATATTGATCGGATCGTCGAGCGAGCGGAGCCGGGTGACTTCCTCCGCCTTCAGGGTCAGCGGCGTATCGGCGCGGAACTTGGCCCATTCCTCAGCGGTAAAGTGGTGGTAAGGCGAATAAAACTCAGCCATCGGGCCGGCTTCCGGCTCATCGGCGGGCTGCGATGCGATACTCATGACTTCGGCCGGCTCGCCTTTTCTTGCAGGCCGGTCTGGCCGGTCCTGCGGTGAAGTTCGTCAAGCACCTCCTCTAACGGGATGCCTGCAATATTCAATACGACTAACAGATGATAGACGAGATCGGCGCTTTCGCCCACGAGATCCTTGCGATCCTGGGAGATCGCGGCAATGACGGTCTCGACCGCCTCCTCGCCGAGTTTCTTGGCAGCCTTCGTCTGGCCCGCGGCAACCAGTTTCGCCGTCCAGGATTCCTCCGGCGACGCTTTCGCGCGGGCGGCGACGATCGTTTCGAGATCGTTCAGGGTGAATTCGCTCAAGCTTGTCTCCTCCGGTCTTGAACGTCAGTCGAGCCGCATGGCGATGCCGTGATCTGCCATATAGCGCTTGGCTTCGCCGATCGAATAGGTGCCGAAGTGGAAAATCGACGCCGCCAGCACCGCTGTCGCATGCCCGTCCTTCACGCCGGCGACGAGATCGTCGAGCGTTCCGACACCGCCCGAGGCGATCACCGGGACACGCACGGAATCGGCGATGGCACGGGTCAGTTCGAGGTCGTAGCCGATCTTGGTGCCGTCGCGATCCATCGAGGTGACCAGCAGTTCGCCGGCACCGCGTTCCACCATCTTCCTGGCGAACTCGACGGCGTCTATGCCGGTGGCGTTGCGGCCGCCATGGGTGAAGATCTCCCATTCCGAGCGATTGTCGCCGCCGACTTTCTGCGTCAGCCGGCGTTTCGCGTCGATCGACACGACGATGCACTGGTTGCCGAACTTGTCCGCCGCCTCGGCGACGAAATCCGGATTGTTGACCGCCGCGGAGTTGATCGAGACCTTGTCGGCGCCGGCGAGCAGCAGCTTGCGGATATCGGCGACCTGGCGCACGCCGCCGCCGACGGTGAGCGGCATGAAGCAGTGCTCGGCCGTGCGCGCCACGACGTCGAAGATCGTGTCGCGATTGTCGGAGGAGGCGGTGATGTCGAGGAAGCAGAGTTCGTCGGCACCGGCGGCGTCATAGGCCTTGGCCGCTTCCACCGGATCGCCGGCATCGATCAGGTCGACGAAGTTGACGCCCTTGACGACGCGGCCGTCCTTCACATCCAGGCAGGGGATCACTCGGGCCT
>JBQGDG010000233.1:0-23474 GCA_052038935.1 Neorhizobium sp. | reverse complement strand
TGCCCGATCCCGCAGGATGATGCGCCCCGCCTTCTTTTCGGCACGGGCGTTGAAGACGACCGCGAGCACGATGACGACGCCGGAGATCGCCATCTGGGCAAAGGGCGATATGCCGATGACCGGAAGCGCGTTCTTGATGATGCCGAGAAAAAGCGCGCCGAGAACGGCGCCGGCCACGGAGCCGATGCCGCCGGCAATCGAGATGCCGCCGATGACGCAGGCCGCGACCGTATCGAGTTCGAAACCGGCGGCGATATCGACATAGGCCACGGCGTAACGGGAGACCCAGAGATAGCCGCAGAGGCCTGCCAGCGCCCCGGACAGGACGAAGGCGAAGAAGCGGGTGCGGCCTATATCGATGCCGGCATATATGGCGGCCGTCGGATTGCCGCCGGACGCATAGGCCGCCCGGCCGAACGGTAGCCGGGTCAGGACGAACCAGGCGCCGATAACGATCAGGATGGCGATCCAGGAAAGGATCGGAAGTCCGAGCACCGGCATCCGCGGAATATTGAGGAAGCTCGGCGCCATCTGGTGGGCATTGACCCAGCCGCCGCCCGACAGGACGAAAGCCATGCCGCGATAAATAGTAAGCGTGCCGAGGGTGACGACGATCGGCGGGATCTGCAGTGCCCAGACGAGGTAACCGTTGATGGCGCCGAGAAAGGCGCCGATGCCGATCGCCATGACGATCAGCAATATCAGCGGCAGTTCGGGAAAGGCGGCATTGGTCATCGCCACCGCCATGCCGGTAAAGGCGAGATTGGCGGCGACCGAGAGATCGATCGATTTCGTCAGGATCACCGTCATCTGGCCGAGCGCCAGGATGATCAGGATCGAGGTATCGTTGAAGATGTTCGCCAGATTGGCGGGGCTGGCAAAGCCGGCCGCGCGGGTGGCGAAACCTGCGATCATCAGGGCGACGATGCCGGTGAGCAGAAGCTCGCGGTTCTTGAGAAGACGGTTCATCGGCTTTTCCTCATGGTCCTGGCCTCACGCATTGCCGGTGGCGGCGCGGACGAGAATTTCGGCGCTCAGCCGCTCGCGCTCGAACAGGCCGGCCATCAGGCCTTCGCGCATCACCATGACCCGGTCCGACATGCCGAGGATTTCCGGCAGTTCGGAGGAGACCATGATGATCGACAGGCCCTCGGCGGCGAGCTCGCTGATGAAGCCGTGGACGGCTGCCTTGGAGCCGATGTCGATGCCCTTCGTCGGCTCGTCGAGAATGATGACCTTGGGGCGGGTCGCCAGCCACTTGCCGATCACCACCTTCTGCTGGTTGCCTCCCGACAGGGTTCCGACCGGCACGGACAGCGCCGCCGCCCGCAGGTCCAGCCGTTCGGAATATTTGCGGGCGAGCGCCAGTTCGCTGGCGGCCTTCAGGAAGCCGGACCGAGAGGTCTTGCCAAGCGACGGCAGCGACATGTTCTGGAAGATCGGCATGGGCAGCGCCAGACCGTGTCGGCCGCGCTCTTCCGGCACATAGACGATGCCCGCGCGGATCGCATCGCCCGAGGAGCGGATGTCGATCGGCCGGCCTTCAAGCATGAGGTCGCCGGAGGAGGGGCGGGTGATGCCGAACAGCGACTGGCAGAGTTCGGAACGGCCGGCGCCGATCAGCCCGTAGATGCCGAGAATCTCGCCGCGGCGAAGCTCGAAGGAAATGTCGCGGAACTCCGTCGGGTGGCAATAATCGCGGACCGAAAATACCGGCGCGCCGATCTCGACCTTCGTCTTGGGGAAGACATCCTCGACGTCGCGGCCGACCATCAGCCGGACGATCTCGTCCTGCGGCGTGTCCCTAAGCCGTCCCTGGCCGACGGCACGGCCGTCGCGGAAGACGACGAAGTTTTCGGCGATCTCGTAGACCTCGTCGAACTTGTGGCTGATGAAGAGGATCGCCTTGCCCTGCTTCTTGAGATTTTCGACGATGCGGAAGAGATCGTCGATCTCCTTGCGGGAGAGGGCGGCGGTCGGCTCGTCCATGATGACGATGCGGGCCTCGACGGACAGCGCGCGGGCGATCGCCACCAGATGGCGCTGGGCGATCGACAGGTCGCGCAGCCGGATCGTCGGGTCGATCTCGCTTTCGAGCTGCGCCATGAGTGTTCGGGAACGGGCGTTGATCGCGCGCCAGTCGATCGTGCCGAACCGTGTCTTCGGCGCATGGCCGAGGAAGATGTTTTCGCCGACCGTCAGTTCGTCGAAGAGCACCGTCTCCTGATGGATGGCGGTGACGCCGGCGTCGATGGCGCTCTGGGCGCTCGGGAAGACGACGGGCCGGCCGTCGATGAACATCTCGCCCTCGTTCGGGCGGTATATGCCGGTGAGGATCTTGACGAGCGTCGACTTGCCGGCGCCGTTCTCGCCGATCAGGGCGGTGACCTGGCCCGGATAGAGCGACAGGCTGACGCCGTCGAGCGCCTTCACGCCCGGAAAGATCTGGCTGATGCCGCGCATTTCCAGGATGGGCTGCGGCTTATGGGCCGTATGCTCTGCAACGGGAATTTGATCGGTCATCGGCACGACAACATTCATATCGGGTTTCACCTGAATGGCCCCTCATCCGCCTGCCGGCACCTTCTCCCCGCCGGCGGGGCGAAGGCCTGTCGCCCCGGCCCTCGCCGAACCTCTCGAACGTCGAGCAGGGCAAGTTCCCTCTCCCCGCTTGCGGGGAGAGGGTTAGGGTGAGGGGCAGCTGCCCGGAAGGCAGGTTAACGGCTCAGAAGATCTTCGAGAATTCGTCGATATTGCCGGCATTGTAGACGAAGGGATCGGCCATGGCGGCTTCGCCATTGTCGCCCACCTTGATCTTGCCCATGCGGCCGGCTTCGATCTCGGAACCCGGTGCGCCGTCGGTATCGCCCTTGACGAGGTGATAGGCGATCTGGGTGGCCGAATAACCGAGGTCGATCGGGTTCCAGATGGCGAATTCCTTGGTCGCGCCCGACTTGATGGCGCCGGCCATCTCGGAGGGGAGGCCGAGGCCGGTGACATAGACCTGGCCGATCTTGCCGGCATCCTTCACCGCCTGCGAGGCGGCGAGCACGCCGACCGTCGTCGGGGCGACGATGACCTTGACGTTCGGCTGAGACGAAAGAAGACCCTGGGCCTCGCGGTAGGACTTGTCGGCGAGGTCGTCACCATAGACGGTCGTAGCGAGGTTCAGTCCGGGGAAATCCTTGAGCTGCTTCTTCATCTCGGCGATCCAGGTGTTCTGGTTCGTCGAGGTGGTGGTGGCCGACAGGATGGCGAAATCACCCTTGCCACCCTCGAGATGATTCTTGGCGAGCGTCAGGCACATCTTGCCGATCAGCTCGTTGGAAGACGGGTTGAGGTGCATGATGCGCCCTTCCGCCGCGACACCGCTGTCCCAGGAAATGACCTTGATGCCGCGCTGCGTCGCCTTCTTCAGCGCCGGAATGACGGCGTCCGGATCGTTGGCCGAGATGGCGATGGCATCCACGCCTTGCGCGATCAGCGAATTGATCACCTCGATCTGGCCTTCCGCCGTCGTGGTGGTGGGGCCGGTATAGATGATCTCGACGCCGCCGAGTTCCTTGGCGGCTTCCTCGGCACCCTTGTTGGCTGCTTCGAAGAAGCCGTTGCCGAGCGACTTGACCACCAGTGCGATCTTCATGTCGGCGGCCTGTGCCGCCGATGTCATCGCCGCGAACGCGATGGCGACGCCGATCGCGAGTTTCCTTGCAAGTTTCATGATCCACTCCTCCCAGTTAAATCAGTTCAACCTTCCGCCGGCGCTCCTCATGCGACCGACGTGAAATTCCCTTTCGTATCGCCTTCCGCCTCCGCGGCGGCACCACCGCCGGCAATGACCAGGGACACGCCGGCCTCCTCGATCATGCGCGCCGCCTCCGCGGAAATGCCGTCGTCGGTGATGATCGTGGTGACCCGTTCCAGCGGGCACAGAATGAGGCTGGAGCGCCGGTGGAATTTCGACGAATCCACCATGACGATCAGCTCTTCCGCCTGATGCATCAGCTTCTGTTCGCTCTGGATGACGAGCGCATCGCCTTCCATTATCCCGAGCGGGCTGACGCCCTGCGCGCCGATGAACATGCGGCGGGCATAGAAATTACGGATCGCGTCGTTTTCGAAGGGCGACAGGATCAGGCTCTGCTCGCGATAGATCGCGCCGCCCGGTATGGTCACCGTGCTCTTCGAATGCTTGACCAGATGTTCGGCGATCGCAAATGAATTGGTCATCACCTGCAGCCGGCGGGCGGCGAGATAATGCACCATCTGGAAGGTCGTCGTGCCGCCGTTGATGATGACGCTGTCGCCTTCCTCGCACAGATCGACGGCGCAGCGCGCGATTGCGCGCTTCTTGTCGATATTGACCGATTCCGACACCCGGAACGAGCGGGCCGCCAGCTGGCCGATCTGCGGCGGATGCATGGCCTCGGCGCCACCGCGCACGCGCCTGAGCTTTCCCTGCACATGCAAGGCCGCGATGTCGCGCCTGATCGTGGCTTCCGAGGCCTCGGTCAGATCCGCAATATCCTGCACGGTGATCACAGGTTTTTCCTGGATCGCGCTCAGGATGATGCGATGGCGTTCGCGTTCGTGCATGGGGTCCTCCTGACCGTCAACTATTGCTTGAAAATCGTCCTTGTCAATCGCAAACGATCAATATCGGTATTATTGCGCCGCACAATGAAAGTTTATGATCGTTTGTGATTGACAGCTGCGTGGAGTGCGGGCGATATGCGCCACCAGGGAGATATCGATCGTCCATGTCGCGGTCGATGCCAGATTGGGAGGAATGCGATGTCGGGCCAATCCCGCCTTCTCGAAAACCGTTGGGACGATACCCATGCCGCCGGGCTCGACGAACCCGGCAAGCTGCTCTATCGCTCCAACCTGCTCGGCGCCGACAAGCGCATCACCAATTACGGCGGCGGCAATACGTCGGCCAAGGTGATGGAAACCGATCCCCTGACCGGCGATACGGTCAGGGTCATGTGGGTCAAGGGCTCCGGCGGCGATGTCGGGACGATCAGGCTCGACGGTTTCGCGACCCTCTACATGGACAAGCTCGAAGCGCTGAAGGGGCTCTACAGGGGCGTTGAGGACGAGGACCGCATGGTCGGGTTCCTGCCGCATTGCACCTTCAACCTCAATCCGCGTGCCGCCTCGATCGACACGCCGCTGCATGGTTTCGTGCCCTTCGCGCATGTGGACCACATGCATCCCGACGCGATCATCGCGATCGCCGCCTCGAAGAATTCGAGGGAACTGACGAGGCAGGTCTTCGGCGAGGAGATCGGCTGGCTGCCCTGGCGCCGGCCGGGCTTCCAGCTGGGGCTGGATCTCGAAGCCTTCGTCAAGGCCAATCCGGCGGCCAAGGGCGTGGTGCTGGAAAGCCACGGCCTGTTCACCTGGGCCGACGACGCCAAGGACTGCTATCTCCTGACGCTCGAAATCATCAACAAGGCGATCGGGTGGTTCGCCGGGGAGACCGAAGGCAAGACGATCTTCGGCGGTGCCGTCGCAAAAAGCCTCGGGGCGGAAGAGCGCCGGACGATCGCGGCGAAACTGATGCCGGAAATCCGCGGCCGCATCGGAAAGGGCGAGCGCAAGCTCGGTCATTTCGACGACCAGGACGCGGTGCTCGAATTCGTCAACTCGAAGGACCTGAAGCCGCTCGGCAACCTCGGCACGTCCTGCCCGGACCATTTCCTGCGCACGAAGATCCGGCCGCTGATCGTCGATTTCGATCCGGACCGCCCGGATGCCGATGCCGTCATCGCCGGGCTCGACAAGGCGCTGGAAGACTACCGCGCCGACTACAGCCGCTATTACGAGAGCTGCAGGCACGACAACTCGCCGAAGATGCGCGATCCCAACCCGGTCATCTTCCTGGTGCCGGGCGTCGGCATGCTGTCATTCGCCAAGGACAAGGCGACGGCGCGGATAGCCGGTGAATTCTACGTCAACGCCATCAACGTGATGCGCGGGGCCTCGACGGTTTCCGAATATCAGGGCCTGCCGGAACAGGAGGCCTTCGACATCGAATACTGGCTGCTCGAGGAAGCCAAGCTGCAGCGCATGCCGAAACCGAAGAGCCTTGCCGGGCAGGTGGCCTTCGTCACCGGCGGTGCCGGCGGCATCGGCCGGGCAACGGCGGCGCGGCTGATGGGCGAAGGCGCCTGCGTGGTGCTTGCCGATATCGACGGCGCGGCGCTCGACGCGACGAAGGGCGATTTCGAGAAGGCCTTCGGCAAGGATGCCGTGCGCGGCCTCGTTCTCGACGTTACCAGCGAGGAAGCTGTGGCGGCGTCGTTCACCGATGCCTGCGTCGAATTCGGCGGCATCGACATTCTCGTCTCGAATGCCGGTATCGCGTCTTCTGCACCGGTCGAGGACACGACGCTTGCGATGTGGAGCCGGAATATCGACATCCTGGCGACCGGCTATTTCCTCGTGTCGCGAGAGGCTTTCCGGCTGTTCCGCCGCCAGAAGCTCGGCGGCAACGTCGTCTTCGTCGCGTCGAAGAACGGCCTGGCGTCGTCGCCGGGTGCATCGGCCTATTGCACCGCCAAGGCGGCCGAGATCCACCTCGCCCGCTGCCTGGCGCTGGAGGGCGCCGATGCCGGCATCCGCGTGAACACCGTCAATCCCGACGCGGTGCTGCGCGGATCGAAGATCTGGAGCGGCGAATGGCGGGAAGCGCGTGCGGCCTCCTCGAAGATCGAGGTCGGCGAGCTGGAGGAACATTATCGCAAGCGCTCGATGCTGAAGCTCAACGTCTTTCCGGAGGATATCGCCGAGGCGATCTATTTCCTCGCTTCGGATGCCTCGTCGAAATCGACCGGCAATATCATCAATGTCGATGCGGGGAATGCGCAGAGTTTCACGCGGTAGTTTGCGGTGGAGTTTGTCGCCTCACCCTAACCCTCTCCCAGTAAACGGGGCGAGGGGACACGGCACACGCGACCTCGGCAGCAAGCCGAGAGGGCGTGGCATATCCCTTCTCCCCGCGCGCGGGGAGTAAGGTGCCGGCGGGCGGATGAAGGGCGAGATGATGAGCGGGCGATGGCGATGTCGCCGGGGAGACGGGGAAGGTGGGAGGAACACATGGCTGAACTGATCATAGCCGCCGATATCGTGGCGAGTGAAAACGACAAGCGCTCGGATGCGCTCAAGTCCGATTACGCCGCGCTCGGCGAGAACCTGTCTCGGCGCGGCGTCGATATCGAGGCGATCACCGCCAAGGTAGCCGACTTTCACGTCGCCGTCCCGTCTTGGGGCGTCGGCACCGGTGGTACGCGGTTTGCCCGGTTCCCGGGGCAAGGGGAGCCGCGCGGGATCTTCGACAAGCTCGACGATTGCGCCGTCATCCACCAGCTAACGCGGGCGACGCCGACCGTGTCGCTTCATATCCCGTGGGACAAGACGGATCCGAAGGATCTGAAGGCGAAGGGGGATGCGCTGGGCCTAGGCTTCGATGCGATGAACTCCAACACGTTTTCCGATGCGCCGGGCCAGGTCCATTCCTACAAATACGGCTCGCTCAGCCACACGGACAAGGCGACGCGGGCGCAGGCGGTCGAGCACAATCTCGAATGCATCGAGATCGGCAGGGCGATCGGATCGAAGGCGTTGACGGTGTGGATCGGCGACGGCTCCAATTTTCCCGGCCAGAGCCATTTTACCCGCCAGTTCGAACGTTATCTCGCGTCGATGGCGGAAATCTATGCGGCATTGCCGGACGACTGGCGGCTGTTTTCCGAACACAAGATGTTTGAACCGGCCTTCTATTCGACGGTGGTTCAGGACTGGGGCACCAATTACCTGATCGCCGACACTCTGGGTGAAAAGGCCTTCTGCCTCGTCGATCTCGGCCACCATGCGCCGAACACCAATATCGAAATGATCGTGGCGCGGCTGATCCAGTTCGGCAAGCTCGGCGGTTTCCACTTCAACGATTCCAAATATGGCGACGACGATCTCGATGCCGGGGCGATCGAACCCTATCGGCTGTTCCTCGTCTTCAACGAGCTGGTCGACGCGGAACATCGCGGCGCCGAGGGGTTCCATCCGGCGCATATGATCGACCAGTCGCATAACGTCACGGACCCGATCGAGAGCCTGATTTCCAGCGCCAACGAGATCCGCCGCGCCTATGCGCAGGCGCTGCTCGTCGACCGGGCGGCGCTGGACGGGCATCAGGACGACAACGATGCGCTGATGGCGTCGGAGACGCTCAAGCGTGCCTATCGCACCGATGTCGAGCCGATCCTTGCGGAAGCCCGCCGTCGCGCCGGCGGTGCGATCGATCCGGTCGCCACCTATCGGGCGAGCGGTTATCGCAGACGGGTTTCGGAGGAACGGCCGGCTTCCGCAGCGGGCGGCGGAGGAATCGTATGAGGGCGGTTTCCGGCGCCGCGTCACGGATCAGGGGCGCCAGGTCAGGGGCGCAGGAGCCGGATATCAGCTCCAGTAGGCGGCGGCGGTAAAGTCACGTTTTGAAAGCCCGCGGGCGGCAAGATGTACCCTGGCGGCGCGCGCCCGGTCGGCATGGCCGGCAAACCAGACATAGGCGCCTTCGCAGAGTTCGGCGCTCTCCAGAGCATCGTTCAGGTTTTCCACGACCGCGACGCGGGGATCGTGGAGGAGTTCGCAGAGATCGTGGTGACCGGCCTGAACGAAGGCGCGGACCTTTCCAGGTGCCGCCTGCAACATGCGGATGATAGCCGGCAAAGCGGTTTCATCGCCGAAGAGGAAAAGCTGGTCGCTTTCAGGGCAGCCACCACCACCGGGGCCGATAATGCCGACCGTACGACCGACCGGATCTTCCGCGGCCCAATCCGAGGTCGGGCTGCCGGGATGGCGAAAAATATCGAATTCCAGCCAGTTATCGCCGTGGGCGACCGTCGTATAGACCGGCTTGTGCAACGCGTCGTCGCCTTCGGGCCATACCGTGCGGCCGGATTCGGCGATATGCGGCCAGCATGGCGGACGGCCCCGGCGGGGGATGAGCAGGCGGAAATGAAAGCTGCCGACGGCAAAGCGCGCGGCATCGTCGCCCTCGAGCCGAACGCGGGTAAAGCCCGGTGAACGCCGGGTGACGGAGGCGACCTCCATGAGGGAAAGGCCGGGCGCAAGCGCACCTGCCGCTACCTGCTCCCATTTCGGGCAAAGCAGGCATTCCTCGAAAAGTTCGGTGAGCGAGCCCTGCAGGGTCTGCAGCAGGCGTTTTTCCGGAGAGCTGATCTCGATCGTCACACCGGTATCGTCGGGCGTCAGCGTCGCCTTGGAATTCCAGACGTGGAAGCAGAAGCCTGAAGCCTCTTCCGTGAGGGGAACCTCCCACTCGGCTGCGCGCTTCTTCAGCGCGACGATGGCGGCGCCGTTGTCACGGGTGATGCGGCCTCGGGTCTGGTGGAGCATGGTATCGGTCCGGAATATCAGTCCTGTCTACTGGACTAGAAATCATTCCTGACCATCAAAGTCAACATTCCTTGCCAAACCGTTACGTGCCGGCGCTTTCAAGCCTGCGGGCGCATTTGCGGAGAGGCGGAAATCCGGATGACGAAGCCGAGGCCGGATCCCGACAGGTCCGCGGGCCGCCCCGGCGCAAGCATGGCGCAGTCGAGACTTCCCAGCTGCCCCGCGGCTTCACCGTCGGACACCGAAAACTCACCCCTGTGGCAGAGGACGAAGGTCACGCCAGCGTCCGGTATGAGCCGAACCGGAGCCGTCACGCTCTCGACGGAATGCGAGAAGCGGCCGCGCCGCGTCATGATGTTGAGATCGACGATCGTGCCCTCGACCAGCCGTGCCGTGGTCGGCGCGTCCGCGGCGAAGGCATGGGGCGGGGACGCCTGCGTCAGGACCGCCGTGTCGCGTCCATCGACCGCCAGCTCCATGCCAGCGCCTTCGAGGATGGACAGCGTCCGGTCTATATCGGGGAAAACCGAAAAGGGACCGTCTTCGGCGACCGTCGCCATGCTGATGCGCCAGTCGAAATCCTCCACGCTGGCCGCAGGCGGAAAGACGGCGATCTCGACCGTTTCGCCACGGCCGTTTTTCCAGGGCATGCGCTTGTGATCGGCAGCGCGAAGGATCTTCATCGTTTCTGAGGCCTTTCCTGATCGGGCTTTCGTAACGCTCCGGTCCCGACCGGAACCGTTCTTTTCGACCTTATCCTTCCAGAACCGGCAGGATGCCGGGAGAGATCGCGGCGACCAGCGCGCCGGAGGCGACCAGATCCGTGGCCGCCCGGAGGTCCGGCGCCATGTAGCGGTCGTCCTCCAGTCCGGGCACGGCGGCGCGCAGCACCGCTGCAGCCTTCCCGAGTTCCGGGCTGGTTTTCAGCGGGCCACGCAACTCCACGCCCTGAACGGAGGCGATCGCCTCGATGCCGAGTATGCCGAACAGGTTGTCGGTCATGGCGAGCAGGCGGCGGGCGCCGTGGCAGGCCATCGAGACGTGATCCTCCTGATTGGCGGAGGTCGGCGTCGAATCCACCGACGCGGGATGCGACATCTGCTTGTTTTCGCTCATCAGCGCGGCGGAGGTCACCTCGGCGATCATCAGGCCGGAATTCAGCCCGGGCTTCTTCGACAGGAAGGCGGGCAGGCCATAAGAGAGGGCGGGATCGACGAGAAGCGCGATGCGCCGCTGCGCGATCGCGCCGATCTCGCAGATCGCGAGCGCCATCTGGTCGGCGGCGAATGCCACCGGCTCGGCGTGGAAATTGCCGCCCGAGACCACTTCGTCATCGGACAGCACGAGGGGATTGTCGGTGACCGCATTGGCCTCGATTTCCAGCGTGCGGGCGACCGAACGCAGGAGGTCGAGGCAGGCGCCGTCCACCTGCGGCTGGCAGCGGATGCAATAGGGATCCTGGACGCGTTCGTCGCCTTCGATATGGCTGGCCCGGATCTCGGAGCCCTCGAGCAGCCTCCGCAGCGCGGCGCCGGCGTCGATCTGTCCCTTGTGGCCGCGCAGGGCGTGGATGTCGGGATGGAAGGGTGCGGACGACCCCATGGCGGCGTCGGTCGACATCGCGCCGGTGATCAGCGCCGTCTGGGCGGCCCGGTGAGCGCGGAAAAGCCCAGCCAGCGCCAAAGCGGTTGATGCCTGGGTGCCGTTGATGAGCGCAAGGCCCTCCTTTGCCGCAAGTACGATCGGCGACAGCCCCGCCTTCCGGAGCGCCTCATGCGAGGGCAGGCGGTCACCGGCGAGGAAAGCCTCGCCTTCCCCCATCATCGCGGTTGCCATATGGGCCAGTGGCGCGAGATCGCCGGAGGCGCCGACCGATCCCTTTTCCGGGATGACGGGGATGACGCCCTTCGCCAGCATGGCCTCGATCAGCCGCACCAGTTCCAGCCGGACGCCGGAAGCGCCGCGGCCGAGCGAGATCAGCTTCAGCGCCATGATGAGACGCACGACGTTTTCCGGCAGGGGCGCGCCGACGCCGCAGCAATGGGAGAGGATGAGGTTGCGCTGGAGCGCGGTCAGGTCGGCGCTGTCGATCTTGATCGAAGCCAGCTTTCCGAAGCCGGTATTGATACCGTAGACCGGCGCATTGCCGGCGGCGATCTCGGCGATGCGCCGGGCACCTTTCTCGATGGCGGCATCGAAGGCGCGGTCGAGAACCGCAGCGCCACTGTTCCAGTAGATATCGGCGAGATCGGCGAGCGGAACCTGTCCCGGCTGAAGCGTGATCGTCATGCGGATACCTCCCGGCCCTTGAAGATGCGGGCATGAAGCGGATTGAAGCCGATGCGGTAGACGAGCTCGGCAGGGCGCCCGACATCCCAGATGGCGAAATCGGCGGACTTGCCGGTTTCCAGCGTGCCTGTCTCTGTGAGCAGGCCGAGCGCACGGGCCGCTTCCCGGGTTGCGCCGGCAATACATTCCTCGACGGTCAGCCGGAACAGCGTTGCCGACATGTTCATCGTCAGAAGCAGCGATGTCAGCGGCGAGGTGCCGGGATTGCAGTCGGTGGCAATGGCGATCTTCACGCCGGCGTCGCGCAGGGCCTGTACCGGCGGTTTCTGCGTTTCGTTGATGGCGTAGAAGGCGCCGGGCAGGAGAACCGCGACCGTGCCCGACGCGGCCATGGCGGCAGCACCTTCGGCATCGAGATATTCAACATGATCGGCCGACAGCGCCCCATAGGAGGCGGCCATCCTGGCGCCGCCGAGATTGGACAGCTGTTCGGCATGGAGTTTCACCGGTAGTCCGAGCGTTCGGGCATGATCGAAGACGCGGCGGATTTCCTCGACCGAGAAGGCTATGCCTTCGCAGAATCCGTCGACGGCGTCGATGAGCCCCTCGGCATGGGCCTGATCCATGCCCGGCAGCACGACATCGGCGATATAGTCGCCGTTACGGCCCCTGTATTCGACCGGCGTCGCATGGGCTGCGAGGTAGGAGGTGACGACGCGTACCGGCCGGAGCTTTTCCAGTGTGCGGGCGGCTCGCAGCATGTTGAGCTCTCCCTCGATCGACAGTCCGTAGCCGGATTTGATCTCGACTGTGGAGACGCCCTCAGACAGCAGCGTATCGAGCCGGGGCAGGGCGGCCTGCGCCAGCGCCTCGACGGAAAGGGCGTTGGTCGCTTTCACCGAGGAGACGATGCCGCCGCCGGCGCGGGCGATCTCCTCATAGGTCGCGCCTTCGAGGCGCATCTCGAACTCCATCGCCCGGTCGCCGCCGAAGACGAGATGGGTGTGGCAATCGATCAGGCCGGGGGTTACGAGACGGCCGCCGCCATCGACGATATCGGCGGTGGCGAGCATCGGCCGGGGAAGATCGGCCTGCCTGCCGACAAATTCGATGCGGCCGTCGGCGACGGCGATTGCGGCATCCTCGATCAGGCCGAGCCCGGGCAATCGCGGGTCGAGCGTGGCGATCCTGACATTGCGCCAGATACGGTCTGCTGCAGCCATCGCGCTCTCTCTTCCATGTCTCGTGGATGCACTATCGGCTTTATGTATATACTTAATACCCTGCGAGGCAAGCCGGTATCTCCGCCCGGCATCAGCGGATCGTCCGCACTGCGGCGGTTTGCGACAAGACTATCCCGGCGGGGTTCTCCCGTCGAAGTCAAACCTGGAGGGTGCCGGCCGGTGGCGACGAGGCTCAGTAGGGTGACTGTGGTTTCTCAGCGCGACTCGGTTGCGGCGGGCTTCCGCGAACTGTCGCCGGCGGCGTGCAGGTCGGCGGTCGCGAGGGAACCGCGGATACGGTCCTTGCCGACCTCGATGACGTGACGCATCGCCGACATGGCCTTGGCGGAATCGCGCGAGGCGATCGCATGCACGATCCTCAGATGATTGGTGGCCACCTCGTCGATGGTCTCCGGCGAGGAGGCGGGCGAGGAGAGCTGGAAGGAGATCGCCAGCGCCGCCTCGATCAGCGCGCTTGCCGAGCGCATGAAGGGATTGCCGGACATGCGCGCGATGGCGAGGTGGAATTCGAGATCGACCTGGGCGACGCTTTCAGGCGTGTGTTTCAGGTCGTCGAACCTCGCAGCGATCGCATAGAGGGCGACGATATCGTCGCTGGTGGCGCGGACGGCCGCGGCAGCGGCGGCGGCCGGCTCCAGCGCCAGACGGATTTCCGCCAGATGTTCGATGAAGTCGAAATCCAGCCCCGCTTCGAAACGCCATCCGAGCACGTCCGAATCAAAGAAGTTCCAGCTCTCCCTGTCGAGGACACGGGTGCCGACCTTCGCCTTGGCTTCGATGAGCCGCTTGGCGGAAAGCGTCTTCATGGCCTCGCGCAGCACGGTGCGGGACACGCCGAAACGGGCGGAAAGCTCCGCGTCGCCCGGCAGGAGCGATCCTTCGGGGATCTTGCCGGAGACGATACCGCGTCCGAGCTCGGCGACCACATGGGCGTGGTTGCCGCGTCTCTTCCGGCCGCTGATGGTCGTTTCCAGAAGACCCAAGGTCAAACCTCCTTCAATTGTCGGACTGCGAGCTGGCGGTCTGAATACCAGATGATTGTGCGCTGCAACACGATGAATACGAACAGCAGGATGCCGATGACGATCTTGGTCCACCAGGACGAAAGCGTACCGTCGAAGACGATGTAGGTCTGGATCAGCCCCTGCAGCAGAATGCCGACGAAGGTGCCGGCTATCAGCCCGACACCGCCGGTCAGCAGCGTTCCGCCTATGACGACGGCTGCGATCGCATCCAGTTCGACGCCGACCGTCGCGAGTGAATAACCCGAAGAGGTATAGAGCGTGTAGACGATGCCCGAGAGGCCGGACAGGAAGCCCGACAACGCATAGATGCGGATCGTCGTCGAACCGACCGGCACACCCATCAGCTCGGCCGACTGGAGATTGCCGCCGATCGCGTAGACATTGGCGCCGAAACGCGTGCGTGACGCGACGACGATGCCGACGATGAAGACGACAAGCATGATCATGGCGAGAAGCGTCAGCCGTCCGCCGCCGGGAAAGCGGATGTAGAAGCCCATGATCGCATCGATGAAATCATGGGTGATCGGCACCGATTCGGTGGAGACGAGATAGGCCGCGCCGCGGGCGAGGAACATGCCGGCGAGGGTCACGACGAAGGGCGGGATGAGCAGGTAGCGGATCATCGCCCCCATCAGGCAGCCGAACAGGGTCGATATCACCAGGGCTGCGGCGAAGGCCGTCAGCGGGTGGATGCCGAAGGATCCGACCGTGACGGCGACGAAGACGCTGGTGAAGGCGATCACCGATCCGACCGACAGATCTATGCCGCCGGACAGGATAACGAAGGTCATGCCGACGGCGGCGATGCCGAGAAAAGCGTTGTCGGTGAGGAGATTGCCGATCACACGGGTCGACAGCATGTTGGGAAACTGCAGGACGCAGAGGCCGTAGGCGATGACGAAGATCGCCAGCGTCGTGAGGAAGGGCAGGTTGCGGGCGTGGATCATCGCGCCACCTCCTTGGCGGCATGGGACTGCGCCCGGTTGCCGCCCGCCGGCCTGAGGAAGCCGATCATCGTCATCACGGCCGGCGACTGGAGCGTCAGCACGACGATGATGATGCCGGCCTTGATGATCAGGTTGAATTCGGGCGGGAAGCCCGAGACCAGGATGCCGGTGTTGATCGACTGGATGATCAGGGCACCGATGAGGGATGCGGTGATGGAGAAACGGCCGCCGTTCAGCGACGTGCCGCCGACGACGACCGCCAGGATCGCGTCGAGCTCCAGCCAGAGGCCGGCATTGTTGGCATCGGCGCCGCGGATGTCGGCGGTGACGATCATGCCGGCGATGGCGGCGCAGAGGCCTGAAATGGCGTAGGCCGAAAAGAGCAGGAAGCGGGCGCGTACGCCGGCAAGGCTCGCCGCGCGGCGGTTGATGCCGGTGGCCTCGATCAGGAAGCCGAGCGCGGTGCCGCGCATCAGGATGCCGATCACGAGGGCGGTTCCCAGCCAGAGATAGATGGGGATGGGAATGCCGGCGATGGCGCCGGAACCGAGCGCGGAAAACGTGTCGTTGTTGAAGGTGAGGATGACGCCCTCGGTGATGAGCTGCGCGATGCCGCGTCCCGCCACCATCAGGATCAGGGTCGCGATGATCGGCTGGATATCGAGGATCGCGACGAGTACGCCGTTCCAGAGGCCGCAGGCGATGCCGACGCCCAGCGATACGGCGATGACGATCGGCAGCGGATATCCTTCGGTGATCAGCGTGGCGGCGACGGCGCCGCAGATGGCGATGACCGCGCCGATCGACAGATCGATGCCGCGCGTCGCGATCACCAGCGTCATGCCGACGGTGAGCAGGGCGACGGGCGCGGCGCGCACGAGAATGTCGATCAGGCTGCCGTAGAGACGGCCGTTCTGGAAGGACACGGTCAGGAAGCCCGGCGCGACCATGCTGATCACGCCCAGGATGATCGCCAGGGCGATGAGCTGCGGCGCCAGACGGCCGAGGCGTCGGAGGAACCAGTTCATCACGCGGCCTCCGTCCTGCCGGAACCGGCAATCGTCTGGATGATGTTTTCGGCCGTCAGCCGGCTGCCGGAAAGTTCCGCGACATGGTGGCGGTCGGATAGGACGACGACACGGTGGGCAACGGCGGTGAGTTCCTCGAGTTCGGACGAGATGACGATGAGGGACATGCCTTCCGCACAGAGCCTTTCGATCATTTTCAGGATTTCGGCATGGGCGCCGATATCGATGCCGCGGGTCGGCTCGTCGAGGATGAGCAGGCGCGGTTCGGTCACCAGCCAGCGGGCGAGGATCGCCTTCTGCTGGTTGCCGCCGGAAAGGAACTTGATCGGGCGATCGCGATCTGCCGGGCGGATGTCGAGCGACTTGATGAAGGCGTCCGCGAGTTCGCGCTTGTAGCCGGACGAGATCGGCTGCATCCAGCCGCGGCGGGCCTGGAGCGCGAGCACGATATTGTCGGCGACGGAGAGGTCGCCGATGATGCCGTCGGTCTTGCGTTCCTCCGGGCAGAACCCGAAGCCGTGGGTGATCGCCGCTTCCGGCGACGTGATGCCGGCGGGCTTGCCGTCGATCGTCGCGGTTCCGCTGTCGGCGCGATCTATGCCGAACAGAAGAAAGGCCGTTTCGGTGCGGCCGGAACCGAGCAGGCCGGCGATGCCGACCACCTCTCCGGGCCTCACGTCGAGGTCGAAGGGAGCGACGCTGCCCTTCTTGCCGTAATTCTCGAAGCGGATCGACGGCGGGCCGCCGTCATCGACGGTCTCGGGTTCGGCCTGGTGGTCGCGGGTGATGTGCTGCAGTTCGCGGCCGAGCATCATCGAGATCAGCTCGAGCCGGGGCAGGGTGTCGAGCGGGCGCGTGCCGACCAGCCTGCCATTGCGCAGGACGGTGACGCGATCGGCGATGTCGTACACCTGGTTGAGGAAATGGGTGATGATGACGATGCCGAGGCCATCCGCGCGCAGCTGGCGCAGGACGGTGAACAGCATCGCGACCTCCTGCGCGTCGAGGCTCGCCGTCGGCTCGTCGAGGACCAGGACCTTGCCGGACAGATCGACGGCGCGGGCGATCGCGATGATCTGCCGGATGGCCACCGAATAGGACGAGAGCAGCGCGTTGACGTCGATATCGAGGCCGTAGCGGGCAAGCAGGGCGGTCGCCCGCTGGCGCATCGCGCGGCGGTCGATCATGCCGTAGCGACGCGGCTGGCGGCCGAGGAAGAGGTTTTCCGCGACGGTGAGATTTTCCAGGAGATTGACTTCCTGATAGACGGTGCCGATGCCGAGCGCCTGCGCCTCGCCGACACTGGCCGGTGAAATTTCCCTGCCTTCCAGATGGATGGCGCCGCGGTCGCGCCGGTAGACACCGGTGAGGATCTTGATGAGCGTGGATTTCCCGGCGCCGTTTTCGCCCAGCAGGGCGTGGATCTCTCCACCCTGAAGGGTGAAGTCGATATCGTCCAGCGCCGCTATGCCGAAAAACGACTTGCCGATGCCCCGGGCTTCCAGAAGAGGAGCTTGTCCTGACATTTCTCCGTCCCGAATCCTTTGAGAAACCGGAACGGCGAGATCGCCGCTCCGGTCGTCACTCATGCCCGGCCGGATCGGCCGGACAGCGGGAGATCAGTAGCCGAGGCCCTTCTTGGCTTCGTAGACCTTCATCGGATCGTCAGCCGCGGTATAGAGCT
This sequence comes from Neorhizobium sp., assembly GCA_052038935.1. Taxonomy (GTDB): domain Bacteria; phylum Pseudomonadota; class Alphaproteobacteria; order Rhizobiales; family Rhizobiaceae; genus Neorhizobium. The sequence goes on along the minus strand of JBQGDG010000233.1, from coordinate 5,837 downwards.
TGGATTCGGTCTGGATCCACTTCGGCGGCTCCTTCTTGTCCTTCAGATAGGCGTCGAGCGCATCGAAGGCCGGGCCCGCCATGTTCGGCGTCAGTTCGACGGTGGCGTTCGCCTCGCCCTTCGCCATGGCCTGGAAGATGTCCGGCACGGCGTCGATCGAGACGATCTTGATGTCGGTGCCGGGCTTCAGACCGGCTTCCTTGATCGCCTGGATGGCGCCGACGGCCATGTCGTCGTTATGGGCGTAGACGGCGCAGATGTCCTTGCCGCCGCCTTCGGCCTTGATGAAGCTCTCCATGACTTCCTTACCCTTGGTGCGGGTGAAGTCGCCGGTCTGCGAGCGGACGATCTTGATGTTGGAAGCGGCCTTGATGCCTTCCTCGAAGCCCTTCTTGCGGTTGATCGCCGGAGAAGAGCCGGTGGTGCCCTGCAGTTCGACGACCTTGCAGTCCTTGGAGCCGACATCCTTGGCGAGCCATTCGCCGGCGACCTTGCCTTCGAAGACCTGGTCGGACGTGACGGCCGTCAGATAGAGATCCTTGGGCGACTCGATCTCGCGATCGAGAAGGATGACCGGAATGTTTTCCTCCTTGGCTTCCTTGAGGACGGCATCCCAGCCGGTGGCGACGACCGGCGCGATCAGGATCGCATCGACGCCCTGGGCGATGAAGCCGCGGATCGCCTTGATCTGGTTTTCCTGCTTCTGCTGCGCATCGGCGAATTTCAGCGTGACGCCGCGCTTTTCGGCTTCCTGCTTCGTCACGGTCGTTTCGGCCGCCCGCCAGCCGGATTCGGATCCGATCTGCGAGAAGCCGACTGTCAGTGATTGCGCGGAAACGCCGGATGCGAGTGTTACGAAAAGTGCGGCGGTGGCCGCGACAAGTGCTCTTTTCATCTTAATCCTCCCAGAGATGATGAAGCAAACTGGCGAGGCAAGAATTCGCATATAATAATACTTTTTCAACCCCCATTTTGACGGCCGGCTAAAAATTCCGCATCAAACGGCGGATTGCCGGATAAATGAGCTCGAAACCGATGGCATTCGCGCAAAATCGCGTCACCTCCGGTTTACCTTTACGGAAAAAGACATTCTTGACATCGGCGGCTCAAATCCAATAGTCGTATTTTTCAATTGCATCGGATCGCACGGTCTGGTGGGAGGCAGGCATGGTTCGGGGACGCCATGTCAATTCAGACAATGGATGACGAAATCGATGCTGAGAATTCTTCAGATTGCCGGTGAAGCAGGTGCGATCGAGGTCGTGGCATGGGACGGCGAAGGCGCCGGCCATGTCGTCAACGGCGTCTCCTCGACATATGATCTGGCGATGCAGGCGATCGCCGCCGGCCGCAGCTTTGCCGGACAGATCGAAGCGCTCGGCCGCGGCGCGCAGGTCGATATCGAGGCCGCATCGCGCGAAGGCCGCATTGGCCTGCCGATCACCCATCCAGACCCCGCCCATTTCGTCGTTGCCGGTACCGGCCTGACCCATCTCGGTTCCGCCGACGGCCGCGACAAGATGCACAAGGCAGCCCAGGCCGAAGACAAGCCGACGGATTCCATGCGCATGTTCCTGATGGGCGTCGAAGGCGGCAAGCCTGCCGCCGGACAGGTCGGCGCGCAGCCTGAATGGTTCTACAAGGGCAACGGTTCGCAGCTGAAGCCGACCGGCGCCGAACTGGTCTCGCCCTCCTTCGCCCTCGACGGCGGTGAAGAGCCCGAACTCGCCGGCGTCTACCTCGTCGGTCCGGACGGCACGCCGTTCCGCCTCGGCTTCTGCCTTGCCAACGAGTTTTCCGACCACGTGACGGAGAAGGGCAACTACCTCTGGCTCGCCCATTCCAAGCTGCGCGAAGCATCGCTCGGACCGGAACTGCTGGTCGGCGATCTGCCGGACCATGTCGAAGGCACGTCGCGCATCCGTCGCGGCGACGAGGTGATCTTCGAAAAGCCCTTCCTGTCGGGCGAAGCGAACATGTCGCACACGATCGCCAATCTGGAACACCATAACTTCAAGTACGACATCTTCCGGGAGCCGGGCGACCTGCACGTCCATTTCTTCGGCACGGCGACGCTTTCGGTGTCGCATGGCATAAAGACGGAGGCCGGCGACGTGTTCGAGATCGACGCGGCACCGTTCAAGCTGCCGCTCGTCAATCGTCTGGCGGTTGCCGCCGAACGTCCGCTGGCCATCAAGAAGCTCTGAGGCGACCATGCCGAACATTCGCCTCGCCATCGTCGGTTTGGGCAAGATCGCCAGGGATCAGCATCTCGGCGCGATCGAAGCGACAGACGGCATCGATCTCGTCGCCGTCGCAAGCCGCCATGCGCAGCTTGAAGACGTCCACTGTTTTCACGACATCGCCGATCTGCTCGCCTCGGATGTCGAGGTCGATGCGGTATCGCTCTGCACGCCGCCGCAGGGACGTTTCGAACAGGCCAAGGCCGCGCTCGACGCCGGCAAGCACGTCATGCTGGAAAAACCGCCCGGCGCCACGCTTTCCGAAGTGTTCGCGCTTGAGGCACTGGCGAAGCAGAAGAAGCTGACCCTGTTTGCCACCTGGCATTCGCGCGCCGCCGCCGCCGTGGAACCGGCCCGCGCCCTGCTTGCAAGGCGGAAGATCAGGAGTGTCTCGGTCGAGTGGAAGGAAGACGTTCGCCACTGGCATCCCGGCCAGGCCTGGATCTGGGAACCGGGCGGGCTCGGCGTCTTCGATCCGGGCATCAACGCGCTGTCGATCGTCACCCGCATCATGCCGGAAACCTTCCACATGGTCCGTTCCGAGCTGACCTTCCCGAGCAACCGTGCGGCGCCGATCGCGGCGAGCCTCGCTTTCGAGACGGCCTCCCGCCTGCCGATCACGGCGGAATTCGATTGGCGCCAGACCGGACCGCAGACCTGGGACATCCGGGTGGAGACGGAAGAGGGATCCATCGTATTGACCCACGGCGGCAGCCGGCTCATCGTCGACGGTGAGGCCCAGATCGTCGAGGAGGATCGGGAATACCGCAATCTCTACCGGGATTTCGTTTCGCTCGTGAGCGAGGGCGCCAGCGACACAGACTTTTCGCCACTGGTGCATGTGGCCGATGCCTTCCTCCTGGGAAGGCGCATCGAAACTGAAGCATTCGAGGACTGACAATGGCAAATAACGGAACCCCTCCGTCCACCGAGGTCGCAACGACGGGAACGCGCAAGCTGCGTTCGCGCGCGTGGTTCGACAATCCCGACAATGTCGACATGACGGCGCTCTATCTGGAGCGATACATGAATTTCGGTCTCAGCCAGGCCGAACTGCAGTCTGATCGGCCGATCATCGGCATCGCGCAGACCGGCTCCGACCTTTCGCCGTGCAACCGCCATCATCTCGAGCTCGCCAACCGTCTGCGCGAAGGCATTCGCGAAGCCGGCGGCATCGCGATCGAATTCCCGGTTCATCCGATTCAGGAAACCGGCAAGCGCCCGACGGCCGGCCTCGACCGCAACCTCGCCTATCTCGGCCTCGTCGAAGTGCTCTACGGCTATCCGCTCGACGGCGTCGTGCTGACGATCGGCTGCGACAAGACCACGCCGGCCTGTCTCATGGCCGCGGCAACCGTCAACATCCCGTCGATCGCCCTGTCGGTCGGCCCGATGCTGAACGGCTGGTTCCGCGGCGAGCGCACCGGATCGGGAACGATCGTCTGGAAGGCGCGCGAACTTCTGGCCAAGGGCGAGATCGACTATGCCGGCTTCGTCAAGCTGGTCGCCTCGTCGGCTCCGTCCACCGGTTATTGCAACACGATGGGCACGGCGACGACGATGAACTCGCTCGCCGAAGCGCTCGGCATGCAGCTGCCGGGTTCGGCCGCCATCCCGGCGCCCTACCGCGACCGCCAGGAAGTTTCCTATCTCACCGGCCTTCGCATCGTCGAAATGGTCAAGGAAGACCTGAAGCCTTCCGACATCCTGACCAAGGACGCCTTCGTCAACGCCATCCGCGTCAATTCGGCGATCGGCGGCTCGACCAACGCGCCGATCCATCTGAACGCGCTCGCCCGTCATATCGGCGTCGAGCTCACCGTCGACGACTGGCAGACCTATGGCGAGGAAGTGCCGCTTCTCGTCAACCTGCAGCCGGCCGGCGAATATCTCGGTGAGGATTACTATCATGCCGGCGGCGTTCCGGCGGTCGTCAACCAGCTGATGAGCCAGGGTCTGATCAACGAAGATGCGATGACCGTCAACGGCAAGACGATCGGCGAAAACTGCCGTGGCGCGATCATCGAGGACGACAAGGTGATCAAGCGCTACGACGAGCCGCTGAAGGAGCGCGCCGGTTTCCGCGTGCTGCGCGGCAACCTGTTCTCGTCGGCGATCATGAAGACGAGCGTCATCTCGCCGGAATTCCGCGAGCGTTACCTGTCGAACCCGAAGGACCCGATGGCCTTCGAAGGCAAGGCGGTCGTGTTCGACGGTCCGGAAGACTATCACCACCGCATCGACGATCCGTCGCTGGGTATCGACGAGCACACCGTACTGTTCATGCGCGGCGCCGGCCCGATCGGTTATCCGGGGGCGGCCGAAGTCGTCAACATGCGCGCGCCCGACTATCTGCTGAAGAAGGGCGTCAACTCGCTCGCCTGCATCGGCGACGGCCGCCAGTCCGGCACGTCCGGCAGCCCGTCGATCCTCAACGCCTCGCCCGAAGCGGCGGCCGGCGGCGGTCTGGCGCTTTTGAAGACCGGCGACCGGGTGCGCATCGACCTCGGCCGCGGCGAGGCCAATATCCTGATTTCCGACGACGAGCTGAACGCCCGCCGCCGCGAACTGGAAGCCAATGGCGGATACCACTATCCGAAGCACCAGACGCCATGGCAGGAAATCCAGCGCGGTATCGTCGGCCAGATGGAGACCGGCGCGGTTCTCGAACCGGCAGTCAAATACCAGCGCATCGCGCAGACCGAAGGCCTGCCGCGCGACAATCACTGACCTGGGGCGCGAAAGCGCCCTTCGGGTCCCGAGGGCGGCGAGGAGCCGCCCCGATCAACTCAGCGGCTCGTCGTGGGCCGATTTACGGAGGAGTGGACGATGAAGATACTTAAATTGCTTACGACTGCTGCAATGCTGGCCTCGATGGCGGTTGCCGCACCGGCCTGGTCCCAGGACAAGGGTCTGGTGGGCGTTGCCATGCCGACCAAGTCCTCGGCGCGCTGGATCGCCGACGGCGACAACATGATCAAGGTTCTGCAGGAGCGCGGTTACCAGACCGACCTGCAATACGCGGAAGACGATATTCCGAACCAGCTGTCGCAGATCGAAAACATGATCACCAAGGGCGCCAAGGTGCTCGTGGTCGCCTCGATCGACGGCACGACGCTTTCCGACGTGCTGCAGCAGGCCGCAGACCAGGACATCAAGGTCATCGCCTATGACCGCCTGATCCGCGACACGCCTAACGTCAGCTACTACGCGACCTTCGACAACTTCCAGGTCGGCGTGCTGCAGGCCACCACGCTCGTGAAGGCGCTGAAGGCCGACACCGAAGCCGGCCCGTTCAACATCGAACTCTTCGGTGGTTCGCCGGACGACAACAACGCCTACTTCTTCTATGACGGCGCGATGAGCGTTCTCCAGCCGCTGATCGACAAGGGTACGCTCGTGGTCGGTTCCGGCCAGACCGGCATGGACAAGGTCGCCACCCTCCGCTGGGATCCGGCAACCGCCCAGGCCCGCATGGACGCCATTCTCTCGTCGACCTATTCCGACAAGAAGCTGAACGCCGTCCTGTCTCCCTATGACGGTCTCTCGATCGGCATCCTGTCGTCGCTGAAGGGCGTCGGCTACGGTTCGGGC
>JBQGDG010000232.1:0-10783 GCA_052038935.1 Neorhizobium sp. | reverse complement strand
TCGTGGGAGAGCATCGTCTCGCCGGTATCGGCGCCGGGCTCGTAGAATTCGTGGAAGATCTGGACGCTGTGGGACTTGGCGTCGCCCACCTGCAGCAATGTCAATGCGCCCCGCGACAGCGGCGTCAATTCGTCGGCGCGGTAGAAGATCTGATCGACCGGCGGCAGCGTCAGGGCGAAGAAATCGGTGAGCGAGTAGTTTATCGCTTCGAGGATCTTTTTCAGAGACGCGACCGAGGGGCTGACCTTGTTCTTCTCGATCAGCGAGACGAGCGAATGGGTGACGCCCGCCTTGACCGCAAGCGCCCGCTGCGACAGGCCGTGGCTCTGGCGCACGAGACGCAGGCGCTCGCCGACATTGAATTCGCCTCCGGCGTCATCCGCGGCAATATTCGTGGCGTGCATCTCTCCGGGACGTCTTTCTTCAGGCTTGGTCTGTCGCCAATCGTCAGGCGCTTCCTATTGATACACCGAAGACCCAAATCTTACCAATGACGAATTGCGGCGCCGGATGTGAAGGGAGGCTGAAACTGGCGGCCTTTTGCCGGCGATCCGGACATGAAACCCGTCGACGGCGGGCGAATGCGGTCTGCACCGTCAAGCCCGAGGCCCGGGGCAGCGCGGCAGGGAGCGGATCACGTCCCTTCGAGCATGTGCCGGCAGGCGGGCCACCCTTGTCGGGAGGGCGCCCGCCGACCAGCGAATTCAGCCTCTATCGCGGGGGGCGGCGATCAGGCGGCAGCGGTGCCGTAGAGGCCGATTTCGTCAGGCGCCAGGGAGGATGGCGTCGAAGCCTCGCTTTCCTCCTCCGCCTTCTTCCTCTCTTCCTCGTCCTCCACGCCTTCCCGCTCCTTCAGGGCCTGCGTTACCTTGTCGTCGAGATCGGGGTTTCGGGCACTGGAAACGACGTCGAGCAGCGAGACGCCGAGCTCGTCGAGGCCGAGTTCTTTCTCGATTTCGGCGATCCGTTCGTCGGCGCCGAGACCTTTCAGATAGAGAACCTGCTTCCTCATTTCGGAAGCAAACGCGGCCTCGCTATCGAAATCGGTCTTGTCGAGACCGAGTTCCTCGCCGGCACGCTCGATCAGTTCGAGCTTGAGCTTGGTTATGTTGACGTTGTTGGCGCTGAACATCGCCTCGGAAATTCTGGATTGCGCCTGTCCCGGCTGGGCGGACATGCCGATCTTTTCGCTGACGCCATTGGCGACGGCCACCAGATCGCCGGAAGCGGATTTTTCGTTCTCTATGGAGCTCGTGGAATTGGTCTGCTGCAATATGAGAAGGGCAGCGGAATTCACGCCTGAAATAACCGACATTGTATGTCCTCGTCCCGGCTGCCATCCATCATGGGGGCAGAGCGGCGGCGCCAAGGCTTCATGCAATAGCAAAAATTGATTTGCCGTATTGGTATCCTGCGTTGGTTGAAAAAGCAATAATGGTTGTATGGCGTAACCCGCAATGGTTGAAGTAGGGCTTCCGGGCTGGATGCTATCGGAAGGACCACCGTCCCCGGGGCCGCCCGGCGGGTTGTGAAAATATTCAGGGGGAACTCGATGGCCGCAGGTGCGACATTGCCCGCGCTCCCGCATAAAAAAGACCCGGCGCGCTTTCGCGGCCGGGCCAGCGGGGGAAATCCTGTCGGCGGAGGATTGTGGGCCGCCGACGGTCGATCATATGTCAGGCTCAGAAAAACGCCTGGATGCCTGTCTGGGCGCGGCCGAGGATCAGGGCATGGACGTCATGCGTGCCCTCGTAGGTGTTGACCGTCTCCAGGTTCTGCGCGTGGCGCATGACGTGGTATTCGATCTGGATGCCGTTGCCGCCATGCATGTCGCGGGCCTGGCGGGCGATATCGAGCGCCTTGCCGCAGTTGTTGCGCTTGACGATGGAGATCATTTCCGGGGCCATGCGGTGCTGGTCCATCAGCTGGCCGACGCGCAGGCTTCCCTGCAGGCCGAGCGCAATCTCGGTCTGCATGTCGGCGAGCTTCTTCTGGTAGAGCTGCATGCCGGCCAGCGGCTTGCCGAACTGCTTGCGGTCGAGGCCGTACTGGCGGGCGCGGAACCAGCAGTCTTCGGCAGCACCCATGACGCCCCAGGAGATGCCGTAGCGAGCGCGGTTGAGGCAGCCGAACGGGCCCTTGAGGCCGGAGACGTTGGGCAGAAGAGCATCTTCGCCGACTTCGACGCCGTCCATGACGATCTCGCCGGTGATCGAGGCGCGCAGCGACAGCTTGCCGCCGATCTTCGGCGCCGAAAGGCCCTTCATGCCCTTTTCGAGGACGAAGCCGCGAATTTCGTTATTGTGGGCTTCCGACTTCGCCCAGACGACGAAGACGTCGGCGATCGGCGCGTTGGAGATCCACATCTTGGCGCCACGCAGGCGATAGCCGCCCTCGATCTTTTCGGCGCGGGTCTTCATGCCGCCCGGATCGGAACCGGCATCCGGTTCGGTCAGGCCGAAACAGCCGATCAGATCGCCGGAAACGAGACCCGGAAGGTATTTCTTCTTCTGCTCGTCGGAGCCGTAGGCGAAGATCGGATAGATGACCAGCGAGGACTGGACGCTCATCATCGAACGGTAGCCGCTATCGATGCGTTCGATCTCGCGGGCAACAAGACCATAGGCCACGTAGGAGGCGTTGGCGGCGCCGAATTCCTCCGGCAGGGTGACGCCGAGGAGGCCGGTCTGTCCCATCAGCTTGAAGAGGCCGGCATCGGTCTGTTCGTCCAGATAGGCTTCCTGCACCCGCGGCAGGAGTTCCGACTTGGCGAAGGCTGCAGCGGCGTCGCGGATCATCCGCTCGTCTTCGCTCAACTGGTCATCGAGCAGGAAAGGGTCGTTCCAGGAAAAAGCCAAGGTATCCTCCAGATGGTCCGGTCTTGGAAACACGATCTATAGCCAGCGGGATAGCCTGTGCATGAGGCGGGAACAAGGCCCGTTTACTCAAGCCGCCATGACGGATAGTAATAGGGCATGACGAACCTGTCCCGCAAACTCCTGCCGTCCACATCGGCGCTCGCCGCCTTCGATTCGGTTGCGCGGCTTGCCAGCTTCTCTGCCGCGGCCGAGGAGCTGTCATTGACCCAGGGCGCCATCAGCCGGCAGGTTTCCGGGCTGGAGGAGCAGCTCGGCGTAATGCTGTTCGACCGGACGAGCCGCGGCGTCGTGCTCACGCCGGCCGGCGCGGATTTCGCAAAGACAATCGCCGGGGCGCTGGCGCAGATCCGTTCGGCTTCGCTGCATGTCATGACCAAACGGCATAGCGATCAACTCAATCTCGCTATCCTGCCGACCTTCGGGACGCGCTGGCTGATGCCACGCATACCGCAATTCGTCGCCCGCCATCCAGAGATCACGCTCAACTTCGCGACCCGGATCGGTGTCTTCGATTTCGACCGCGACGGTATCGACATGGCGATCCATGTCGGCCAGCCGGAATGGCCCGGGGCGGAATGCACGTTCCTCATGGATGAAATGGTGGCGCCGGTCTGCTCGCCGGCCTTTCTCGCCGCCAACCCGGTTGTCCGCGCCGAGGATCTCATGCGCCTGCCGCTGCTGCACATGGCGTCGCGGCCGGGCGCGTGGAAACACTGGTTCGAGAGCCAGCATATCGCCAGCACGACGGGCGAAGGGATGCGCTTCGAACAGTTCGGCAGCGTCGCGCAGGCGTGTATCGCCGGGCTCGGCGTGGCGCTGATGCCGCTGTTCCTGATCGATTCCGAACTGGCGGGCGGGCAGCTCCGCCAGGCATTTCCCCATCAGGTGGTCAGCCCGAGCGCCTATTATGCCGTCGCTCCGCAGGCGCGGCGCGATTTTCGTCCCGTGGTCGCGTTCCGGGCGTGGCTCTTGGAGGAGGTGGCCCGCTACAGGCAGGAAGTGGTCGCCTGGTAGGCGCGTCGCGTTTTCGGCATCGGTTGTAAGGGCTCGACACGGGGCTTCCGTCAGGGTATGCGTGATTAAACGATTAATCACCTATCCTTCATGACGATCAGCCGCCCCACCGCCACCATGAACGCGATTGCCGACGCGCTCGGAATATCCGTCGCCACGGTATCCAATGCGCTCTCCGGGAAAGGCAGGGTGTCGGCCGAACTCGCGGCGAGGGTCCGTGCCAAGGCGGGTGAGCTCGGCTTCGTGCCGAGCCGGGCGGCGAGAGCGCTGAGGACGGGACGGACCGGCGTCATCGGCCTGGTGCTGCCGGATATTTCCAATCCGTTTTTCCCCCAGCTCGCGCAGGCCATGGAACATGCGGCGACCTCGGCGGGCTATGGCGTGCTGATTGCCGATTCCGGAGATCAGATCTCCCGCCAGACGGATGCGATCGGCCGGCTGATCGAACGCGGGGTCGACGGCATCATCATCATCCCCCGGCGAGGATCGCGGATTGCCGATGTCGCCGCGCCGGTTGCGATCGTCGACAGCCCTTCCACGCCGGGCAATACCGTCTCGTCCGACCATTGGGACGGCGGTGTCCAGATGGGGCGGTATCTTGCCTCGCTCGGCCATCGCAAGGTGCTGCTGATCGGCTACAGCCAATCGTCCAACGTGCAGAACGACAGGATCGGCGGGCTGATGGAAGGGCTCGGATCGCTGGTTTCATGCGAGACCCTATGGATCGACAGCGCGAAGACGGAGGATGGCAGCGGCGGTTCGCTCGGCCTCGCCGGCAGGATCCGCGACGGGTTCAGCGCCTTCGCGGCGGTTACCGATCTGCTGGCGCTGCGGGTGCTGACCGAATTGCAGCGCGAGGGCATCGACATCCCGCGGCAGGCGAGCGTCAGCGGCTTCGACGATCTCGTCTGGGCTTCGGCCGTCTCGCCCGCGCTCACCACCCTGCGGCAGGATCTGGCGGTAATTGCCGAGCGTGCCGTTCAAGCCCTCAACCGCGCAATCGACGATAAGAGCGATACCCGACCGAGTGACGGGACGGCCATGCTGGAGCAGGCCGGTGAACGCGTGCCGATGCAGCTCGTCGTCCGCCATTCGACGGGCCCGGCGTCGATGCCGGCAATTGCCGTGATGGAGGATTGAGGTGATCTGCACGAAAAAACGAGGTTTCCACGATAAGCGGGTGATCCAAGGGTCTCAATCCTGCGTATATATGGATGCCTTAATGAATGCATCGGTTGTGTCGGCAGGGCGTAGGTAATGGGTATCTGGATCGACACCGACATGGGGTTCGACGATCTCGCGGCCATCGTGGTGACGGCCCATGCCGGGATCGCCATCGACGGTATTTCGCTCGTCTTCGGCAATGCGCCGCTCGACCAGGTGCGGAAAAATGCGGCCGGCGCTGCGTCGGCCTTCGTCTGGCCGTTTTCGATCCATGCGGGACGGGAACGGCCGGTACTCGGCAAGCTCGAGACGGCGGTGGAAATTCTCAGCGCGGCCGGCATGCCGACAGCCGGCCTTGCTCTGCCGGACGCGCCGGAGGCGCTGGCCGATGACGGTTTCGAGGCACTGTGCGGCTGGCTCGCCAGGAGCAGCGGCGAATGCCGTATCCTGGCGCTGGGACCGCTCACCAATATCGCCGCGGTCGCATTGGCGCGGCCGGATCTGGCGGCGAGGATTACCGAGCTCACCTGGATGGGCGGTGGGCTGACCGCCGGCAACCATACGGCATCGGCCGAGTTCAATGCGTTCGCCGATCCGGAAGCGCTGGCAATCGTGCTGGCTCACGACATTCCGCTGCGGATGGTCGATCTCGATCTCTGCCGGAAAGTCCTGTGTGCGCCGGAGGATGTCCTGCCGATCCGTAAGGCCGGCGGCCGCAATGCGGCGCTGCTGGCCGATCTGCTGGCGGGTTTCGTTGCGATCGCGACCGAACGTGGCCGTCCCGCCATGGCGCTCTACGATGCCGTGGCGGCTGTCGCCTTCGTCCATCCGGAGCTTGTCCGGTGGCGCGAGGCGCGTATCGAGGTCGAGCTTTGCGGCGCAATCACCCGTGGCCGGACGGTGGTGGAGACGCGTCCAGGCCGGGTTCGGTTCAATGCATCCTATGGCGCCGATATCGAAGCGGACCGGGCAAAGACCATCATTCTCGAAGCGTTGAAGGCGGAGGCGGGCTGGTGAAGGACATTATCGCGACTGTCGGCGAATTTACGGATCCATGCCTGCGCGACCGGGCCGTGATGGCCGCAAGGGGCGATGCGCCGTTCGACATCCTCATCAGCGGCGGAACGCTGGTGGATATGGTGACGGGAGAACTCCGCCCCGCCGATATCGGTATCGTCGGCCCGATGATCGCGAGCGTGCAAGAGCGCGGCGCCCGCACGGATGCTGCGAAGACGGTCGACGCGGCCGGGGCCTTCATCTCCCCCGGCCTGATCGACACCCACATGCATATCGAAAGCTCGATGGTGACGCCGGCGGCCTATGCGGAAGCGGTCGTGCCGCGCGGCGTGACGACGGTGGTCTGGGATCCGCACGAATTCGGCAATGTCTGCGGCATCGACGGCGTAGCATGGTCGGTCGAGGCGGTCAGGCCGCTGCCGCTCAGGGCCGTCGTCATGGCGCCGTCCTGCGTGCCTTCGGCCCCCGGGCTTGAAATGTCGGGCGCAGACTTCGATGCCGACGCGATCGAGGAAATGCTGATGTGGCCGAAGATCGCGGGCCTCGCCGAAGTGATGAACATGCGCGGTGTCATCGACCGCGAGCTGCGCATGCGAGGCATCGTCCAGGCGGCGCTGGAATCGGAAAAGCTTGTCAGCGGTCATGCCCGCGGGCTCGCCGGGCCCGATCTGGCGGCCTTCATGGCTGCCGGCATCACCTCCGATCACGAACTCGTCTCGGGCGAGGATCTCATGCAGAAGCTGAGGGCGGGGCTGACGATCGAGCTGCGCGGCTCGCACGACCATCTCCTGCCGGAGTTCGTGACGGCTCTCAAGACGCTCGGCCATCTGCCGCAGACGGTGACGCTCTGCACCGACGACGTGTTTCCGGACGACCTGGCTACGGGTGGCGGCCTGGACGATGTCGTCAGGCGGCTGGTGCGTTACGGGATGAAACCGGAATGGGCGCTGCAGGCGGCAACCCTCAACGGCGCCGTGCGGATCGGCCGGGCAGATCTCGGCCTGATCGCCGCCGGCCGTCGCGCCGATATCGTGCTGTTCGAGGATCTCGTCGAATTCCGCGCCCGCGCGGTGCTGGCCAGCGGACATATCGTTTCGCGCCAGGGGAAAATGACGATCGAGGCGCGGCGGGCGAACGCCGATCCGCTGCGCCATACGGTCAAGCTGCAGTCCCTGCAGGAAGAGGATTTCCGGCTGCCGTCGAAGGGCAGCCGAGTGAATATCGCGACCATCGACCGGCCGCGATTCACGAGCTGGGGGGCGGCGGATGCGGATGTCGTCGACGGTTATGTGGTACCCCCGGAGGGCACGGTGTTGATCGCCGTAACCCACCGCCACGGCCGAGCCGACAGCCGCACCCGCCTTGGGTTTCTGACAGGCTGGGGCAGGTGGAAGGGCGCATTCGCCACCACGCTCGCCCATGACAGCCACAATCTGACCGTGTTCGGCAGCAGTCCGCGCGACATGACCGCGGCCGCCAACGCGGTGATCGCCGCGGGAGGCGGCATGGCCGTGGCGCGGGACGGAAGCGTCGTGTCCTGCCTGCCGCTGCCGCTCGCCGGTCTCGTTTCGGAAGCCTCCGTCGAGGAAGTCGCGGCCGGCTTCCGGGCGATCCGCGCGGCGATGGACGACACCGTCGAATGGCAGCCGCCCTATCTGGTGTTCAAGGCCTGTTTCGGCGCGACGCTCGCCTGCAATCCCGGCCCGCATCTCACCGACCGGGGCATTGCCGACGTGACCACCGGCAGGCTATTGGAAACGCCGGTCCTGGAGATCGTCGCCTAGGACCCCGGCGACAGGAGAGATGATGCAGCCTTACGCGTTCTGGCAGGAGATCCATCCGGCGGGCACGTTCGACGAGGCGGGGCCATTCTCGTCCGCCTTTCCCGCCGTGTTCGCGGACGGGCGGCAGCTGCGGTTGCCGATCCGGCCGCTCGCCGACGGCAAGCACGCCCTTGCGTCACTGATCATCAACCAGGCGAGTTTCGACGTTCAGGATGAACTGGCGGCCGAACTGGCGCCGAAGATCGCGGCGCATCGGCCGGAGGTGATCGTCGGCCTGCCGACGCTCGGGCTGACGCTCGCGGCCTCCGTGGCGCGAATGCTCGGCTTCGCCCGCTACGTGCCGCTCGGGACATCGCGGAAATTCTGGTATGACGAGGAGCTCTCGGTGCCGCTGTCCTCGATTACGACGCCGGAACAGCAGAAGCGACTTTATGTCGATCCGCGCATGCTGCCGCTGATCGAAGGCCGGCGGGTGGCACTGATCGATGACGTGATCTCGTCGGGGGCATCGATCGTTTCGGGGCTCTCATTGATGACCTCGCTCGGGGTCGAGCCGGTAGCGATCGGCGCAGCGATGCTGCAGTCGGATCGCTGGGAGGCGAGGCTCGACGCGATGGGACCGCAGTGGCGGGGTCGTGTGGTTTCGTGTTTCAGGACGCCGATGCTGAAGGCGGTGGATGAGGGGATGTGGTCGGCCTGATCGTCAGGGTCACCGCATGACCCGATTTCACCCTTGCGCATGCTCTCCGGCTGGCTAGGATCGACGCAACCCACCCCGAGACGCTTGTCATAATTTCAGGAAGACTTTGATGGAACTGGTGTTCGACGGCCATAACGACGTGTTGTTGCGGCTCTGGCGGAACATGAAGGCGGGCGCCGACCCCGTTGCCGAATTTTCGAACGGCACGCCGGAGGGCCATATCGACGGACCGAGGGCGCGCGAAGGTGGACTGGCCGGCGGGCTCTGCGCCATCTACATCCCTTCCGGCGACCTGGTCCTCAAGGATCCCGACGAGAACGGCCATTACGTCACGCCGCTGGCGGCTCCGTTGCACTATGCTCCTTCGCTGGAGATCGCGATGGAGAAGGCGGCCGTCGCGATCAGGCTCGACCGTGCCGGCGCGTGGAAGCTCTGCCGCACGACCTCGGATATCCGGCAGGCGATGACGGACGGCGTGTTTGCCGCCGTCATGCATATGGAGGGCTGCGAGGCGATCGACGGCGATCTCGACAATCTCGACGTCTTTTACGCCGCCGGCCTGCGCTCGCTCGGACCGGTCTGGAGCCGCAACAACATATTCGGCCACGGCGTACCCTTCGCCTTCCCGATGTCGCCGGATACCGGTGCGGGGCTCACCGACCTCGGCTTCGAACTGGTGCGCAGCTGCAACCGGCTCGGCATCCTGATCGATCTTTCCCATATAACCGAAAAGGGGTTCTGGGATGTCGCCAAGACCTCCGACCAGCCGCTGATCGCCAGCCATTCCAACGCCCATGCTCTGACGCCCGTGGCGCGCAACCTGACCGACAAACAGATGGATGCGATCAGGGAAAGCGGCGGTCTCGTCGGCCTCAACTATGCCGTCACCATGCTGCGCGGTGACGGGCTGGACCATGCCGCGACGCCGCTTTCGGAAATGATCCGCCACGTCAACTACATGGTAGAGCGCATGGGGATCGACCATGTGGCGATCGGTTCCGACTTCGACGGCTGCACGGTTCCGCGCGAAATCGGCGACGCGAGCGGCAACCAGAATCTGGTTGCAGCCCTAAAATCAGAGGGATACGCTGGCGATGACCTGGCCAAACTGTGCCGCGAGAACTGGTTGAGGGTTCTTGCAAAGGCGTGGCACGAATAGGCCGAGCCGAAGACTGAGCGACAAAAACAAGGGAACCGGTCATGCTCCATTCACTTCGAAAATCCGTCCGCGTGCTCTCGACGAGCGCAGCGCTGTCGCTGCTGCTGGTCGCCGCACCGCAAGCCTTTGCCGCGACGCCGGCCGACACGCTCGTCGAAGGTTTTGCGATCGACGACATCATCACGATCGATCCGGGCGAAGCGTTCGAGCTTTCGACTGCGGAAGTGACGGCCAATTCCTACAGCAAGCTCGTCATGCTCGACCCCGCCGACACGTCGAAAGTCGTCGGCGATCTCGCCGCCAGCTGGACGGTTTCCGACGACGGCATGACCTATACGTTCAAGTTGAAGCCCGACCTCAAATTCGCCTCCGGCAATCCGCTGACCGCCGAGGACGTGGCGTTCTCCTTCGAGCGTGCCGTCAAGCTCGACAAGTCGCCGGCCTTCCTGCTCACCCAGTTCGGCCTGACCGGTGACAATGTTGCCGACAAAGCCAAGGCCAGCGCGCCCGACACCTTCACCTTTACGGTCGACAAGGCTTATGCGCCGAGCTTCGTGCTCAACGTACTGACGGCCACCGTCGCTTCCGTGGTCGACAAGAAGCTGGTGATGGAACACGCCAAGTCGGTCACGCCTTCCGACGACTACAAATACGAGACCGATTTCGGCAACGAGTGGATGAAGACCGGTTTTGCCGGTTCCGGTCCGTACAAGGTTCTCGCCTGGCGCGCCAACGAAGCCGTCGTCATGGAGGCCAATCCGAACTATTACGGCGAGGCGCCGAAACTGAAGCGCGTCATCTACCGCCATATGAAGGAGAGCTCGGGCCAGCGACTGGCACTGGAAAACGGCGATATCGACGTGGCCCGCAACCTCGAACCCGGTGATGTCGACGCGGTGTCGAAGAAGGAGGGCATCGCGCTCACCTCCGCACCGAAGGGTACGGTCTACTATTTCAGCCTCAACCAGAAGAACGAGAATCTCGCCAAGCCCGAGGTGATCGAGGCGTTCAAATATCTCGTCGACTATGACGCGATCGGCGCGACGCTGATCAAGGGCATCGGCGA
>JBQGDG010000231.1:0-11619 GCA_052038935.1 Neorhizobium sp. | reverse complement strand
CTCGCCCTGCGCCTTGCCCTCAACCGTCTGGAAAAGCGGGAGAAGAGCCAATGACCGCCCATCGGTTCCTCATGGCCAAGCCATGGATCTGGTCTTTCGTCGCAGCGATCGTCGTCTGGGTGGTGACGGTGCTGTTCACCGGCGGCGCGAGCTCCTTCGGCCTCTCGCAGGCGGCGCTGACCTTCGCCGCCTTCTCGGTCATCGTCGGCATCGGCCAGATGTTCGTCATCACGCTCGGACCGGGCAACATCGATCTGTCCGTCCCCGCCACAATGACGCTGTCGGGCACGCTGGCACTGAAGCTTATGGATGTGCAGGACGGCATGATCCTCGTCGGTCTCCTCGCCTCGATCGGCATCGGGATGATCGTCGGGCTCGGCAATTACACGTTGATCAAGGCATTGCGCATCCCGCCGATCATCGCCACCCTGTCGATGAGCTTCATCGTGCAGTCCGTGGCGATCTGGAGCAATCGCGGCCTGCGCATCAAGCCACCGGAAACGCTGGCCGATTTCGCCACGTCCGGCGTCTTCGGCATCCCGAACGTCGCGCTGGTGGCGCTGATCGTCTCCCTCGCCGCCTGGGTCCTGTTGGAAAAATCGATCTATGGCCGGTGGATTTCGGCGATCGGCCAGAGCACGTTCGCCGCCCGCATGACCGGCATTCCGGTCGACGGCACACGGCTCGTCACCTATATGCTCTGCGCCGTGCTCGCCTCCGTCTGCGGTTATCTTCTGGCGAGTTTTTCCGGCGGAGCGGCGCTCAACATGGGCGCCGAATACCTGCTGATGTCGATTGCCGTCGTCGTCATCGGCGGCACGGCCGTGGCCGGCGGGAATTCCAACATTCCCGGCATATGGGGCGCATCGCTCTTCATGTTCCTGGTGGTGTCGATGCTCAACACCTACGGCTTCGGCGCCGGTTTCCGCCTCATCCTGACCGGCCTCATCATCATCGCCGTGATCCTGCTCGCCGGCGGCCGGCAGACCACACGATGATCCATCGTCTCACGACGCAACCCAAGCGGACGCAATGCCATGTCACAGACCTCATCACCCTACGAAATCCATGACGACCGCTTCCGGTTTCTCATCGTGCCGACCTCGCCGCTGGACGAACTTTATTCCGAATGCCGCTGGGCGGAAGGTCCCGTCTGGTTTTCGGATCTCGGCTGCCTGATATTCAGCGACAATCCCAACGAGCGGATGCTGCGCTGGGTCGAGGGCGGCGGCGTTTCGACCTTTCGCAGCCCATCCAATTTCTCCAACGGCAATACCCGCGACCGGCAGGGCCGCCTGGTCACCTGCGAGCACGGGACGCGCCGTGTCACCCGCACCGAGATCGACGGTTCGATCACGGTGCTCGCCGACAGCTATCGCGGCAAGCGGTTGAACTCGCCCAACGACGTCGTGGTGCGATCCGACGGCAGCGTCTGGTTCACGGATCCGACCTACGGCATCATGTCCAATTACGAAGGATATCGCGCGGATCCGGAGCAGGAGACACGCAACGTCTATCGGCTCGATCCGGAAAGCGGCGAACTGGATGCCGTCGTCACCGATTTCGGCCAGCCGAACGGCCTCGCCTTCTCGCCTGACGAGAGCATCCTCTACGTCGCGGATTCCTCCTCCAGCCATGATCCCGAGGCACCGCGCCACATCCGGGCCTTCGATGTGACCGGCGGTCGCGCGCTCACCAACGGCCGCGAGCACTGCGTCATCGACACCGGCCTGCCGGACGGATTTCGCGTCGATATCTTCGGCAACATATGGACGAGCGCCGGTGACGGCGTGCATTGCTTCGCGCCGGACGGCAAGCTGATCGGCAAGATCCTCGTGCCTCAGACCGTCGCCAACGTCGCGTTCGGGGGACCACGACGCAACAGGCTGTTCATCACCGCGACCCGCTCGCTCTATGCGGTCCATACCGCGACGATCGGAAGCGCGCTCTGCTGAGGCACTGCGAGCCGGCCCGCCGGCTTACGACCGCTCCTTCCGCCTGTTGCTGTCGACCTTGCCATCCTTGCTCATTTCGGGCGGCGTCGCGGGCGTTTCGAGGGCGCCTGTGGCGCCTTCCGTCTCCTCATCGGCGGGAATGACGGCCGGACGATCGCCGGTTTCCTTGGTCCGGAGACGCGAGACTTCCTCCGATCGCCCGGTCTCCCGACGCAGTTCGTTGCGGTCTGGCTGCTGGGTCATGATGTCCTCTCGGGTTTAACTTCTTCTGCCGAGGGAACGAAAAATGACGAATGGCTGTTCCCTGACACCGAAGATACGACGGCCGAGGGAGCGTGGCGTGACCGATCTTGAATGTGACGTAGCAATCATCGGGGCCGGCACGGCGGGACTTTCCGCCGAGCGGAGTGCCAGGCGAGCCGGCGCCAGGACGCTGCTCATCGACGACCGTTTCGCGGGAACCACCTGCGCAATGGTCGGCTGCATGCCGTCGAAGCTGCTGATCGCCGCCTCGAAGGCGGCACATGTGACGGCAGGGGCTGCGGAATTCGGCATCCATGCAGGCCCGGCCCGCATCGACGGTCAGGCAGTGATGCGTCGTCTTCGGAAATACCGCGACGAGTTCGTGTCGGCTGCGCTGGCATCGATCGACGAGATCCCGCCAGAGGCCAAGCTTCGGGGAACGGCGCGGTTCATCGACGCCGATCTGCTCGATGTCGATGGCCGCCAGATCCGGTCCAGGGCCGTCGTCATCGCCACCGGATCACATTCCGTTCTTCCGGAGACGTTCAGGGGACTGGACCACGTTCTGACCAACGAGACGGTTTTCGAGCTGGCCGATCTTCCCTCCTCCCTCGCCGTAATCGGCGCCGGCCCGCTCGGGCTGGAACTGGCGCAGGCATTCTGCCGGCTGGGCGTCGATGTCGAGGTCTTCGACGAAGGCGACACCATCGCCGCCCTGAAGGACGAGGAGGTGGAAAAGGCGCTTCGCACGATCCTCGAGCGGGA
This sequence comes from Neorhizobium sp., assembly GCA_052038935.1. Classification (GTDB taxonomy): domain Bacteria; phylum Pseudomonadota; class Alphaproteobacteria; order Rhizobiales; family Rhizobiaceae; genus Neorhizobium. Next base: position 8,656 of record JBQGDG010000231.1, on the reverse strand, counting down.
ATTTCCCCTGAGGCTCGGCACGAAGATCACGGCCGGACAGGCTCCCGACGGGATCGAGCTCGCCTGGTCCGGCAAGAGCGGCGGCCGGAAGCGCTTCGGCCATGTGCTCGTCGCCGCCGGCAGGCCGCCGAGCCTCGAAAGGCTGGAGCTCGAGCGCACGGGTGTCACCCGCGACGGGCACGGCACGCCGGTCTACGACCGCAACACGATGCAGTGCGGAAACGCGCCGATATTCATGGCGGGCGACTGCAACGGGGATGTGCCCGTGCTGCACGAAGCATCCGCAGAGGGCGCAATTGCCGGGCACAATGCCGCAACCTGGCCGCGGGTCCGGCCCTCCAGACGCTCGACGCCGCTGGCCATCACCTTCACCGACCCTCCCAGCGCCTCGATCGGTTCTCCCGCACAGAACCACTCGGTCATCGGCGAAACCGACTTTTGCGACCAGGGACGCGCTAAGGTCGAGGGCCGAAATGCCGGCCTTGTCCGCCTCTACGCCGATCGAGGCGGCAGGCTGACGGGTGCCGCAATGGCGGCGCCCGAAGCCGAACATCTGGCCCATCTCGTCGCTTGGGCGATCGAAAGCAGGCAGACCGCCATGCAGCTGCTGGAACTTCCCATCTATCATCCGACCTACGAGGAGGGCCTGCGCAAGGCGCTTCGGCAGATTTGCGACGGGATCGACGTCACTTTCGCAGCCGATCGCGACGAAGGCTCGGCTCCCGGCGTCTGACCGGCCACCCATCCGATTGGAGAATCCCATGCCCGGTTCCTACATCTCCGTTTTCCTGCTGGCCTTCGACCTCGATGCGGCCGGCCAGGCGGTCCCGGCGTTCGAGCCGCGTCTCGTCGCGGACGAAAGCGTGGCCGTCGAGGAAGCCAAGGCCCTTGCCGAACACCATGCCGGGGTCATCATCTGGAAACGGGAGGCAGCGCCGGTCGTCGGCGAGGAGGGCGAGCCGGTGATCCTCTGGCAGACGGGCAGGATCGGGGATTTCGACTGACCTCCCGTCTTCGGGTTCGGTTGAGCGACGAAGGATGGACCGGATGATCGCGTTCCTCGATTTTGAAGCATCGTCGCTCTCGAAAAAGAGCTTTCCCGTCGAAGTCGGCTGGATCTTCGAGGACGGCCGCTCCCATTCCTGCCTGATCCGGCCCGCGCCGGATTGGACGGACTGGTCGAGCGAGGCGGAGGCGATCCACGCCATCTCGCGCGAGGAACTCCGGAGAGACGGCATCCCCGTCGACATCGTCGCAAAGAAGATGGTCGACACGCTTTCCGGCCATGACCTCTATGCCAGCGCGCCGTCCTGGGACGGAAAATGGCTGAGCGTACTGCTGCGCGCCGGCGGGCTTCCCCGCCATGCGCTGCGTGTGAGAAAATCCGACGAAGCCTTTGTGATTGCTGCGCAACAGGCGCTCGGCGACCGATACGTGCCGAACGATATCGCCAAACTCGTGTCGGAGGTGATCGCACGCAGCGAACCTTCACGCCCCGCTCACCGGGCCCTGCCGGATGCGACGCTCGAACTTTTCCGGTTGAACGAGGTCCGCCGCTGTTGCCGCTCTCATCTCTCTCCGCCCGCGGGAGATCGAGCCTCTGGGGAGACGGGATAGCGGCGGCAGGCTCACACGTCCCGAGCCACAGCCGAGCGGCCGACGCTCCTTCGGCCGGATCGGCGACAATCAGATGATGCCGTGCCTGCGAAGCTCGGCTTCCTCGTCGCCGGTGATCCACCCGAATACCCTGCATCGGCCATCGGCAACGCGCGTCAGATACGCATTCGTGAAGTCGAGCGTCTTCCGGCTTCCGGAGAGATCGTATGTGGCTCGCCAATCTACATGGACGAGAGCGTGTATGGCGTCGATCTCCTCCGCCCGCAGGTCTGCGACCTCCATCCGCAAGGCGCCGATCTCGCGATTATGCGCGAAGCCGGCCGCGAGCGCCTTCTCGAAATCCTCATCCTTCCTGCCGGCCATGACGCCTGCGGGGGAAGACCCGATGAAGGCGTCGTCGTAAAGGTCGCCGATGGCCGCCATGTCGGGCTCGCCGGCGAGCGCTGCGTTCGTCTCGCGCTCATAACGACCAAAAAGGTCCTCGATTGCCTGCTGCATGGTTCAACTCGCGCAAGAAGCCTCTATCCGTCCACCCCTCACCTTTCAACGCGTTCCCGAGGTCGATGGTTGCCGGCCGAAGCAGCAAGCGGTCAGATATCACAGGCGTCCGGTCATGCGATTCATGGGTTCGAAGCCCGGGTCGGCCGAAACCGCCGTGCGCGATGTCGCCGCCCCGGCGACACATCGGGCAGCCAGAAGCAGCAGCATCATCGTCGGATTGGCTCCTCCCCCGGTCGGGAATACCGACGTCGAGAGCAGCTGGACATTCGGCACGGCGAAAAGGCGCAGATCCCGATCGACGACGCCCTGATCCGCCGAGCGGCCCAGCCGGGTCGACCCGGTCGGATGATAGATACCCCCGCCACGCGCCAGTTCGCTTTCTGCATCCCCTTTCGGCCGCCTCTCGAACCGTGCATTCGAAGACAGGGCAATCGTCCCCCACATCGCCTCGAAGGCGTCCACCGCCCTCGCGAGATTTTCCTGGTCGCGTTCCGTCACGACCCATGCCAGTTCCGCCAGCGGTCTGCCGAAGACATCCCTCCTGTCGGCCGACAGCTTCACCTGGTTTTCTTCGATCGGCTCCTGTTCTATGACCATGTTCAGGTAGAATTTCGCCGCATCCGGGAAGAGCATCCGCCTGCGGAAAAAGCGCAGCCACACGGCGCGCAGGAGCCATGGGACGGCCCGGATCAGGCCTGCGACATCACTCAGGGACGGCGGCCGATGCTTTTGCGACGCCCGCAGAATGTTGCGCAGCACCTCAAATCCACCCTCCCGGTCCGACACGAACGCAATATGGCCAAAACTCGCCGGCGCCCTGGAGCGAACATCCTCGGCGTCGCTGAGTTCGAAGCGCAGGTTGCGCATGGTTCCGTCCCTTTCGAACCGGAACCCGACGTGCCGGTTGAGCTCCGGCAGGCTTGCCGGCCGCATGACGCCGACCGAGGTCGACAGGTGATCGCTGAAATAGTGTCCGAGCGACGGAGACAGCCTCGATACGACCGAATTGTTCTGGGCGTCCATCAGGAGGACCAGCCGCGTCGTTTCGATCGCACCCGCCGCGATGATCACGTTGGTTGCCCGGACGGTCACCATGTCGCCGCCCTGTGTTCTCGCCTCGACCTTGCGCAGGACGCCATCGACGACCAAAAAATCGGTAGCGGTCGCATTCAGCCAGACGGAGAGGTTCGTCGAGGTTCTGACCCTGCCCTGAAGCAGGTTGAAGACGTTCCTCTTCTTGAAGGGCGGCCATTTTGCCAGGCGCGCCGTATGGGTGGGCGTCGAAAGCTCGGGCAGTTCGTAATCGCCGGCCGTCACCCCGAATTCCGCTTCGACACGACTGACGAAGGGCTGCAGGTCTTCGATGTCGATCGGCCAGCCCGCATCCCGCAGATCGGCCTTCTGGAAGGGGATGAGCGCACCGCCCCAGCGCGTCGATGTGCCGCCGATGCAGCGGTATCGGCCGTGCGCGGCGCCGTCATAGACCGATTTGAGATGGACGACCTCGTTCAGCGGATGCTCCTCCGCCTCCTGATGCAGCCCGCCGGACTCGATGCAGATCACCCGATATCCGGCTTCCGCCAGCCAGACGCTTGCAAACAGGCCGGCCGTCCCTCCGCCTATCACCAGATAGTCGGTGCTGACGTCGATCCGACCGGCGCCCTGGAGATCCCTGATCATCCCGCGGCCTCGGCAATGCGGCCGTATTGCGCCAGCCGCTCGGGACGCGACGTGCTGACGATGATCGCGCCGGCGCTGTTGCGGCGAAGGGCCTTGGCGAGAATGTCCTCGACGCTGATCGATTTTCCCTGCCGTCGAGCAGCGCTCACATATCCGTAAGTGACCTGCATCGGCAGGCCGTAGGTGTCGAGGACATCCGCCTCCCGGCCTTCGAGGCTGTCCAGAACCTGCACGTATCGGCAAAGCTCGCGGCACCGGGAAGCGATGGCTTCGATCCTGTCATGGGTGCTGGCGAGCCCGAAATATCCGACCTTTCCGGCCTCTACGCTATCCTGCAGGAACCGCAGCCACTCGTCCGTGATGAGATCGCCCGGATCCGGTTCGTGCAGCGTGTAGATTTCCACGTGATCCCGCCCGAGCCGTCTCAGGCTGTCCTCGAGCGACCGCCGAGCCCGGGACAGGTCGAAGCTCTTGGTCGGTGTCGAAACGCGGCGGATGAGGCGGCCGGCTGCTTTTCGAAGAAAGACGAGCGCATCCGGCTGGCTTTCGCCACCGGGCGAGTAGATACCGACCTTGGTCGTCACCGTGACCCGCGGATGCCGGCGCAGGACGCCTCTGAGATCGCGCTCCGCGCTTCCGAAACCGTAATACGGCGCCGTATCGAAATGGGTGAACCCGTGGTCGACCGCAGCTTCCAGAAGTCTCGACCTCGCCTCCGTCCCACCCGTGCGGAACAGCGACGCCGTGCCGAATATGAAGCGGGAACAGCTGAGGTCGGTATCGGGAATGACGGATTGCCTCATGATATGGTACCCGGATCCGGTTCGCGATGTCTGCCGGGCGGACCTTCCCGCGACCGGCCGGAAGCACCCAGGCATCGGAATGGTACAAATGCCCGCCCGGCGGCGGTACCGGGCCAAAGGATCGCCGGGCTTCACCTTAAGGAGGATGCGGCATCGGTTGCCCATCGGCGAGCGGCGGGGGACCTCGCTTCTCCAGGCCGGAAAGGGCCGCAAGAAGCCGTTTGCCATATTCCTCGACGGTGAATTCGGAAGCCCGCGCCACTGCATTGAGCGACATGGCCGCCCGCAACCCGTCATCGCCCAGGAAGCGCGCAATGGCCAACGCGATCGCCTCGGCATCGCCTACGGGCACGATGAAACCCTCGATCCAGTTGCGCACGACGGTGCCGGTGTTTTCGGTGGTCACGACCGGCAGGCCTGCCGCGAGCGCTTCATAGACGACGGTCGCGGAACCCTCGCAGATCGAAGGCAGCAGGAAGACATCGGCCCAGCGGAATTCCTCCGCCATCTCCGCGCGCGGCACGATCCCCCTCAGTTCCACGACACGCGAGACCTCCTCCCTGGCTTCGTCCGAAAGAGCGAGAGATCCCACCATCCTGAAGGTCGCCGCGCCGCCGAGAATCCTTGCCGCGGCGCAGACATAGGGCGATCCCTTGCGCAGGCCGACCTGTCCCACCGTCAGCACTCTCAACGGGCCTGGTTCCCTGCGCTTCCGTTCCGGCAGGAACTTCGGATCGACGCCATAGGGAAGAAGAACGCAGCGTTGCGCGGGTCCGCCGCATGCAATGACATGCCTGCGGACGAATTCCGAAGGGCAGAGGATGATGTCGGCGATCTCCCATTCCGCCCGCTCCCGGTCGGCAAAGGACTTGGCGAAGGGGTTCGTTCCGGGCAGGCCGGCCCATCGGGGGAATTTCGTCATTTCGGCCGCGACGAGGTCCTCGACGACATCTCTCGGCGCGATCATCTGTTCGACGACGGTCCACATGCCCTGCTCTTTCGCCGCCTGCATCTGCTCCAGAGCGTCGCCGCTGAACCCATAGAGACCGGCGGCCCCGTGAAAGCCGCTCCTGGCGACGAGCCTGGAAAACCGCGACCCCGCCCATATGGCATGTGACGTCTCGTCGATCACATCGGCGGATCGCAGCCGCCGCATCGCCGACAGGGCACCGAAACGCGCGAAGGTCGTCGTCAGCTCCAAGGGCACGTCTTTCGGCCTGCGTCCCGTCAGACGTCGGATCGCGGATGGCATGATCCTGGTCGGAAGCAGGTTGACGATGCGTGGCCAGCCCTGCGTTGCAACTATGTCGGTGTAGAAATGCGCGAGTTGGCCGCGATCGGCGAATATACGAGGCACGGCGTAATGCATGCGCGCGCCCAGCTGGCTGACGACAATCTTCCCATTCATCGAAATATCCGTGCCTTATCGGTGCATGCTCGTCCCAGCGTTCCCCCGGCCCGCCCGTCAGGCGAGGCCGCGATGTTGCCGACTGACCTTTCGCAACGGGCTCATCATCGCGGCTGAGATGGCGCGGACAAGCTGTCTAAACGCCATAGGCGCCATCGCCCGGCTCGATCGCTCACGGCTTAAGGAGAACGAGAAGCGACGATCGGAGTAGTCGCTATTCGGCCGGTAGTGCTTTCGTGCAGCTTGGCAAGGCATGGCCAGCTGCGAGACCAGTAGAGGGAAACAACGTCCAGCCACCGAAGAACGAAATCGTGAAAATCGTCCATGTCATAGCGACCATCGACCCGAAGTTCGGAGGCCCCCAGGCGGTCGTCCAACGCGTCGCCGCCGCACAGGCCGCCCTCGGTCACGACGTCCATATCGTCAGCTACGGCAGTGCCGAGGCTCAACGGAAGACGTTCGAGATGGGCCGCGCCATCCCGAATTTCGGCGATGTCAAATGGCGGATACTCCCCGAACCGGATCTCATCGAGAAACTGCTCTGCCGGGAGGGACGGAAGGCTGTGGAATCGGTGATGCCTTCCGCATCGTTCCTCCACCTGCACGGCGTCTGGGAACCCATCCTTCCCTATGCCGCCGAGATAGCGAGAAGACGAGGGATCCCCTACTGTCTCTGCACGTCGGGCATGCTGGACAGATGGAGCATGGGGCAGAAGCGGCTGAAGAAGCAGATCGCGCTTCTGCTGGGCTATCGCAGAATGCTGAACAGGGCAAAATTCCTTCACGCCCTGAATTCGGACGAGGTCGACCTGATGCGGCCATTGGGGCTGCGCTCTCCCTGCGTGATCATCCCGAATGGCGTCTTCCCGAAGGAATTCAGCGCGTTGCCGGAAAAGGGCCGGTTCCGCAGCCAGATCGGGTTGCCGGCCGACCGTCGATACATCCTCTTCCTATCGCGGCTGCATTTCAAGAAGGGGCTGGACATCCTCGCCAAGGCCTTCCGGCTGGTGGCGGCCTCCCACGAGGACGTGGATCTCGTCGTCGCGGGCCCGCCCGACGGTGCGGAAGCCGAGTTCGAACTTCTGGTGAAGAGGTTCGGGCTCGAACGCCGCGTTCATCTCGTCGGCCCGATCTACGGAGAGAACAAGATGGCCTCGCTGGTCGATGCCGCCTGCTTCTGCCTGCCAAGCCGTCAGGAAGGGTTCAGCATAGCGATCACCGAGGCGCTGGCCTGTGCGACGCCGGTCGTCATCACCGACGCCTGCCATTTTCCGGAGGTCGGCGACAACGAGGCCGGACTTGTCGTTTCGACCGATCCCGAAGCGGTCGCCCGCGCCCTGAGCACCCTCTTGGACAACCCGGCCATGAGCGAGAAAATGGGCACGAACGGGCGACGGCTGGTGATGGAAAGGTTCAACTGGCCGGCAATCGCCGATCTCACGATCCGGAACTACGGCTGCGCCAGCTAGACCGGCAGGCCCTTCGCGGCGGCGATCAGGGCCTGTTTTGTCCGGAACGGAGGCGGCGAGCGGGCGACGATTGCCGAATGCCGCCTCACTCCCGGGTCCGATCCTATACCGGCAGTCCCTTTTCCCGTCGTTGCAGTTCCTTGGTCTTGATGACGATCATGTATTCGTAGGCGGAGATCAGGCGGCAATAGTGGTACCCCTCCAGCCCGTCGAGAAATCCACCCCGAATGAAATACATGTAGACGAAGCGCGCCAGGGAGCGGAACGGCACGCGCATCGACAATTCCTTCAATCCGCGCCGCCGCACCTCGGCACGTCGCGACAGGATTTTCCGCCACCCGACATACCCGTCCTTGAGGCTCGCGACCGTTTCGCTGGCTTCCGACGAGGAATAGCGGTTGTGTTTCTCGTACCAGGCACGCAGCCCGTTATTGAAGCTGTAATGAAGGTAGTGCTCCTTGAGCCGCCCCTCCGGCCCATCGCCGATCGGGATCGCGTGTTCCTTGCGTTCGAAACGGATGATCCGGTCCGGCCTGAAGAAACGTGTCATCCATGTCGGATAGAGGCTGCTGCGCTTGATCCAGCGCCCCATGAACATGTTCTTGTAGCGGATGCGGAAAAACGCCTCGGGTCGCGTCGGATCCGCGGCGATGGCAAGCATCTCGTCCCGCAGCTCGGTGGTGACTATTTCGTCGGCATCCGGCATGAATACCCATTTATGCCTGTATTCTATGTCCTTGAGCGCGAACATGCGCTGGCAATCCTCGCCGTCATAGGCGCGCTGATAGACGCGGGCCCCTGCGGCCTCGGCGATCTCGACGGTCCGATCCGTACTGAACGAATCCAGCACCACGATATCGTCGCACCAGCCGAGGGCTGCGAGACAGGCCGGGAGATTACGCTCCTCGTTCAACGTCAGAATACATACCGAGATCAATTTCTCCCCCCGTGCTGGATGGTCCGCGCGGTTTCATCCCGCGTCTGCCGTCAATAATTTAGACCAGCTGGAACAACTGGATACGTGGAAAATCGGCTGAGGAGACATCCGCCAATAGGATTAGCCGCGACCAACGGAGAGATCGCGACCGTTCCGGCAGGCATGCTCCACAGTGTGCCGATCTCGAAGGCGCAACATCAGTTTCGGCGGGATGCTTTCAGCATCAGCGTCCAGCCCCAGT